>NZ_DATGBO010000040.1:0-30777 GCF_035312645.1 Arenimonas sp.
GATCAAGGGTCGCATCGAGTGGAGCAATACCGAACTCGACGACCTGGTGATCTTCCGTTCCGACGGCTACCCGACCTACAACTTCGCCGTGGTCGTCGACGACATCGACATGGCGATCAGCGACGTGATCCGCGGCGACGACCACGTCAACAACACGCCGCGCCAGATCAATATCTATGAAGCGCTGGGCGTGCCGGTGCCGCATTTTTCGCACATGCCGATGATCCTCGACCCCGAGGGCAACAAGCTGTCCAAGCGCCACGGCGCTGCCAACGTGATGCAATACCGCGACGACGGCTATCTGCCGCACGCGCTGATGAACTACCTGGTGCGCCTGGGCTGGTCGCATGGCGACCAGGAAATCTTCAGCAAGGCCGAGATGATTTCCCTGTTCCAGATCGAAGACGTCAACTCGAAAGCCTCGCGCCTGGATCCCGACAAACTCGGCTGGCTCAACCAGCATTACCTGAAGACGGACGCGCCGGAAGCGGTCGCCGAGCATCTGCTCTGGCATCTGCAGCAGGCCGGTTACGATCTGGGTAAAGGCCCGAAGCCGGCCGATGTCGTGGTCGCCCTGCGCGATCGCGTGCAGACGCTCAAGGACATGGCCGCACGTGCGGCGATCTGGTATCTGCCACTGGAAAATTACGACGAAGCCGCGGTGGCGAAACACCTCGTCGCCGCTGCCGAAGCGCCGTTGACTGCAGTGCGCGCGCAGCTTGCGGCGCTGGGGCAGTGGTCGCCCGAATCCGTGCACGAAGCCCTGGCGGCGACCGGCGCGGCGCTGAACGTCGGCCTGGGCAAGATCGCGCAGCCGCTGCGCGTGGCGATCACCGGCACGCAGGTGTCGCCGTCGATCGAACACACGGTGTTCCTGGCCGGCCAAACCGAGGCGTTGGCGCGCATCGATGCCGCGCTGGCGCTGATCGCCAAAGCCAGCGCTTGAAAGATGCCGGGCGCGCGCCCACCCTAATGCCATGAGCAAGCACGATCACTCGCATGCCTGCACCGATCCCGGCCATCACGTGCACGATGCCCGCGGTTTCGTCAGCGCCGTCGAGCAGGCCTGCGAAACCCGCGGCCTGCGCCTGACGCCGTTGCGTGCGCAGGTGCTGGGCCTGGTGGCTGCGGCGGGCAAGCCGATCAAGGCCTACGATCTGCTGGATTTGATGAAGTCGGCATCGGCCGGCAGCGTCGCGCCACCGACCGTTTACCGCGCTCTGGATTTCCTGCTCGAGCAGGGCTTCATCCATCGCCTCGCTTCGATCAACGCTTTCGTCAGTTGCCACCATCCGCAGGTCGCGCATTCGGTGCCGTTCCTGATCTGCGACAACTGCCAGAACGCGATCGAGCTCGAAGACGAGCGCATCACCAACCTGCTCGATACGCAGGCCCGCAAGCTCGGTTTCATGCCGCGCGCGCAGACGCTGGAAGTGCACGGCCTGTGCGCGAACTGCAAGACGGCCTAGCTCGGTCGTAGGAGCGGCGTGAGCCGCGATTTCTTCAGGTCGCGTCGCGGAGCAGAGAAATCGCGGCTCACGCCGCTCCTGCGAATCGAACCAACGCACATCGCATCGAAGAAAAATGCCACCGGTCCGGGGACGCGCCGGTGGCGAAGATCGTTGACCCGATCAGTGCCTGATTCCGCTTCCGGAGACCGGAGCGGCTTTGATGAATCTGTCCGGGCCCGGTCTTCTGCCTTGTCCGGTACGAACGAGAATGTTATATTGTTTCAAATGCATTGCCTCTGCCATAAGTCATGACCCAGCCAACGCCGCGCAAACGCTGGTTTTTTTCCGCCTGGGTCGACTCCCTGGGCACGGCCGGTGCGCTGATCTGCGCGATCCATTGCGCTTTGCTTCCCTTCGTCCTCGCGGTGCTGCCGGCCCTGGGCCTGGGCATCCTGGCCTCCTCGGGTTTCGAGTACGGCTACGTCGCGTTCGCTTCGGTGCTGGCTCTGGCCAGCCTGTGGCAGGGCTATCGCCGCCATCGCGTGTATCGCGCGCTGGCTTTTCTGGTGCCGGGTCTGGTTGCGGTCTGGGCCGGTGTGTTGATGCCGTCGCTGCATGAAAACGTGATTGCGCACGCGGTGACGATGACCTTCGGCGGCACCCTGATCGCGGTCGCGCACCTGATCAACCTGCGCCTCACGCACGGCCATGTCCACGACGCCGGCTGCGCCCACAGCCATTGAGTTTGGTGGCCCGTGGCCGCGGGTGTTAGGCTACGCGCCTCGGAATGACCACTAAAGGAAATCACCATGGGTAAGGGCGACCGCAAGACCGCCAAGGGCAAGCGCAACATTTCCAGCTATGGCAATGCGCGCACCAACACCACAACCAAGCAGGTCGTGACCAAGGCTGCCGTCGCTGCACCCAAGGCCGCTCCGGCAGCCAAGAAAGCACCGGCCAAGAAAGCCGCTGCCAAGTAAGACCTTCGCGATCATCGCGAAAGAACGAAGCCCCGCATTGCGGGGCTTCTTCGTTCTGGTGCCGATAACCGCGAAGTGCCGCGAATCACACCAGCGTTTTTCCACCGATCCACAGGCGCTGCAGCGGATTGCCGCCCAGCCAGTAGGCGAGTTCCGAAGGATGGCCGATATCCCATTCGGCGACATCCGCGCGTTGGCCGACGACGAGCATGCCGCGATCTTCCAGGCCCAGGGCTTTTGCCGCATGCATGGTCGCGCCGCGCAGCGCTTCTTCCGGCGTCAGGCGGAAATGCGTGCAGGCCATCGACATCGCCAGACGCAACGACTGCAGCGGCGACGTGCCCGGATTGAGATCGGTCGCGACCGCCATCGCCACGCCATGCGCGCGCAGCTCCGCGATTGGCGGCAGTTTCGTTTCCCGCAATACATGAAATGCGCCAGGCAGCAGCACGGCAACGGTGCCATGCTTCGCCATCGCGCGGACCGCGTCCTCGCTGCTGTATTCGAGATGATCGGCGGACAGCCCGTCGAACTCCGCGCAAAGCGCGGCACCGCCGAGATCGCTGAGCTGGTCGGCATGCAGTTTCACCGGCAGGCCGAGTTCGCGCGCGGTTTTGAACATGCGCCGTGTCTGCGCCACGCTGAAACCGATGCCTTCGCAGAACGCATCGACGGCGTCGACCAGACCTTCGCCGTGCAGTTCGCGCAGCCAGCCGCAGGCCGCATCGACGTAGCCGTCGGCATTACCGGCGAATTCCGGTGGCAATGCATGTGCGCCGAGGTAGGTCGTACGCACGGTGATGCCGAGTTCGCGGCCGATCCGGCGCGCGACCGTCAACATGCGGCGTTCGCTTTCCAGATCCAGTCCGTAACCGGACTTGATCTCGACCGTGGTCACGCCGTCGGCACGCAACGCGGCGGCGCGCGGCAGCGAATCGCCGAACAATTCGTCGGGATAGCGCGCACGCGTCGCTCTTACCGTCGAAAGAATGCCGCCGCCTTCGCGGGCGATCTGTTCGTAGCTCGCGCCCTGCAGGCGTCGCTCGAATTCCTGGGCGCGATTGCCGGCGAACACCAGATGCGTGTGGCAATCGACGAGTCCCGGCGTGAGCCAATGGCCATGCGCGGAATCAATGTGATCGGCGAGCATTTCCGGCGCATCCGGTAGATCCGCCTGCGCACCGGCGTAGACGATCACGCCGTCCTTGAAGGCGATTGCGCCGGCCTCGATCGCGCCGTACGCGCCCAGGTCGGAACGCAGGGTGGCTAGACGCGCATCGAGAATCAGTCGGTCCCAACGGCTCATCGGATCGCTCCATTCGCGCGCAGCACTGCGGGGTCGAGACCATAGTGGCGTGCGATCTCGTCGCTGTGCTCGCCCAGATGCGGCGGCGGGCGCTGGTAATGCACCGGCGTCGCGGAAAGATTCAGCGGGCTGCCGATCATCGGCACGCCGGCGAGTTCGATGCGCAGCCCACGCGCCTGCGCGACCGGATGCGCCAATGCCTGCTTGACCGAATTGATCGGCGCCACCGGCACGCCAGCGGCATCGAACAAGGCCAGCCAGTGCGCGACATCCTGCGTCAGGAACAGGCTGTCCATCTCCAGGCACAGGGCTTCGCGATGCGTCACACGCGCGGCATTGTTGCCGTAGCGCGCATCGCGCAGCCAGTCTTCGTGATCGAGTGCCATGCAGGTCTGCACCCACAATTTTTCGCTGGCCACCGCGAGCACGAATTCGCCGTCGCGGGCATGGAAGGCCTGGTAGGGCACGATGCTTGGATGTTCGTTGCCGCAACGCGGCGCGTCTTCGCCGGTGAACAGCACGTTGCTGCCGACGTTCGCCAGCCAGCTCAATTGCGTGTCGAACAGCGAGACATCGATGCGCTGGCCGCGACCGCTGGTGTGGCGATGGAACAGCGCGGCGAGGATCGCCGTCGTCGCGTTCTGGCCAGTGGCGAGATCGGCGACCGCGACGCCGACCTTGTGCGGTTCGCCATCGATCGCACCGGTGATCGACATCAATCCGGCTTCGGCCTGCACCACGTAGTCGTAACCTGGCCGCGTCGCATCCGGGCCAGTGCGGCCGTATCCGGAGATCGAGCAATAGATCAGGCGCGGATTGATCGCCGCGAGTTCCTCGTAACCGACGCCAAGTGTCTCCGCCGTACCAGTCCGATAGTTTTCGATCAGCACATCCGCCTCGCGCACCAGCGCTTCCAGCAACGGCCGCGCGCCGGGCGCGCGCAGGTCGATGGCGAGCGAACGCTTGTTGCGATTGCAGCAGGCGAAATACGCCGAGAGGCCATCCTTGAACGGCGGGCCAAGACCGCGGGTATCGTCGCCTTCGAACGGCTCAAGCTTGATCACGTCGGCGCCGAGATCGGCCAGTTGCATGCCGCACCACGGTCCCGCCAGCACGCGGGAAAGTTCCAGGACGACGATGCCGGAGAGAGAAGACATGGCCGCATTGTAAGCGGCTAGAATCGGCAAATGCGCGATCTCGTCCTCCCTGGCATCCCCAATATCCATTCGCATGCGTTCCAGCGCGCGATGGCTGGCCTCGCCGAACGCCAGCTCAATCCCGCCGACAGCTTCTGGACCTGGCGCGAACTGATGTATCGCTTCGCCGGCCGCATCGATCCGGAAGCGCAGTACGACATCGCCGCGCAGTTGTACGTCGAGATGCTCGAAGCCGGCTACACCAGCGTCTGCGAATTTCATTACCTGCATCACCAGCCCGATGGCCGGCCTTACGCCGATCCCGCGGCGATGTCGCGCGCGATCATCGCCGCCGCACGCGACACCGGCATCCGCCTGACCTTGTTGCCGGTGCTGTACATGAGTGGCGGCTTCGATGGTCGCGCGCTATCCGAACGCCAGCGCCGTTTCGGCCATTCCGTCGATGCCTATCTTTCATTGCTGTCGACGCTGCGCGCCGAACAACACGAAAGTCTGCGTGTCGGCATCGCCTTGCACAGCCTGCGCGCCGTGCCTGCCGACGCGCTCGCGGAAGTGCTGTCGGCGATCGGCGATGCCGTCATGCCGATCCATATCCATATCGCCGAACAGACTGCGGAAGTCGACGACTGCATCGCGGTGCGCGGTGCGCGCCCGGTCGAATGGCTGCTGGCGAATGCACCGGTGGATGCACGCTGGACGCTGGTGCACGCCACGCATCTGAGCGATTCGGAAATGCGTGGAATCGCGGCATCGAAAGCCGTCGTGGCCTTATGCCCGACCACCGAGGCCAATCTCGGCGACGGCCTGTTCCCGCTGCGCGAATTCCTCGCGCTCGGCGGCCGCATCGGCATCGGTTCCGATTCCAATGTCTCGGTATCACCGGTTGAGGAACTGCGCTGGCTCGAATACGGCCAGCGCCTGATCACCCGGCAGCGCAATGTCGGCAGCTCCGCCGCGCAGCCCAGCGCCGGCCAGAACCTGTTCGAACTCGCGATCGCCGGCGGACTGCAGTCCTGCCAGCAGGAAGGTGCGGCGCGCGATCACCTCGTGCTCGATGCCGATGCGCCGGCACTGGCGGGCGTCACGCCCGAGACTTTGCACGATCGATTCGTGTTTGCGGGAAATCGTCCCTTGCTACGCAGCGTGAGTGTCGCTGGGCGCGTGGTGGTCGAGAACGGCCGGCATGCGCAGGCGGAAGCGATTGCGCGGCGTTATCGCGGGCGCTTGCAGGCCTTGCTCACCGATAGTTGAGCGGGTCGTGATTCCGAACATCCCCGCGAAGGCGGAGATAACGGCGGCGAGTTCCTAAATTCCCAGCGCCAACTGTCCCCGACGCACGCCCTCATGCTCAAGCAAAAATTGCTTGATCGGCAAGCCACCACCAAATCCAGTAAGACTGCCATCGCTGCCGATCACGCGGTGACAGGGCAGGATGATGGGCAGCGGGTTGCGGCCGTTCGCGGCACCGACGGCGCGCACGGCTTTGGCGTCGCCGACGCGGCGCGCGACGTCGCCGTAACTCCAGGTGCTGCCGAATTCTATTTCCGCGAGCGTCCGCCAGACCTTGCACTGGAACGGCGTGCCGACCGGGGCGAGGGCGAGATCGAACCGCCGGCGCCCGCCGGCGAAATATTCCAGCAATTGTTCGCGCGCCTCGCGCAAAGCGGACGCATCGCGCTTCCAGCCGGTGCGTTCGCCGATGTCATGCCTGTTCGTCTCGAACAGGATATGGCGCAGGCCTTCAGTTTCTGACGCAATGGTGAGTTTGCCGATCGGCGTCGCGAACTCGTCGTACCACATCAGCGCTTCTCCTTCGCCAAGTCGCCCGACAGATGCCACAGGTGCAGCACGGCATACGCACGCCACGGCCGCCAGGCCTGCGAGCGCGCCTCGGTCGCTCGCTCGCTCAGGCGTTGCCCGTCACCCAGCACCTGCTGCAGCACCAGATCGCCGGCTGGAAACGCATCGGGATGGCTGAGCGCACGCATCGCCGCGTAGTGCGCGGTCCACGGGCCGATGCCAGGGAGTGCGACGAACGCATCGATGAAATCCTGCAGGCGTTGCCCTGCACCGAAATGAATCCGTTGCTCGAGCACGGTCGCGGACAGCGAACGCAGCGTCGCCGCGCGTGATTTCGGCAGGCCGATTTTTTCCAGCGGCGCATCGAGCAATTGTGCCGGCGTCGGAAACACGCGATCCAGTCCGGCGCGGGCGCTCGCGCGATGTTCGCCGTAGGTATCGACCAGCCGCCGCGCCAGCGTCGTTGCGCCGGCAACGCTGACCTGCTGGCCGAGCACTGCGCGCACCGCGACTTCGAAGCCGTCCCAGCCGCCGGGAACCCGCAGGCCCGGACGTTTCCGCGCCGCTTTCGCCAGCAGCGCATCACCGGCGAACGCCGCGTGGACCTGCGCGAGATCGGCATCGAGATCGAAAATTCGCCGCACGCGCCGGACGATATCCGGAATCGCGCGCGGATCGCCGCCGGAAATTTCCAGGCGCAGCTCCGGCTTTTTTGCATCGGCGGTGACGCGGATCCAGATCGACGCATCGGCCGTGCCGATCACGCGCTCGTAGCTGTCGGCATCGATGCGCTCGATGCCGGGAATGGCGCGTTTGCCGAGAAACGCGAGCATCGCCGGGAAATCCAGCGGCGGTCGATAGCCAAGGCGCAGGCTCAATACGCCGGCCGGCGTTTCGATGCGCTGGCGTCGGATCGCCGTTGGCGCCATGCCGCAGCCATCGAGAAACGCCGCATTGAATCGGCGCAGGCTGTTGAAGCCTGCGGCCAGCGCGACCTGCGTTACCGGCAACGCGGTTTCAGTCAGCAATTGTTTCGCCAGCAACAAGCGTCGCGTCGTGTGCACGGCGATCGGCGTGGCACCGGCCTGGCTCAGGAACACACGGCGCAATTGCCGGCTGCCGATGCCGACCTGCGTGGCCAGCGTCTCGATCGATCCGTCCTGCAACGCGCCTTCGGCGATCAATGCCAGCGCGCGTTGCACGGCGTCTTCGTTGTCGCGCGCATGCGTACCGGGCGACAGCTCCGGCCGGCAACGCAGGCAGGGCCGATAGCCCGCCGCCGCCGCGGCCGCCGCGCTCGGGTAATACGAGATGTTCTGTCGCTTCGGCGTCGGTGCCGGGCAAACCGGCCGGCAATAGATTCCCGTGCTGCGCACCGCCGTGAAGAACAGCCCGTCGAAACGCGCGTCCTTCGCGGCGCGGGCGCGGTCGCAGATAGTGGGCGAGGGCATGGTGTGGATCGACATGGCCGCATCCTAACGCCATCACCAGCGGCAGACTCGCCGTTTTCGGACATCAATGCCCCGCCCGTGGGAGCCAGCTCGCTGGCGACATCCCGACAAAAAACACCCCGCCCGTAGGAGCCAGCTTGCTGGCGACATCCCGATGAAATGCAGACTCTGTCCTCGCAAGCAGGGGAGTTCGGGGGGTGCAGTCGAGACATGCTTGTCGTCAGCAAGCTGGCTCCTGCGATGCGGGGATGTCGCCAGCGAGCTGGCTCCTGCAGGGACGGGAGAGAGGCGCGGCTATAATTGCCGCCTCGCCTACGGAGCCTACGCATGTCCGCCAACCGCAAAGACCCGACCCGCAAGATCCGCTCGCCGCGCGGCAGCACGCTCAATTGCAAGAGCTGGCTCACCGAGGCCGCGTACCGGATGCTGCAGAACAACCTCGACGACGAAGTCGCTGAGAATCCGCAGGAACTGGTTGTCTACGGCGGCATCGGCCGCGCCGCGCGCGATTGGGCGAGCTACGACAGGATCCTGGAAACCCTGCGCACGCTCGAGGACGACGAAACCCTGCTCGTGCAATCGTGCAAGCCGGTCGGCGTGTTCCCCTCGCACCCGGATGCGCCGCGCGTGTTGATCGCCAACTCCAACCTCGTGCCGCACTGGGCGACCTGGGAACACTTCAACGAACTCGATAAGAAAGGTTTGATGATGTACGGCCAGATGACCGCCGGCAGCTGGATCTACATCGGTTCGCAGGGCATCGTGCAGGGCACGTACGAAACCTTCGTCGAGATGGGCCGCCAGCACTACAACGGCGATCTCACCGGCAAATGGATCCTCACCGCCGGTCTCGGCGGCATGGGCGGCGCGCAGCCGCTTGCGGCATCGCTCGCCGGCGCGTCGTCGCTGAACATCGAATGCCAGCAGAGCCGCATCGACATGCGCATCAAGACGCGCTATGTCGACGAACAGGCCAGCGATCTCGATGATGCACTCGCGCGCCTGGATAAATATCGCGTTGAAGGCAAGGCACGTTCGATCGCGCTGCTTGGCAATGCCGCGGAAATCCTGCCCGAACTCGTGCGCCGCGGCGTGCGTCCCGATGCCGTCACCGACCAGACCTCGGCGCACGATCCCGTGCACGGCTACCTGCCGATCGGCTGGACGTTGGAACAATGGTGGGACAAGCAGAAGACCGCGCCGGAAGAAGTGCGCGACGCCGCCAAACAATCGATGCGCGTGCACGTCGAGGCGATGTTGCAGTTCGAGAAGCAGGGCATCCCGACTTTCGACTACGGCAACAACATCCGGCAGATGGCGAAGGACGTCGGCTGCGAAAATGCTTTCGATTTCCCCGGCTTCGTGCCCGCGTACGTGCGTCCGCTGTTCTGCCGCGGCGTCGGCCCGTTCCGTTGGGTCGCGCTGTCCGGCGATCCGGAAGACATCTACAAGACCGATGAAAAAGTGAAAGAGCTGCTGCCCGACAACAAGCATCTGCATCGCTGGCTGGACATGGCCAAGGAACGCATCAGTTTCCAGGGCCTGCCCGCGCGCATCTGCTGGGTTGGCCTCGGCGATCGCCACCGCCTCGCGCTCGCGTTCAACGAAATGGTGCGCACCGGCGAAGTCAGCGCGCCGATCGTGATCGGTCGTGATCATCTCGATTCCGGATCGGTCGCATCGCCGAATCGCGAAACCGAAGCAATGCTGGACGGCAGCGATGCGGTTTCCGACTGGCCGCTGCTCAACGCGATGCTCAACGTCGCCGGCGGCGCGACCTGGGTGTCATTGCACCATGGCGGTGGCGTCGGCATGGGCTACAGCCAGCACAGCGGCGTGGTTATCGTTGCCGATGGCAGCGATGCCGCCGACAAGCGCCTCGCGCGCGTGCTCTGGAACGATCCCGGCACCGGCGTGATGCGCCATGCCGATGCCGGTTACGACATCGCCAAGGCCTGCGCGAAAGAGCAGGGCCTGAAGCTGCCGATGATCGGATAAGCCTTCGGCAACGCTGACGATGAGCGCGCATCCTCTCGACAATCCGGTCTGGGCATCGCTCAACAGCGCGCACGCGGCTTTGGCGCGCAAGTCGGGTAACGCTGCGCGCTATCCGTCGGATGCGGCGCCCTTCGTCGCGGTGGGCTCGGACGATGTGCAGGCAGGAGAACGGGCTGCGAGTCTGGTGGCTGCCGGTGAGTCGGTCTGTTTCGTCGGCCTGGCGCCGCCGCTATCCGATGCCTGGAGTGCCAAGCCTTCGCTGCTGATCGCGCAGATGATCTGTCATTCGCCGGTCAGCGTTGTCGATGGCCCGGAGATCGTCGAGATGTCGTCGGCGCAGGTCGCGGACATGCTCGCGTTGACGGCCCTGGTGTATCCGTATTATTTCCGGCCGCGCACGATCGCAATGGGCCGCTATTTCGGGATCTACGATGGCGATACGCTCGTGGCTATGGCCGGCGAGCGCATGCGCTTCGATGGCCATCAGGAAATCAGCGCCGTCTGCACGCACCCCGATCACACCGGCCGCGGCTATGCGCAACGCCTGGTGGCGATGCTTGGCAACGACATCCTCGACAGCGGGCGCGTTCCGTTCCTGCACGTGAGTCATGAAAACACCCGCGCGAAATCTCTATACGAACGCATGGGCTACACGTTCCGCGCCGATATTCCTTTGTTGGCGGTGAAGCGCTTGGCAGTCAGCGAATAGCGCCAGTTTCCGATCACTGGCCGGTCGCTGCGGTTACAGTCGCGTCGACAAAGCCATCGCCGCCGCGGGATTGCGTTCTTTGGCGCTGCTGATGAAATAGACGAAGACGTCGCGTGCTGTTTTTGTCGCTGTCGTTTCCTGCACCGTCGGAAGATCCTCCGGAATTCCACCTTCCGCCCATAGCCGTGTTCGTGCCGCCCAGGCATCGAGGTCGGCGGGCGCATAGCCGGTCGAGATGTCGGATCGGCTGCGCATCAGCCGCGCGTAGACGAAATCGCCGGTGACGTCGGCGAACGATGGATAGTCGGGTGAATCGGTGAAGACCGAAGCGCGGCCGCGGCCGCGCATCAGCTCGATGTAGGCATCGCTGCGGAAACTGTCGTGGCGCACTTCCAGCACATGGCGCAGCGGCTGTCCGTCGAGCTGTTGCGGCAGCAAGTCAAGGAATGCGGCGATATCGTCGGCGTCGAAAGGACGATGCGGCCCGAGTTGCCAGAGCAGCGGTCCCAGGCGGTCGCCGAATTCGGCGAGACCGCCGGATACAAATCCTTCGACCAGCTTGCGTGTGCCGGCGAGCTTGCGCATTTCCACGATGATGCGCGGTGCCTTCAGCGAGAATACGAAACCTTCCGGCGTCTCGTTGCGCCACTTCGCGTAGGTCGCCGGTTTCTGCGCGCCGTAATAAGTGCCGTTGATTTCGATGGTCGCGAGTTGGCGACTCGCGTATTCGAGTTCGCGTTTTTGCACCAACCCGGCCGGATAGAAATTATTCCGCCAGGGTGCGAACACCCAGCCGCCGATGCCGGTGCGGATCGAGGGATGGCGCGCAGATGCCGTAGCGAAAAGATCATCGCCCGGGATTTTTCCGGTCATCGCCGCGTCCTCGCCATTGTCGATGCCCTGATCCTAGCGCGCTGCCACCGCCAACAAAAAGCCCCGCGATGCGGGGCTTTTTGTCGACCGATGGAAACGAAGCTCAGCCGGCCATCTTGCGTACGCTGTTGCGCAGCTGACTTTTCAGCACTTCGGTGGCACCGATGTATTGCTTGGCGTAGACGCGGACGATGAAGTCGTTGCTGCGGTCGAACACCACTTGGTTGAGCGAGTGCTGCAACGAGCTTTCGCTTTTCTCAAGGGCGGTGATGCAGGCCGGGCTCACCGACTTGAACTTGCCGCGGGCATCGGCATAGGCGCTGGAAAACTGCCCGATGTCGGCCATCACGTGCGTTTTGGATTTCTTGGCCTTGACCCCGGTGGACAGGTTCTCGATCAGGTCCTGCTTGGCCTTGGCCAGTTTCGAGAAAACGCCGCTGAGTGTTTTGTCAGTGACCGCTTTTGCGGCCTCTTCGTAGAATTCCGCACCCTCGTGGCTGACCTCGACGATGTCCTGGATAAGCAGTGTGGTTTCGCTCATGAATCCTCCTTGACGGATTTCGGAACACGGACGAACGACCGCGGCAAACCCTGAGCGGGGTTCGCTGACGCCGGAACGGCGGTGGGAGAGCGCGGATACGTGCGATAAGTGGCGCTACTTCGCCACTGCGAAGCAAGATAGCAAACGGGGCATGAAATTATCGTTATTGCCGGGGTTTCAGCGGTCCAGGCGGATTCCGGGCGGTAAATCAGCTGGTTTGAGGGGCGGGCTTCAGGCAAACCAGCGTTTGAAACGGATGCTGAAACGTTGTTGGCGCTGCCGGGGAAACCAACCGATTTCAGTGAACGCGAGCCTGCGGTGACCTGCGTGCCATGGATACACGATGCGTCGCGATGGCTCTCACACCACCCGCAAGTGATACATCCGCAGCGTGCCGAAATTTTTCGCGGCCGGCACCTGCCCGACGTAATCGCAGGCGAAGCCGTCCGGAGCGAGGGCGAGGCGGGCGGCGAATTGTTCGGTGACGTAGACCTCGCCCGGTGGCGTCACCGGCTCGATGCGTGCGGTGCGGCTGACATGCGCGCCGAAATAGTTGGTCAGGCCTAGCACCGGGTCGATCGCTTCGAATACCGGGCCGAAGTGACCGCCGAGACGCAGGGCCAGTGTTTCCGGAAGACCGCAGGCGCGCAGGTCGATCGCCTTCATCGCTGCTTGCAGGTCGAGAGCACAGCGCGCCGCTGCGGCGACATCGCCAAGCACGAGGAACAAGCCATCACCCCAAGTGTTGCGATAACTCAGTTGCGCGCCGTAACGTGCGAGCACCGTGCCGATCGCGCCAAGAACGTTTTCCACGAACGCGGGGATCTGCGCTTCCTGCAGTTTGCTGAAGCCTTTCACGTCGCCGAACAGCATCGCCTTGAGCTGACGTTCCGATGCCGTCGGCAAAGTGGATCGCGCATTCGTCGCCGCCGCATTGCCCTGGCTGGCGATGATCGTCGTTTCTCGGCCGGCGTCACGCCAGGTGCGGATATCGAAACTCGTGCCGGCCACGCCGCCGGTATCGACGCCGTCCCAGACTGCGATTTGCTGAACGCTGGCGTCGAGGAAACGCGCGCGCAATATCGCCAGGCCCATCGCCACGAACGAACCATAGGAAAAAATCCAGTCGTGGCCGAGATGGCGATCGTCGGTTGCGAAGGTGATCGAATGCGCCTGCTGCAGGCAGCGTTCGAAGCGCAGCAGCCAATCGCCGCCGGCGGGCGCGACGGAAGTGGCGGTGAATTCGTCGCGCGCGAATGGCAGCACGATGTGCAGTTCGGCATCACGCGCGAGCAGGGCTTCGGCGAACAGGATGTCGGCACCGGAGGCGAGCCCGCCGTAGCCGAAACCGACACGCAGCGCATCGAGATCGTTCTTGATCGCGGCGGCAATGGCACCTTCCTGGTCGGCAGGAAAGCGACCGTTCGCGCCGGGGCTGGCGATCATGTGGCCGGTGTAATGAATCACGGCCGGCGGTGCCAGCGCCGCCAGCACGATGTCGTCGATACCGCGCTGTTCGCAAACCAATCGAAGCTGTCGGCGCGTGGCCGCGCGTGCGGCGAGGTCCTCGCCCTGTACGGCGGCGTTCGCCAGCGCTCGCGATGCCGATTCGACATCGGCGAGCACCAGCGCGGCTTCGGCTTCCGATGCCGCGCGATAGTAGTTTTCTTCGACGCTCTCGCCGGGCACTCGGCACAGGGGCAACACTTCCCGCGCGATACGTTCGGCGGTGCGCGTTTCGCCGGCGAGCAGGCGCAGCGTGGCGACATTGATGCCCGGGTAGTAACCGCCGCCGCCGCGATAGATCGCTTCGTAGCGATCCGCCGCCAGCGTCAGCAACGCGATGCGCTCCGCGCCCGTGCTGGCGAGCGCGTGATCCTTGGCGATGCGCGCACCCAGCGCGGCGATGTCGACATCCTTCGAGGCATCCAAGCCTAGCCGCAGGAACTCCGCTTCCGCCTGCGTGGTGGCGCCGGCCTTGGCAAGATTGAGGACGGCGCGATGGCCGAGGCGCAGATGTCCGGGATGCGCATCCAGCGCCTGCAACGCGGTGTCGTAGGCGAGCAGCAGTTCGCCGCGGGCCTCGAGTTGGCGGACGCGCGCCAGCCAGTCCTCGGGGCCGTTCATGGGCCCGGCTTACTGCGCGGCGCAGCGGATGCGGATGATCGAACCATCCTGCACTTCGCCTTTCACGCGGGTGAGTTTCATCATCTTGTCGTCGACGATGTCCAGGTGAAAACTGTCGCTCTGATCGGCGTCGTCGGCGGTTGGCAGAAAATCGAAACCACCGCCGGTCGCGACCGCGCGCGAGGCGACATCCCAGTTTTCCGCCTGCGGATGATTGACGCGCGTGAGGACGGTATCGGGGCCGGTGCGGATGATTTCGTAGCGGATGGTCATGCCGTTGTACGGCTGGCACCAGAAGCCGAGCAGGAAGTCGATGCTGTTGCGTTTTGGTGTGTGCGCGACCGGCGCGACGGGCGCAGCGACGGCAGGTGCAACCGCAGGCGCAGGTGCGGCGACAGGCGCGGGTGTGTTTGTGGCGACGGCAGCAACCGGTGTTGTGACGGCGGGTGCTGCGACGGCGGCGTTCACGGGCGCAGGCGCGCTCACAGTCGATGCCGGAGCCGGTGCATTTGCCGCCGGAACCGTCGTTGCGATGTTGGTCGCGGCGGGACGTTGGCTGTAGATCCATGTTCCCGCGATCGCCAGGGCAATCGCTGCCACGGCCAACAGGCCGAGCAATACCGGCGAATGCGAACGCGCAGGTGTGGGTATCGGCATCGGCGCCGGAATCGACGACCGCACCGGTGCCGCGCCCGGCACCGACATCGCCTTGATCGCCGCGACCAGCGGCATCAGGTGCTGCTCCATCGGCGATTTCCAGGCATCGACCCACTGCGCCGAGGAAATATAGAACTCCAGCGCGCCGGAGGGATTCACTTCGCGGATGCGTACCGGTAGCACCGGTTTGGTCTTGCTGACCGCGCGTTCGACTTCCTTGCGCACGAATTGCGAATCGTTGGACTGGTCCGAGAGCACCAGCACCAGCGCGCGCGCTTGTTCGATCGCATCGATGATCGCCTGGCCGTATTCCACGCCCGGCGACACGTCGCGCGGCGCCACCCAGCAGCTGATGCCTTGCCCTTCGAGAAATCCGACGATGCGGAACGCGATATCGCGGTCGGCGCTGGCATAACTGACGAAGATATCGGGCATCGTCCGCCTCGGCCGGTCAGGAGGGTAGGGGGCAGTCTAGCAGCAGCCCGCGCGGGGCCGGCAAGCCCGCGTCATGGGGCGATCATGAGCGTGTTGCCTGGCGATTCGCAGCCGCGAGATCCATCCGGGCGTGATGCAATCGTTGCGGCGCGGCGAATTGCTGTCGGCTCTATGATGGTTCCCGCGGCAGTCCGATCGTCGCCCGCGGCTATACGATTCCGGCACATCGTTACTCACGAGGCTCGAATGAATTGGCGAACGCTTGATCGAAAACCGCCCTGCATCATCGCTCACCGCGGCGCCAGTGGCTTGCGTCCGGAACATACATTGCAGGGTTATGCATTGGCCCTGACGCAGGGCGCCGATGTGATCGAACCGGATCTGGTTCCAAGTGGCGATGGCATCCTGTTTGCGCGACATGAGCCGGCGCTGGCGCGCAGCACGGATATCGCAATGCATGCGGAGTTCGAGCAGCGTCGGCGCGATGGTGATTGGCGTGCGGATGATTTTCTCGCGATCGAACTGGACAGGCTGCGAGCGACGCAACCGTTTCCGGGGCGTGCGCGCGACAACGATGGAAAATTTTCCCTGCCGCGCTGGTCGGCGATCCTCGATTGGGCTGCAGGTGCTGCGCAAGAACGCGGCTGCGATGTCGTTCTTTATCCCGAGATCAAGCATCCGACGCAGCTTGCGGCGCGCGGCGTCGATCCGGTGCCCGCCTTCATCGCCAGTGTGGCGCCGCTGTCGGAAGTTGTTGAAGTCAGGGTGCAATGCTTCGAGGTGGAGGCGCTGCGGCGTATCCATCGCGAAACCGGTTTGCCCTGTGCGCTGCTGCTCGACGCGGATGCCGATTGGTCCGCAGCCATTGCGATGCATGGTGACTGGCTGCAGCGCCTGGGCGTGCACAAGCGGCTTCTTTATCGCGACGGTGACGATTCCGGACTCGTGGCTGCCGCGCACGCCGCCGGATTGTGCGTGGATGCGTGGACGTTTCGCGATGATGCCGTTGGCGAAGGACACGCCGATATCCATTCGGAAATGGCGGCGGCGATGCGATTGGGCGTGGACGGATTGTTCTGCGATTTTCCGGCGACGGGAATTTCAGTGCGAGGAGGGCTGGCCGATTCGTGAATCGTCATCCTGGCGAACGCCGGGATGACGGGACCGAAGCGTGGTGATGACGCCGACCAACGCTTCCGATCGCTGGCATCAACGTCCGTTGACGCTGTATTTTCCCGGTCCGAGCAAGCTCAGGGCGATCGCGGTGAGCAGGAACATGCCCTGCAATTCCAGCGCCCAGCCGCCTTGTTCGTTGAGACCGGTGAGCTGGCCCATGTGCGCGAGGAAGAACGCCATCGCCATGTTGACGGCGATCAGCGCGGCACCGGCGCGCGCATAAAAACCGGCGATCAACAACACCGGCCCAAGCACTTCGCCAATCAGCGCGCCCCAGGCCAACTGCGGCGGCAGGCCATGCGCCTGCAGCATGTGTTCGATGCCGCCGACGCCACCTTTGATCTTGGCAATGCCGTGCAGCAGGATCAGCGCGCCTAGCGCGATGCGCAGGATGAGTTTGCCGGCGTCTTGTTGGGAGTTCTGGGCCATGGGGTTCTCGGGAGGAAGTGAGTGGTGAGTGGTGAGCGGAAAGAGCTTATGGGATTTTGTCTTCCCCGCGAAGGCGGGAAGCGCTTCTCAACGGCGAAGCCGGGCATCCAGTGACTTGGCTTCTCAATGGGTCTTGCGGAAACAACAAGGACACCGTCAGTTCAACGCTCGTCGCGGGTTTCTTCCAGCAACCAATCGGCGAAGGCCTGGGCTGCCGGTCGCAGTCGGCGATGCGCTGGATAGACGATCGAATAGCCCCAGCGTGCCGGCATGGTCGGCCCGGGCAGGCGCACCAGGCGACCGCTGGCGAGGTAGGGCGCGACGATGCGTTCGCGCGCGAGTGCAGCGCCAAGTCCGAACGCCGCGGCATTGAGCGCATCGGTGGTGTCGCTGAAGTTATAGCGCTCGTTGATTTTCGCGCCATGCACGTCGGCAGCGCGCAGCCAGTCGTGCCAGCCCTGGCGGGCGTTGTCGGAAATCAACGGCAACTTCGCGACATCGGCGGCGCTGCGGATCTTCGCGAGGCCGGGCAGGGTCGGTGCGGCGACGGGAAACAAGGCATCGGCCATCAGCAGATGCGCGGTCAAGCCGGGCCAGTGGCCGGGTCCGTGGCGGATGCCGAGGTCATGGCCGCCTTCGTCGAAACGCGAGAGCCCGATTTCGGTATCGATGGTGAGGCGGATTTTCGGATGCGCAGCCGCGAATCCCGGCAGGCGCGGGATCAGCCAGGTGTAGGAGAGCGAATGCAGGGTAGTGAGGCGGACGCGATCGGTCTCGTCCTTGGCGATGCGCAGCGCGCGCACGACACCATCGAGATCGGCCATGGCGCTACTCGCGGAATCGGCGAGCTGCCGGCCTTCGAAAGTCAGCGAGACGCCACGGGCATGACGCTGGAACAGGCTCACGCCCAGCCGCGATTCCAGCCGGCGCACGTGATGGCTGACTGCGCTGGCGGTGAGGTGAAGCTCTTCGGCGGCATGGGCGAAGTTCTGGTGGCGAGCCGCCGATTCGAACGCCGCCAATGCCGGTAACAGGTCTGCGCGCAGGGCCATATCGAGCCTCAAATATGATTTGTGTCTGGCAGCGAAAGTATGCGCTTGTTGGCCGATTGCCGGCGAGGACAATGGCAGTCAGCCACGAATAGAGCTTGCGCCAAGATGAAGAACCCGACCGTTGACCTCGCTAATATCCCGCTTGCCGGTGACCGCGCCTGGCTGACCCCGATCGAACTCGGCGTACTTGCTGCGATCTGGGGCGCGTCCTTCCTGTTCATGCGCATCGCCGCCAAGGATTTCGGCGCGCTGGCCCTGGTCGAGATCCGGCTCGGACTGGGCTCGCTGATCCTGCTGCCGTTCCTGTGGCGCGAACGTGCGAAATTCACCGGCGCGCTCTGGCTGAAACTCGCGATCATCGGTGCGATCAATTCAGCGGTGCCGTTCGCGCTCTTCGCCTGGTCGGCGCAGCGCGCGCCTGCAGGCATTGGCGCGATCACCAATTCGATGGCGGTATTGTTCACAGCCCTGGTCGCCTTTCTTTTCTATGGCGAAAAGATTGGGCTGCGTCGTACCGTCGCCTTGTTCGCGGGCTTCGCCGGCGTGGTGGTTCTGGCCAGCAGCAAGACCGCCGGTGCGAGTGTCGGCGGCGCGGTTGCCGCAGGCACGACGGCGGCATTTCTTTACGGCATCGGCGCCAACCTGGTGAAAAAACATTTGACCGGGTTGCCGCCGGCCGCCGTCGCGGCGGCGACACTGCTGTGCTCGGCCCTCGTCGTCGCGCCGTTCGCGATCGCCTATTGGCCGACGCAGACGATTCCGCCGCGCTCATGGTTCGCCGCCGGAATGCTCGGCGTGTTCTGCACCGGTATTGCCTATGCGTTGTACTACCGCCTGATCCAACGCGTCGGTGCCGGCCGCGCCGTGACAGTCACCTATCTCGTGCCCCTGTTCGCGGTGGCCTGGGCCTGGCTGCTGCTTGGTGAGCCGCTGACGCTGCCGATGCTGATCGCCGGCGCACTGATTCTCGGCAGCGTGGCGCTGAGCCAGCGCGCGGCTGCGAGCGGCGCGCGGTGAACGCAGCCGCAAATTCCGGTGTGGCGATGATCGCCGTGGATCATCGCGTGCAGTTCGATTTCGAAATCGAGTTCAGCAACGGCGGCAGTCTTGAAGGGCGTGATTTCCGCCTCGATATCGACGGCGACGACATCGACGACCGCGAGCTCGCCGATTACCTCGTTCGTGACCTGCGCCTGCTGATGGTGCGCAGTGTGCGTTTCCGCAACAAGAAAATCATCGTCGAGGCGCACAAACGCGTTGTTGCGAAAACTCCGGCGCCTCTGTTGACGATGGCCGAAAGCGGCAAGAGCGACGAAGCGTGCCCGCCAATGTCGGCGTTGTCCGTGGATGTTGCCGCGGTTGTAGACGTCGGCCCCGGCGCGACGCGGCGCGATTTGCCCAGCAACGACGGCGTGCGCGTCTGGATTGTCGATATCGCGCCGGGCCAGCAATGGCCGCATGTCGATACGCATCCGCACGGTGAGCAGTACTACGTGCTCAGCGGCGAGATCATCGAGGGCGAGCAGCGCTTCGGGGCCGGCACGCACGTGCTGTTTCCGCCCGGCAGCAGCCATCAACCACGCAGCGAGAAAGGCGTGCGCTTGCTCGGACTGAACCTCGAACCGTGACGTGATGCGCATCGGATCACCGCGGGTATCGCGGTGAATTCTGCGCACCCGAGGCGATTGACGAAGGCGATGGTCTGCGAGGGGCGCTAACGAAACCGCCAGCCGACAGCCGGGCGCTCATCAACATTGAGGATTTGCGACAAAACAAGCGCTTGAATTTGCTAATGCGTGGCCGGCGCCGGAGAATGAGTTTCCCTGCCGGAGTCGTGCATTGAACCCTGTCGCCAAACCCTCGTCCGCCTCCGTCAATCTTCGGCAATTGTGTGCAGGTTTCGCCAAGCCGCATCTCGGCCGCGCGATCTGGCAAGTCATCAACACCCTGCCGCCGTTTCTTGCACTCTGGGCACTGATGGCCTGGAGCCTGCACTCGAACTGGAATTATCTCTGGACCCTGCTGCTGGCTTTGCCGACCGCCGGTTTGTACGTGCGCATTTTCATCATCCAGCATGACTGCGGCCATGGTTCGTATTTCGCCAGCGCCCGCGCCAACAATGCCGTCGGCGCCTGTCTCGGCCTGATCACGCTGTTCCCGTTCGGCTACTGGAAAAAAACCCACGCGATCCATCACGGCACCTCCGGCAATCTCGATCGTCGCGAGCTCGGCGATGTCGAAACGTTGACGGTCGCCGAATACCAGGCGCGTTCGTGGTTCGGTCGCCTGAGCTACCGCTTCTATCGCAGCACGCCGGTGCTGCTGGGCATCGGCCCGATCTGGCAGTTCGTGATCAAGCATCGTTTCCCGTTCGACCTGCCGTTCTCCTGGAAGAAGGAATGGGCGAGCGTGTTGATCAACAACGTGATGCTGCTGCTGGTCGGCGGCGCGCTGGGTTTCGCGATCGGCTGGCACGTCGTGTTGCTGGTGCACCTGCCGATCATCCTGATCGCCGGTGCGCTTGGCGTCTGGCTGTTCTACGTCCAGCACACCTTCGAGCAGACCTATTGGACGCGCAAGGAAGATTGGGATTCCAACCAGGCAGCGATTGCCGGCAGTTCCTATTACGACCTGCCGCGGGTGATCCACTGGTTCACCGGCAACATCGGCTACCACCACATCCATCACCTCGCCAGCCGCATTCCGAATTACCGCCTGCGCGAGGCGTTCGAATCCAGCCCATTGCTGCAGGCCGCGCCGCGCCTGACCTTGTGGACGAGCCTGCAATGCGCACGATTGAAATTGTGGGATGAAGAACTGCAGCGCATGGTCGGTTTTCCGAAGCGCGCGCGGGCATGATTCCGCAGGAACGGTCCTGGCTGCGACCATCCCGCGATGCAATCTGAGGAAGTTGCGCTCCTGACGGCCTTTGCGAAGTCGATGATGGCAAACACCGGAGAAAAACGATGATCGGATATGTGACGCTGGGCACCAACGATTTCGATCGCGCGGCCAAGTTCTACGATGCGCTGCTCGCGGAAATCGGCGCGAGCCGTTTCATGGAATCGGACCAGTTCATCGCCTGGGCGGTTTCGCCCACGCAGCCCAGCCTGGGCATCATCAAGCCGCACGACGGCAAAGCCGCGACGATCGGCAATGGCGTGATGGTCGCGCTGGTGGTCGACAAGCCGGAGAAAGTCGACCGCCTCTACAAGAAGGCGCTGGAACTCGGCGGCACCGACGAAGGTCCGGCCGGCCCACGCGGCGACAGTTTTTATGCCGGCTATTTCCGTGATCTCGATGGCAACAAGCTCAATGCCTTTTGCATGATTTGATGCGTCTTGCTGGAAGGGTCATGACCGCGACGATTCTCGTCGCGGCTTGAAGAAATCGCGGTCATGCCCGCTCCCACGTGCCCGCTCCTACGGCTTGTAAAGCTCCGGAAGCAGCTGCTTGAGGTGCGCGACTTTCGGGGCATCGTTGTAGACGATGTACGGGTTGTCCGGATGCAGGCGCGCGTAGTCCTGGTGGTAGGCCTCGGCAGGGTAGAAGGCTTTCAGCGGCGTGACCTGGGTGACGATCGGTGCCTTGAATGATTTCGCCGTCGTCAGCTGCGCGATGTAGGCGTTGGCGATGCGTTTTTGTTCCTCGTTGCCATAGAAGATCGCCGAGCGGTATTGCGTGCCGGTGTCGGGGCCCTGGCGATTGAGCTGGGTCGGATCGTGCGCGACCGAGAAATACACCTTGAGCAGTTGTCCGTAGCTGATCTTTGCCGGATCGAACTGCACCTTCACCGATTCCGCGTGGCCACTGCTGCCTTCGCTCACTGTTTCGTAGTCGGGGCTGACAGCATTGCCACCGGCGTATCCCGACGACGCCTGTTTCACGCCCTTGACGTGTTCGAACACAGCTTCGATACCCCAGAAGCAACCACCGGCGAATACCGCGGTCTGTTCTCCCTTGCTGGCGGCCAATGGCGCATCGAGTTTCGGATTCGGCAGTGCGATACCTTCGCCGGCGCTGGCGAAACCGCAGGCCGCTAGCGCCGAGACGATCAGCAGAGTGAGGGTGGTTTTCAGTGGCGACGGGGTTTTCGTGGTCATGGTCTTGCTCCGATGATTCATGGTGATGCGATCCTGGCGGTTAGTTGGCGTGCGCGAAGCGCAGGGCGACGGAATTCATGCAATAGCGCAGACCGGTCGGCGGCGGACCATCGTCGAAGACGTGACCAAGGTGCGCATCGCAGCGACGGCAGGAAATCGCCGTGCGTTCCATGCCGATCAGATAGTCGCTGGTGGCGACGATGTTTTCCTTGGCGATCGGCTGCCAGAAACTCGGCCAGCCGGTGCCGGAGTCGAACTTGGTCGCGGAATCGAACAGCGCGGTGTCGCAGCAGATGCAGCGATAGACGCCGCGATCGTGCAGGTTCCAGTATTCGCCGGTGAACGCGCGCTCGGTGCCGGCTTCGCGGGTGACGTAATACGCGCTCGGCGACAATTGTTTTCGCCATTCGGCTTCGCTCTTGGCCACTTTCAGCGCCTGTTCGCTGCCCAGCTTCTTACCGCTGTCGGAAAAGCGGATCAGCAGCACGCTGCCGGCGTTGGCCATGGGTTTCGCGGCGGTCGCTTCGCCGGCGCGACAGGCGCTGATGGCGATGCCGGCGACGGCGATGGTCGCGGTGGCGATGAAGCTGCGGCGCGTGAACGCACGCACCGGTGGCGGGATATTGGCGGGGGAATCCGGGTCGCGCATGGGGTATCTCCTTGGCTGGCCCGAGCCTAGGCGTGCGGGCCTGAATGTTTTGTCACGACAGGGCGGCCCGATGAGGGCAGGTCGCGATTCCTGTCCGGTCCGGCGAATGCCGATCCTTGGCCATAAGAGGCAAGGGCCGGCAAAAGGATGCGCGCAGCGTGGCGTGGCGGGCGGTCGCGTTGCGCGGGGTTCAGTTGCGCGGCCAGCGCATGCCCTGCGAGGCACTCAGCCTGCGTCGGCGACCCAGGGATCGTAGTCGCCGAAGTTCCAGATGTGGCCCTCGGGATCGCGGCAGCCGTAGCTGCTGCCGCCATAGTCGCGGGCAGCGAGTGCGTCGATGATTTCCGCGCCGGCAGCGATGGCCTGCGCGTAATGCGCGGCGGGGTTCGCGACGATCACGCAGGCGAGCTGGCTTTCGCGGCCGCCGATGTCGGCGGGCTGCACCATGAGTCGTCCCCACTGCGTGTCCGAGACCGAACTGAGCATGATCATGCCGTTGCCGAAGCGCAGCTGCGCATGCGCGATGCCACCCTTGCCGTCTTCGTACACCGCGTGTTTTTCGAAACCGAAGGCGCGGCACAGCCATTCGATCATCGCCGGCGCATCGCGGTAATGCAGGCTGGGGATGATGGTGGCGACAGTGTTTTTGGCAGTGGTCATCGCGATCTCCTCGATTCTTCGGGCGTCGGATTTTCTACGGTGTCAGGAAAGACTCAGCGGTGGCTCGCGCAGGATAGCCAGTTGCTCCTGCACTTGCGTGATCACGCCTTCCCAGTGCCGCGGCGATTCGAACCACGGGAATGCTGCCGGAAATGCCGGGTCGTGCCAGCGCCGCGCGATCCACGCGTGATAGTGCAGCAGGCGCATCGCGCGCAAGGCTTCGATCAGGTGCAGCTCGCGGCGATCGAAGGGGCGGAATATCTCGTAACCTTCCAACAACCATTCCAACTGTGTGCGCTGCGCCTCGCGATCACCGGAAATCAGCATCCACAGATCCTGCATCGCCGGGCCGGTGAGGCAGTCGTCGAGATCGACGAAATGCGCGGCGTCGTCGCGCCAGAGAATGTTGCCGGGATGGCAGTCGCCGTGCAGACGCAGCAGCGCGACGCTGCCGGCGCGCTCCCAGGCGTCCTCGATCTCGTCGATAAGCAGGTTGGCGATCGCCTCGAAATTCGCTTCCAGCGATGGCGGCAACCAGCCGGCCTCGAGCAGGTAGCGCACCGGCGCGATCGCCTGCAGCTCGATGCTCTGGGTGGTGCGATGCGCGAAGGTTTCGCTGGCGCCGACGGCGTGCATTCTTCCCAAGGTGCGGCCGATCTGGCGCAGTGTGTCGCGATCGCCGGGCTCCGGCGCGTGCCCGCCCTGCATCGGAAACAGCGCGAAGCGAAAACCGTCAGCGTCATGCAGCGTTCGTTCGTGGATACGGAGCGGCGCGACCACCGACAGATCGGCAGCGCGCAGTTGCGCGGCGAATTCGTGTTCTTCGATGATGGCGGCATCGCTCCAGCGGTCGGGGCGATAGAACTTGGCGACCAGCGCCGGCGCGTCTTCGCAGCCGACGCGGTAGACACGATTTTCGTAACTGTTGAGCGCGAGTACGCGGCCATCGCAGATCACGCCGACGCTCTCTATCGCCGCGATGATGCGGTCGGGATCGAGGCCGGCGAACGGAGCGGCGGGCAGATCGGACATGGATGCTCGGTCACGGCAGGGGCACCATCCTAACGGTTTGTCGCTGCGCGATCCGGACGTGTCGTCGGTTTTGGCGGTCGCCGAAATAAAAATCGCCGCAAAAGAAAACGGGGCCGGCCCTCATTGCGAGAAGCCGGCCCCGTCGTTGCAGGCAGATCAGGAAGCCTTGACCACGCTGGTCAGGGCATACAGGCGTGCACTGCGGGTCCAGGCGTTGACGCTGACGATCAACTGCGTCACCACGAAGGCGAGCAGGAAACCACCGCCGCTGGCATGCGGCATCTTGATCCGCCAGATTCCGAGCACGGCCGCGATGACCAGTCCGATCGCGGTGACGACCAGATAGAAACCCAGCGTCGCGAATGGCCGGCGCAGCACCAGCTTGAAGCCGCGCCACCAGGCGCGGATCGCCGAACGCAGGTTGGCGTCGGCCGCGAACTGCGCGCGTCCAGCCTCGACCGTGGCATGCGCGAACACGAACAACACCGCCATCGCGAACATCGCCAGATTGCCGATGGTGGCGACGTCGTCCGTGGTGATCGCTTTTTCCGTGCGATCGGCAACCGCCGAGAAACCGACGCTGCCCAGGGCGATCGCGATGCCGAATGGCACGATCGACCAAAGCATCATCCGGAACAGGCGGCCGTATTCGGCCATGCCGCCCTGCGCCAGTTCACTCAGTCCCAGCGTGCGCGGCGAACGGATCGCGGTGAGCGTCATGCCGGTAAGCAGCGGCGAGAGCAGCAGCGTAACCAGGATGCTGGCCGCCATCGCGCCACTCAATGCGACGTTGTTGTTGAACACGTCGGCGAGGTCGTTGAAAGCATCGGCGCTGAAGGTGCGGGCGAGTTCGCCGGCATGCACGGAAAGATCCAGCTGCGCGCCGAGCGCCATCGAGTACGGCAGCGCCACGATCAGCGTGGGCAGCAGCAGGCCGAGGATCCACAGCAGCAGCAGCCGCCATTGCAGGGCGGCACCGAAGGCGCGGAAAACCGCGCCAAGGCCGAGTCGCTTGTTGTCGTAGCTCATAGGGTCACCAGGAAAGAGTAGATCGTCTGAAAGACCGCGGCGATGTCGCTGGACCAGCGGCGCGATGCCGACTTGTCCGCCTTGAGCGTGCGGCTGTCATTGAGTTTGTTGGAGTCGAGCATGTTGTCTCCCTGCGGATCGAGTTCCGCCGAGACCGCCTTGGCCGGCTTGGTCCAGGAGAAACGCGCCCAGGCGCGATCCTCGTTCCACTTCACCGTCTCGGACGTGCCGTCGGCGAATTTCACCACCAGCGTCTGCGGCACCGCGGCGCCGTTGCGACGCACGATCACCGAAGTGAAGTAGGGGAACGGGCCTTCGAAGTCCTTCGCCTTGGGATGGGCTTTTTTCCAGGCCGTGCGCTGGTCATCGGTGAGCTTGTCGGCCTGTTCCTGGGTCACTTCCACCCATTTGCCGTTGACCATCGAGGTCCCCGGCAACGGATGCTGTTCTTCGCTGGTCAGGCTGCTGACGCGGTCGTCGACCTTGCGCGTGCCGTAAACCTGCTGTGCGAAATACGCTTCGACCAGAGCGCGCTGGCCGGACACTTCCGCGATCGTCTCGCGCAGGTCGGCCACGCTCGGATGGCGGAATTTCCAGCGTGCGTAGTATTCCTTGTAGGCGCGCTCGGTGGTGGCCTTGCCCAGGTGCTGCTCGAGGTCGCGCATCGTGATTGCGGTGCGCGAATACACGCTGCCGTAGCTGCCGCTGGACAGGCGATCCCAGGAGTTGAAGCCGACCGGATCTGCCGGCTCGCGTATCGAGGCACCGAGACGTTCAAACTGGAACACCTTGACGACCGGCGCGATGCCGATCTTGCTCAGGAACGACGAGGTCAGGTGGATGTCCTGGCCGCGCTCGCGCAGCATGCGTTGGTCCCAGTACTCGTTGAGGCCCTCGTCGAGCATCGGCTCTTCGAATTCGTTCGAAGCGAGCAGGCCCATGAAATAACCGTGGCCGAACTCATGGATGGTGACGAAGTCGAGCTCGTACTGGTTCAGCGTGTTCGGCTTGACCTCGGAATAACCTTCCGCGGTGAAGAACGTCGGGTACTCCATGCCGCCGGCTTCTTCGGCATTGAGCGGCGGGATCACCACGGTGACGGTCTTGTACGGATACGGACCGAGCGTGTTGGAGAAATAGGTCAGCGAATCCTGCGTCGCCTTCAGTGCCGGCGCGGCGCTGGCAGCGTATTCGGGCGGATACAACACGGTGATCTTGACGTTCGGGCTGCCCGGGTTGGTCCAGTTGCCCACCAGCGGTTTCGCAGTGCGCTTGTCGGCGGTCCAGGCGAAATCGACCACGTCGCCCTGCACGAAACGGTGCGTGACCATGCCGTTTTTCTCGACCGGCGCGCCCTGTTCTTCACCGGTGGCGCCAATGACGTAATCCTTGGGTGCTGTCAGGCGTACGTCATAGCTGCCGAAGTCGGCATAGAACTCGCTGTGTGCGTGGAGTTCGTGCGCATTCCAGCGCGGTTCGGTGGCGCCGCGTTCGCCGGGCAGTTCCAGCACGGCGATTTTCGGGAACCACTGGCCAACCAGATGGAAGGTGCCGAAGTAGCCGGTGCGTGCGACGACGCGCGGCAGCTGGTCATGGAAATCGATGTCGATGGTGGTGCTGGCACCGGCAGCGACTGGCGTCGGCAGGTCGAAACGGACGACGGTTTCGTCGGTTTTCGGACCTTCGTCGGGCTGCACGAAGCTCCAGCGCACGGCGACGCCGTTCTGCATCACTTTCTTGAGTTCGATATGGCCCCAGTCGCCGTCCTTGACCGGCACGTCGCTGCGGAAGCCGAAACCGCGCTCGCGCTGCTCGGTGTAGAAAGTGCTGCCTGGACCGGAGAAGCCGTTGAGGTACATGTGCAGGTAGACCGAACGCACTTCGCGATCGCTGCGATTGCGCCAGGTGAGTTTCTGCTTGCCTTCGACGGTGTGCTTGACCGGATCGAGCGTGGCGTCGATGTCGTAATTGGTGACGCGGTCGGAAAGCGTGGCTTCATTGCCGGTGCGCGGGCCGCCCCAGGCATTGGCGGCGCTGGCTTCGGATACCGCAGCGGCGTGCGGCGATGCGAAGGGGATGTCGGCGTTGCCTGCCATCATGGGAACAGCGGCGGGTAGTGCGGCGGGCTTGGCGGAAGGCCGGACATCGGCCTGCGTCGCTGCGCCCATGACCAGGAGCGCCATCGCCCCGATCCATTTGATGTTGCCCAAATCGCGTCTCATGCATGGCCCCTGCAGTGGTTAAGCGGCCGACACTATCGCAGGAAGCGCTCGGGCGGGCAGTGCCCATGGTCATGGCAGCAGCTGCAGCGAAATCTCCTGCCAGCGCTGGCGCTCGGAACGGCAATACGGCCCGGCCATGGCGAAGCGCCGGCAGGTATCGGGGCGGGTGTCGTAGATCGAGCAGCGCATGGTTTGCCGATCCAGCGCCAGGCACCAGCCGTCGGCGCCCTTGGCCAGCACCGCGACGCCGTTTTCGTTGCGGTCGCGCAGATGTTCCGCGACATCGTCCTCGGGCATCAGCACCACGGTCAGCCGGCAGCACACGGCCTGGCAATGGTCGCAATCGACAACCTCGGTGCCACTGGCCGGACCGGGTGCGTGCATGGGCCAGTGTCCCACGGATGGGGGTTGGCGGGGTGTTGCTGGGGGTAAGCTGGAGCAGTGGCTCTAGGTATGCCGGCCTTGCCAGCTTGAATTCCACTAGGACGTCAGGGTTTGCATGAATTTTTCTGAAGTCATGATTGGCGCGTATCACAAATTGCAAGAGGCAATTGCAAATGAAAGTGTGCCGCATCCGATTGGATTCTTGAAATACGAGCACACAAAGGGCGAGTCCGACTTCGTTTACGACTGGCAAGAGTCTGACTTCACACGCGAGCTCGTAAATACTTTTAATAAGTATGCCTATTGGCTGACGCGCGCTCAGTTATGGGAACGCATTCTCGAGGATTATTCGGAAGATGAGGCTCTTGAAATAAGATACGAGTTCACTGATTTGCAATTGGACTGGTGTCTCCACTTTCCGTACAAATTCAAGTCAAAAATAATTTTCTGTGCGACACAGCTCTGTTATGTCAAAGCTATCGCGGGAAAGCTGATTTCTAGGGAATCTGTTAAGGGGGATGACCAAATCACCCTTGGCGTTCTTTCAGAAGTTGCAACGCACTGGATTTCTGGTGCGGTTCTTATCAAAGCTCTGCGAGACATCGACGGAGAAGTCTTTCGCGATGCAACAGACCAGTATAGAAACAAGGCCCAGCATCGAAATGCTCGAAGGCTGGACTTCGGGCATATATCAAATATCGTCCGCAGCTTTCCAAAAGGCTCCGTGGTGCGCTACGGGCTAGGCGATTCTCCACCCATACTTACCCGTGATGTTTTGCCGGCACTTATCGCGGAGGCCGAAAAATTGAGGTTTGCATTCAACGCGTATCGAGAACTTGTTGATGATCATGTCGCCAATGGGAGGGAAACCTAGAGACGCTCTCCGGTGAAATAGCGTGATCAGCAGCAGCGCTATCCCTAAATCCAAGTGACTGGCGACTCATGCCGCTTCCCGTGATCGCGGCTGCCGTTGCCCGACCCCGCCACTCACCCCTGCGCTTCCGGCTCCGCATCCTGCGCCTGCAGGCTGGGACGGCGCGGCATCAGGTCGGCGTCGAGCAGGCGCTCGATGCGCGCGAACACTTCCGCGCGCGCGAAGGGTTTTTTCATGAAATCGTCGGCGCCGATGCGGTGCGCGTAGAACTGCTCGGTGGCCTGCTCGTTGCCGCTGATCATGATGATCGGTATGTCCTTGGTCAGCGGATCGCGGCGCAGGCGGCGCAGCGCCTCGAAACCGTTCATGCCGGGCAGGACGATGTCGAGAAAGATCAGGCCGGGGCGATGTTCGCGGGCCAGCTCGATGCCGCTTTCGGCATCCTCGGCTTCGAAGGTTTCGTAGCTGTTCTGTTTCATCATCCGGCGCAGCAGCGCGACGATGGTCGCGGAGTCGTCGATGATCAGCACGCTGGTGCCGGGGCGGGCGTTGACGCGGGATTTGACCCGGCGCTCGTCAATGTTGCTGACGGGAGTCAACACGACGGCGGGTGCTTCGCTGTCGTTGGGTCTTTCGGAATCGGGAACCGGCACCGGCACGGGCAGGGGGGCGGGTTTTGCCTTTGCCGCTTCGTTGCTGCCGCCGATCAGGCGTTTGACGAAATCGAATAAGGCCATGGTCAGCGTCCCCTCCCCGGGGTGCGGCGTGGCGCACAGTTTCACCCAGGGTGAGGCCGGAGGCAACGAAGGCGACGCATTGGCGTCGCCTTCGGAGCATGCAACGACAGGTTCGCTGCCGTTGCAGTCGTTATCGAAATGCCTTGTTTCAGGCCTCGGTCTCGACGACATCGCGCTGCGCGATCGCCGGCCGCGCCGGATGCGAGCGACGCACGATAGGCAGCAATTGCGCCAGCAGGCCGCCAGCAGCCAGCGTCCAGACGATCAGGGCGCCGCTGGGCAGATCGAACATCGCCGACAGGCACAGGCCGAGCACATAGCCGAACGCACCGATCGCATAGGCGGTGATCAGGCGCGATTTGCCGCGCATTCCGGCCGTGGCCAACGCCGGCACGATCAGGCTGGCGAACACCAGATACACGCCGACCAGTTGCACCGAAACGGTGATCGCAACCGCGAACAGGGAATAGAACACGAGGCCGTACAAGCGGTCGCGTCGCATCCACATGAAAACGAGCAGCAAGACCGACAGCAGTGCGGCCGGGATCAGCTGCTTGAACTCGATGAACAGGATGTCCGCAGCCAACAGGCTCTTCAGATGTTCGCTGCCTTCCGGATTGTGCGACACCACCAGCAGGCTGCCGGTAGCGGCCAGCACGAACAGGGTTCCGATCAGCGGCTCCTGGTATTCCGGCCAACGCCGATCGGTCCATGCGAGCAGGCCGGCACCGGCGAGCGCTGCCGCCACGGCGACGATCTGCACGCCGTAACCCGACATGCCGGTGCCGAGGTGCTGCACCAGGAAATCGTCGACATTGAGAAACTGCGACAGGATGACGCCGAGTGCGGCGATCTGGGCGATCGCGAGATCGATGAAGATGATGCCGCGCGACAACACCTGCTTGCCCAACGGCACATGCGTGGACAACACGATCAGGCCGGCCA
>NZ_DATGBO010000041.1:0-18093 GCF_035312645.1 Arenimonas sp.
CTGGCCATAGGTCGGCATCGCCGTCGGCAGGATTTCGTAATCGATGCCCAAGCGCGGCGCCGAGCTGGACGCGGCGCTCGCAACGGTGGCGTTCGACTGCGCATTGGCGAGCAAGGGCAGGGACAAGAGGCAGGCAAGCAGCAGGCGATGGATCATGTGCGCGGACATCCCGAAATGTTTTTCGCCGGTCCGCAGGCAATGCGGGCGCCGGCATTCGGGCCATAACGTATCATTCCCGCCTCGCCAGGAGACCATGCGCATGTGGTACGCCATCATCGGCACCGACAACGATTCCTCGCTGGAGGCGCGCAAGGCCGCGCGTCCCGCGCATCTGGAACGCCTCACGGCATTGCGTGACGCCGGGCGGCTGAAACTGGCCGGGCCGTTCCCGGCGATCGATGCCGAGGATCCGGGGCCGGCCGGATATTCCGGCAGCCTGATCGTCGCCGAATTCGCCTCGCTCGCCGACGCCCGCGCCTGGGCCGACGCCGACCCCTACGTCGCCGCCGGTGTCTACGCCCGCGTCGATATCAAACCTTTCCGCCACGTACTGCCATGAGCCAGGCTGATTCCCGGGTTGAGATGATCCGCAGCGCGTTGCAGACCTTGGCGCCGGTGTCGCTGCAGGTCATCGACGAAAGTCATCGGCATGCCGGCCACGAAGGCGCCCGCGACGGCCGCGGCCATTACGCGGTCGAGATCGTCAGCACCGCCTTTGCCGGTCTGGCCCCGCTGGCCCGGCACCGCCGCGTCTTCGAGGCCGTCGGCAGCCTGATGCAGACCGACATCCATGCCCTGTCGATCAAGGCCAGGACGCCGGAAGAGGCAGGCTTGTAGGAGCGACGCAAGTCGCGAACGCTCGCTCCCTAGAGACAGCTATCGCGGCTTGCGCCGCTCCTGCACGGCGCCCATCGAGCCCGGACCGGCCGCTGCTATACTGCCCCTCGACCGCTTCCGCGCCGCCTCGGTCATCCATATAAATCAATTACTTGGATAGGCCGGCGACCGGGATTCGGACCCCAGAAACCATGCGGCGGAGCTTCGCGCCCCGATAGTCGGCTTGAGTCCGGCTCCGCGCTACTTATTTGGCTGCCATGCGCCTTTCGACGATCAAGCTGTCCGGCTTCAAATCCTTCGTTGACCCCACGGTCCTGCACCTGCCGACCAACATGACCGGCGTGGTCGGTCCCAACGGTTGCGGCAAGTCCAACATCATCGATGCGATCCGCTGGGTCATGGGCGAGAGTTCGGCCAGCCGCCTGCGCGGCGATTCGCTCACCGACGTGATCTTCTCGGGCTCGTCCTCGCGCAAGCCGGTCAGCCAGGCCACGGTCGAGTTGATCTTCGACAATTCCGAGGGCACGGTCGGCGGCGAATACGCGCGCTACGCGGAAATCTCGGTCAAGCGTTCGGTCAGCCGCGACGGCCAATCCAATTACTACTTGAACGGCGCGCGCTGCCGCCGCCGCGACATCACCGATCTCTTCCTCGGCACCGGCCTGGGTGCCCGCAGCTACTCGATCATCGAGCAGGGCATGATCAGCCAGATCATCGAGGCCAAGCCTGAGGACCTGCGCGTCTACCTGGAAGAAGCCGCCGGCATTTCCAAGTACAAGGAACGCCGCAAGGAAACCGAAACCCGCATCAAGCACACCCGCGAAAACCTCGACCGCCTCAACGACCTGCGCGAGGAAGTCGACAAGCAGATCGACCACCTGCGTCGCCAGGCCAAAGCCGCCGAGCAATACCAGGCGCTGCAGGCCGAGCGTCTGCAGAAGGACGCGCAGCTCAAGGGCCTGGAATACCGCAAGCTCGACGGCGAACTCGCCGGCATGCGCGAGGCGATGACCCAGGACGAGTTGAAACTGCAGCAGCTGCAGGCCGACCAGCGCGGTGCCGAAGCGCAGATCGAAACCTGCCGCGTGCAGCACACCGACGCCAGCGAAGCGCTTGGCAAGGTCCAGGCTGAAGGCTATCGGGTCAGCGGCGAGCTGGCGCGCATCGAACAGCAGATCACCCACCAGCGCGAGCTCAAGCAGCGCCTGGAAACCGCGCGCGCCGAAGCCGACGCGGCCTTCGCGCAGATCGGCGAACACATCACCGGCGACGAACGCCAGATGGGCGAATTGCGCGAGGCGATCGCCGACGCCGAGCCGAAGCTCGCATCGCTGAGCGGCGACGACAACGCCCGGCAGGAATCGCTGCGCACGGCCGAAGCAGCGCTGCACGACTGGCAGCAGCGCTGGGATACCTACGCCAAGGCGCAGGCGGAGTCCTCGCGTTGGGCGGAAGTCGAGCGCACCAAGATCGAATATCTGGAAAAACAATCGCTGGACGCTGGTCGTCGTCGCGAAACCCTGGGCGGCGAACGTGGTGGTCTGGACACGGCAGCATTGCTGACCGCGCTGGCGACGATGAGCGACGACCACGACCAGAAGAAAGCCGGCCTCGATGCGCTCGCCACCGATCTCGAGCAGCGCAAGGCCAATCTCACCGCGCTGCAGGAGCAGCAGCGTCAGCAGCAGAACGAATTGTCGGAAGCGCGCAAGCAGATTCAGGCCGCGCGCGGCCGTCTTGCCTCGCTCGAGGCGCTGCAGCACGCGGCGCTGGGCCAGGAAAAGAATGTCGCGCTCGATTGGCTCAAGAGCCAGGGCATCGAAGGCAACACCCGCCTCGGCGAAACGCTGGATGTCGAATCGGGCTGGGAAACTGCTGTTGAAACCGTGCTCGGCAGCCTGCTCGAAGCCGTCACCGTGGATGCGCCGACGGAATGGCTGGATGCCCTCGCCAGTCTCGGACAGGGTCGCGTTGCGCTGGTGTCGTCGCTGCGCGAAGACGTCGTAGTTTCAGCCGATTCGCTGGCTGCGAAAGTGCAGGGCCCGGCGGCGATCCGTCGTCTGCTGGCGCGCATCAAGACCGCCGACGATGCCGGCTCCGCACGCGTCCTGGTCGATCGTCTTGGTGAAGGCGAAGCGGTGATCACCCGTCGCGGCGAATGGTTGGGCGCTGGCTGGCTGCGCGTGTTGCGCAGCGGCGAAGCGCAGCAGGGCGCGCTGGCGCGCGAGAGCGAAATCAAGGCGCTGCGTGCGGAAATCGATGCACTCGGCAAGAAAGAGCAGACGATCAACGAAGCGCTGACGATGATGCGCGACAAGCTGCTCGAGGCCGAACAGCATCGCGAGGACGCACAGCGCACGATGTATCTGAGCCATCGCGGCGTTTCCGAGCTCGCTGGCCAGATGCAGGGCCACAAGAGCCGTCTGGAATCGGCACAGGCGCGCGTTGGTCACATCGATACCGAACTGGCGACGCTGGCGCAGACGCTGGACGAATCGCAGACGCAGATCCGCGAGGCGCGTGCGCGCCTGGAACAGGCGGTCGCGAAGATGGGCGATCTCGAAGTCGAGCGCCAGCAACTCGACGGCCAGCGTCGCACCCTCAGCGAACAACGTGACGCCGCCCGCAACGCCGCCCGCGAAGCGCGCGAGTCCTCGCATCAGCTCGCGCTCACACTGGAATCGCAGCGCGCGCGCGTGCTGGCATTGACGCAGTCGTTGGCGCGCATGGGCAGCCAGCGCGCACAACTTGAATTGCGCCTCAACGAATTCGTCGCGCAGCTCGCGGAGGGCGACGCGCCGATCGTCAAGCTGCAGTCCGAGCGCCAAGCCGTGCTCGATCAGCGCGTGATCGTCGAGAAAGATCTCGCCGCCGCGCGTTCGGCGCTCGATGGCATCGACAACGAGCTGCGCAAGTACGAACAGACCCGGCAGCAGCGCGACCAGCAATCGCTGGCGCAACGCGAAGCGATTTCCGCGCGCCGTCTCGATGCGCAGGCGCTGACGCTGAAGTCCGGGCAATTGTCCGAAGCCATCATCGGCGCCGGGCTCGAGCTCGACGCGGTGATCCAGGCTCTGCCGGAAAGCGCCGACTTCGAAGCCTGGAGCAAGTCGCTGGGCGATATCGACGCAAAGATGCGCCGGCTCGAGCCGGTCAATCTCGCCGCGATCCAGGAATATGGCGAACAGAGCGAGCGCAAGACCTATCTCGACGCGCAGAACGCCGACCTCACGTCGGCGCTGGACACGCTTGAGGGCGCAATCAAGAAGATCGACCGCGAAACCCGCGGCCGCTTCAAGGAAACCTTTGATCGTGTCAACGCCGGCGTGCAGGAACTCTATCCGCGTCTGTTCGGCGGCGGCCACGCCTATCTTGAACTCACCGGCGAAGACCTGCTCGATACCGGTGTGTCGATCATGGCGCGCCCGCCCGGCAAGCGCGTGTCGAACATCTCGCTGCTTTCCGGCGGCGAAAAAGCCCTGACCGCGGTGGCGCTGGTGTTCGCGATCTTCCGCCTGAATCCGGCGCCGTTCTGCCTGCTCGACGAAGTCGACGCGCCGCTGGACGAAGCCAACGTCGGCCGCTTCAGCACGATGGTCACCGAGATGAGCGAGAAGGTGCAGTTCCTGTTCGTCACCCATAACAAGGCGACGATGGAAGCTGCGAAACAATTGTCCGGCGTGACCATGCGCGAACCGGGCGTAAGCCGTCTGGTCTCGGTGGATCTGGCCGAGGCGAGCCGCCTGGTTGGTGCCGCCTGATGCCGGCATCGTTGAATTCGGTCGGGATTTCCGCCATGTTTCAGCGCACGGCAAAACCGGGTGCGCCCGCCAGGAGCTTCGAAGATGCTTGAGGGATTCAGCGACACCGCCCTGCTTCGCATCGGTATCGGCATCGCCGCGCTGATCCTGTTCGCCGTCATCGTATTCAGCAGTCGCAGGAAGCCGGCACAGGGTACGCGCCTGAGCACCGGCAAACCGGCCGAGTTCGATCGTAGGCAGGAACCGACGCTGCGCGAAATCCTCGAATCCGACGCCGGTGGTGCATCGGGCGACGCACCCGTCGCGCAACCCGAGCTGGATCTGCTCGAACAATCCCTGCATAGCGAAGCGCGCGCGCCGGCGCCATCGCCGAATCACGACAACCCCGGCATGCAGATCGGTGCGCGCCCGGGCAACGAGTTCGACAAGATCGTCACGCTTTACGTCGCAGCGCGTGCCGGACACACGCTAACCGGCCCCGATCTCGTCGTCGCCGCGGAAAAGGCTGGACTGATCTACGGACACATGAGCATTTTCCATCGAATGGTGGAAAAGCACCCGGAACAGGGGCCGATCTTCAGCGTCGCCAACCTGATCCGCCCGGGCTCCTTCGATTTGCGCACGATCAAGGATCTGAAAACGCCGGGCATCAGTTTTTTCATCACCTTGCCCGGGCCGCTGTCCGCGCTCGATGCCTGGGATACCTTGCTGCCGACCGCGCAGCGCATGGCCGAACTGCTCGACGCCGTGCTGCTCGACGAAGACCGCAATGCCCTGGGTCGCCAGCGTATCGCCAATATCCGCGATGAGTTGCGCGCCTACGATCGTGCGCGGGAAAAGTTGAACATCAAGCCGGGACGGTGATCCGGTGAACGCTGCCGCGAAACAGGCCGCCGAACTGCGTCGCCGTATCGAGGACGCGAACCACCAGTACCACGTACTCGACGACCCGGCGATTCCGGATGCCGAATACGACCGCCTGCTGCGCGAACTCGAAGCGCTGGAAGCAGCACATCCGGAGCTGACCAGTGCCGATTCGCCGACGCAGCGCGTTGGCGCCGCCGCGCAACGCGAGTTTTCCGAAGTGCAGCACGAGCTGCCGATGCTCTCGCTCAACAATGCCTTCAGCGAGCAGGAAGTGCGCGATTTCGTCCAGCGCATCGTCGATGCCACCGGCGATGCCGAACCGGCATTTTCGGTGGAGCCGAAACTCGACGGCTTGGCGATCAGCCTGCGCTACGAAGACGGCGTGTTCGTACGCGGCGCCACCCGCGGCGACGGCACGACCGGCGAGGATGTCACCGTCAACCTGCGCACGATCAAGGCGATTCCATTGCGTCTGCGCGGCGATGCGCCGAAGGTGCTGGAAGTTCGCGGTGAGGTCTACATGCCGCGCAAGGCCTTCGAGGAATTCAACGAAAAGGCGAGGGCGCGCGGCGAGAAAACCCTGGCCAATCCGCGCAACGGCGCGGCCGGATCGCTGCGCCAGCTCGATCCGAAATTGACCGCGGCGCGGCCACTGAGTTTTTATGCATATGCGCTCGGCCAGGTTTACGGCTGGGCGCCGCCGCCGCGGCATTCGCTGCTGCTGCAGGCCTTGCGCGAATTCGGCTTGCCGGTCAGCCCGGAAGTGCGCGTGGCCGTCGCGGCGGAAGGGCTGCTCGCGTACTACGCCGACATCGGCAGCAAACGCGACGGACTGCCGTACGACATCGATGGTGTGGTCTACAAACTCGATCGTTTCGACCAGCAGAAGGCGCTCGGTTTCGTTTCGCGCGCGCCGCGTTGGGCGATCGCGCATAAATTTCCGGCGCAGGAACAGCTGACCACGGTCGAGGCGATCGATGTGCAGGTCGGCCGCACCGGTGCGATCACGCCGGTCGCGCGCCTGGCGCCGGTAAACGTGGCCGGCGTGGTCGTGACCAATGCGACCTTGCACAACGCCGACCAGATCGCGCGCCTGGACGTGCGCGTCGGCGACACCGTGATCGTCCGTCGTGCCGGTGACGTGATTCCGGAAGTGTTGCGGGTGATTGCGGAAAAGCGCGCGCTCGATCCGTCTGGCGAGCCCCTGCAGCCGGCGTTCGCGATGCCATCGGTCTGCCCGGTGTGCGGATCGGCGGTGGTGCGCGAGGACGGCGAATCGGCGGCGCGCTGCACAGGCGGCCTTTATTGCGCCGCGCAGCGCAAGCAGGCGTTGATCCATTTCGCATCGCGACGCGCGATGGATATCGAAGGCCTGGGCGATCGTCTGATCGAGGATCTCGTCGATCTGGATTTCGTGCACAGCCCGGCCGATCTCTACCGGCTCGGTCTCGACGACTTCCTGGAAATGCGGCGGCGCGCGGACCTGCGCGACGGCACGGTGCCGGAGACGGTGAAGAGCTGCAAGGTCGCGAGCCGTTGGGCCGAGAACCTGATTGCCGCGATCGCGCAGAGCAAAAGCAGTTCGCTCGAACGCGTGCTGTTCGCGCTCGGCATCCGCGATGTCGGTGAATCGACGGCGAAGACGCTGGCGAAATTCTACGGCGCGCTCGATCCGCTGATGGCCGCCGACGAAGCGATGCTGGTCGAAGTGCCCGACGTCGGCCCGATCGTCGCCCGTCGCATCGTTGGTTTTTTCCGTGAGCCGCACAACCTGCAGGTGATCGCCGCGCTGCGCGAAGCCGGAGTGCAATGGTCCGAAGGTCCGCCGCAGCGTTCCGCCGATGGTCCGCTTGCCGGGAAAACCATCGTGCTGACCGGAGGCCTTGCGTCGATGAGCCGCGACCAGGCTGGCGACCGCCTCGAAGCCCTGGGCGCGAAGGTGGCGGGCAGCGTGTCGAAGAAAACCAGCATCGTCGTCGCCGGCGAGGCCGCTGGTTCCAAACTCGACAAGGCGCGCGAGCTCGGTGTCGAGGTATGGGACGAGGCGCAGCTGTTGCAGTTTTTCGCCGAACAAGGCGCATCGTAGGCGTAGGCGTAGGCGTAGGCGTAGGAGCCAGCTTGCTGGCGACCAAGCTTGCCACGGCAGCAACTACCTTTCGCTCATCCGCTTGTCGCGACAAAAGCCGCGCGCGCTCTGATGCGGAGTCGCTAGCAAGCTGGCTCCTACACGTCCCGCGTTCGGGGATGTGTTGCAGGGGAGTGGCAGCGGTGCGAGAGTGTAGCCATGAAGGACTGGAAGCCCACCGCCAACGTCAAGGTCCTGCGTCTGCGGGCGCAGTTGTATGCTTTGATCCGGAAATTCTTCGCTGAACGTGGCGTGCTGGAAGTCGAGACGCCGATCCTGTCGATGGCCGGCAATACCGATCCGAACATCGACAGTTTCCAGTTGCAGTTCATCGGTCCGCGCAGCGCCGGCACGGGTCAACGCTGGTTGCGTACGTCACCGGAATTTCCGCTCAAGCGCATGCTCGCGGCGGGCGTCGGCGACTGCTACGAAATGGGCCGCGTATTCCGCAATGGCGAGGCCGGGCGCCGGCACAATCCCGAATTCACCATGCTCGAGTGGTACCGCGTTGGCTGGAACCACCACAAGCTCATGGATGAATGCGCGGAGCTGGTGAAGGAAGCGCTGCATCTGGCTGGACGTCGTGCGACCGTGCGCGACGTCAGCTTCCATCAGCTCTACCAGGACAGTTTCGGTTTCGATCCGCTCACCTGCAGCGAAGCCGAATTGCGCGCTCCGCTCGCCGTCTACGACATCGATCCCGAAGGTCTGACTCGCGACGATTGGCTCGATCTGTTGATGACGCATCTTATCCAACCATCGATTCCTGCCAATCGCGTCATGCTGGTATTCGATTATCCCGCCAGCCAATGCGCGCTGGCGAAAATCCGGCCCGGCGACGTGCCGGTGGCCGAGCGCTTCGAAATCTTCGTCGGCCCGCTGGAATTGGCCAATGGCTACCACGAACTCACTGACGGTACCGAGCAGCGCGAGCGTTTCGGTCGCGATCTTGCCACCCGCGCAAAGCGCGCGGCGATCCAGCCGCCAGTGGACGAGCGCCTGCTGGCGGCGCTGCCGAAATTGCCCGGCTGTGCGGGCGTGGCGCTGGGTGTGGATCGATTGATGATGGCGATGCTAGGCAGCGAGCGCATCGCCGACGTGCTGGCGTTTCCGTTCGATCGCGCCTGATACGACGCTTGCCGACCCGCTGAGACCGCAATTGCGGAAACTGGATCAGGGCAGGGCGATGTCGCTGTTTGTTTCTGCCACGACCATCTGTTTCCGGCCTTGGCTTTTGGCGCGATAAAGCGCCTGATCGGCGGCCGCGAGCAGGCGATCCGGCTGCCGCCCGTGTTCGGGGAAAAGTGCCAGGCCGATCGATGTCGTCAGCGGCGGCAACACGTTGCCGGTATGCATCACCACGAGTTTCCCCATCGCCGCGAGCAACTCGTTGGCGCGGCGCGTGGCGACCTCGAGGTCCATCTCCGGCATGATCAGCACGAACTCCTCGCCGCCCATGCGGCAGGCGATGTCTTCGCTGCGCGAGGCCGATTGCAGCAGCCGCGAGAACGCCACCAGGACGGCATCGCCAGCGGCGTGGCCGTAGGTGTCGTTGAAGGCCTTGAAGTGGTCGAGATCGAACGTCATCACCGCCAGCGGCAGCTTGCGGCGTCCGCTGCGCGCCATTTCGCGGCCCAGCGATTCGGTGAGATAGCGGCGGTTGAACAGACCGGTCAGGGGATCGCGCACGGATTGGTCGCGCAGGCTCTGGCGCAGTTTCAGGTTGGCCAGCGCCAGCGCCAGTTGCTCGGCGGCGGCGACTGCGACCTGCATCTTCGGATAGGTGTCGGGACCTGGCGAGCTGAGATAAATCCAGCCCAGCGACTCACCCTGCGCGATCAGCGGAATGCAGGCGGTGCTGTAGATCTCGCTGGTGCTGCTGGCCAATACATGTGGGCAAAGCGTCTCCGCCGAATGGCTGTGGGCGATGTGCAGGCGATTGCGCTGCATCGCCCAGCACTCCTGGGCGCTGGCCTGGTTGACGGAATTGCAGACGTGGATACCCCAGAGGTGACTGGCCTCGGCGAGGCCCTCACCATCGATCAGTGGATAGATCGATCCGGCGCTGCCGGGCAGCAACAGCGAAAGCATCTGCTGGCTGGTCTGCAGCGCTTCGGCCAGATCGAGGCAGCCGAGCAGCAGGTTGCCGTAGCGGCCGAGCAGGCCGAGGTCGGCGGAATGCGATTCGGTGTCCTGCTGCACCTGCGCCAGTTCCTGGCGAAAGGCATGTGCAGTGTCGAGGTTGTCGACGATCTGCTGCTGGATTTCCCGGACCATCCGGCGCATGAGCAGCAGCAGCACGACGCCGACCAGGATGCCGAAGGTTGCCTGCGCCGGGCTGATCTGCCCCAGGCCCAGCCACACCAGCAGCAGCAGCATGCCGATGCCACAGGTCAACAGTGGCCAATGGACGGGCGGCAGCGGCGGGGCGGGCGACGTCATGGGGCAACCTTAGGGGCTGGGGGCGGCGCTGACAATCGCCGGCATCGCAAGCTGCGAACTGGATCAAGGTGGATGGCCATCAAAGTGAATCGGCACAAAATCCGCTGCCGGGCTCGGCAGGTTATTGGACGGCAATTCAGAGTGGCGCGATCATGTTACGGCCGAACGTCCAAACCTTTGGACGCAGCAGGGGGATTGCCATGAAAGCCAACCACGTCTTCGCCATCGTCGGCTTGCTGCTGACACTGGCTCAAGCTGCCGCAGCGCAACAGCTGCCACACGCCGGAATCTGGGACAGCCACAAGGACGGCGGCAACCGCACCACCGACAACCGCGGGTATGAAAATCGCGGTTATGACGATCGCAGCTACGACACCAGCGGCTATGGCTACGACGACCGTGACGATCGCTATGGCAACGGCTATGGCAACGGCAATGGTCGCAGTCGCAAGATCAACTGCGAATCGCAGAACCAGCGTGTGGTGTATTGCCGGGTCGATGCCGGCGCCGACGTCCGCTTTCTGCGCCAAAGTTCGCGCGCCGCCTGCATCGAAGGCCAGACCTGGGGTTGGAATAGCCGCGGTGTCTGGGTCAGCGGCGGCTGCCGCGCCGAGTTCGAACTCGTCGATCGTCGCGGCTATGGAAATGGCAATGGCTGGAACAATGGCAATGGTTACGGCAATGGCAACGGATATGGGAATGGCTACGGCAATGGTTATGGCGGCAGGGTGATCCGCTGCGAATCCAACAATTCCCGTACCGTCTATTGCGCCATCGATACCCGCGACGGTGTGCGCATCGTCAACCAGCTTTCGCAGAGCCAATGCATCGAAGGCCAGAACTGGGGTTGGGACCAGCGCGGCGTGTGGGTGTCGCAGGGTTGTCGCGCGGAGTTCGCAACCGGTGGCAATGGAGGCAATTACGGCGGCGGTTATGGCAACGGCAATGGTGGTCACAACAACGGTAGCTATGCCCAGCGCGTGACCTGCGAATCAACCGACGGCCGCTACGTGTTCTGTCGCAGCAATGGTTACCTGCGTCAGGCTCAAGTGCAGAAACAGCTCAGCCAGACCGCTTGCGTGCTCAACCAGACCTGGGGCTTTCGCGCTGACGGCATCTGGGTCAACGGCGGTTGCCGCGCGCAGTTTGTCGTTTACTGATCGCGATAGAAATGCGAAACAAGAAACCGCCGGCATGTCCGGCGGTTTTTGTTTTCTCAGCCGGTGGATTTCCTGCGCGCTTTTTTCACTGCCGCGGTTTTCGCGACGGCGATCGGAGACCAGGCGGTAGCGAAGCGCAGTGGGGGCAACGCCAGCGCGAGTGCTTCTGCACTCCAGCGCCGCAGTTTTGCCGGCGCCAGACTCAGGGCTTCAGCCAGGGGTGCCGGTAGCCAGTCGGCCCCGGCCTTGCGCAGGCGGCAGACGCTGTCGGCATAGCGGCCGGCCGCCCAGGTCGCAGCGACCGCTTTCGCAGTGGCGGTGATCAGAGGCTCCAGTGGTGTGTAGCGCATCAAGGGGCCGCTGATGCGGTCGGGCATCCAGGTGCGCAGCACGGAACGCAATCCTTCCTGCGTCGCCAACGGCGTGAGCACGCTCTGGGTTTGGGCGACGGCGAGGATTCCCTCGAGTTCCCAGCGCGCCGGCTTGAGTCGATAGCGGGCGTAGATTTCCTTGATCAGCAATCGCTGGATCCGCTCCGGTGCATCGCCGCGCGCGGCATTCGTCACCGGCCGTGGCAGGAAAGGTTTGAGCAGCGGCAGGCGTTCCAGCGAAACCTGCAATGCTGCGGCGGCACCGGCCTTGACACAGGCGGTGTGCAACGCGGTTTCGATGCCGGTGTCGGGCAATTCCGGCTTCTTGCGCACGCGCGTTTTGCTGGTGGCTTTTCGGGTGGCCATAGCCCGAGCTTACCTGAGCCCGGGGCGAAATGAATGACGTGGCGGCGCCATTGCAGAGGCTGGGGCGATCGTCGGGTCGCGGGTAAACTGGCGGTCGCACAATGGAACCCGACCATGGACTTCGACCGCTACGACCGCATCCGCCCGATCCGCTGGCAGGGAAATCTTCTGTCCTTGCTCGACCAGCGCAAGCTGCCTTTCGTTGTCGAATATATCGACTGTGTCGACAGCCAAGCGGTCACGCAGGCGATCCGCGATCTGGTCGTGCGCGGCGCGCCGGCCATCGGCATCGCAGCGGCGTATGGCGTGGTGCTGGCGGGACTGAAAGTGGACGCGCATGACGGCAGTGAAGCGCTGGCGGCGATGATGCCTGCGATCGATGAACTCAATGCGTCGCGCCCGACGGCGGTCAACCTGATGTGGGCGATCGCGCGCATGCGCCGGGTGCTCGCTGCCGCCGGACGCGATTGGCGCGAAGTCGCCGAACGCGAAGCGCGTGCGATAGAAAGCGAGGATCTCGCGGCGAACCGGCACATGGGCCGGCTCGGCGCCGAACTCATCGCGCCGAACTCGGGCGTGCTTACACATTGCAATACCGGATCGCTGGCCACCGCCGGTTTCGGCACGGCACTGGGCGTGATCCGCGCTGGCGTCGCGCTGGAGCGCATCGCCCGCGTCTACGCCAGCGAAACCCGCCCCTGGTTGCAGGGCGCGCGGCTGACGGTCTGGGAGCTGCTGCAGGATGGCATCCCCGCCACCTTGATCGCCGATGCCGCCGGCGCACATCTGATGAAAACCGGAGCGGTACAGTGGCTCGTGGTCGGTGCCGACCGCATCTGCGCCAATGGCGACACCGCCAACAAGATCGGCACGTATACCCATGCCATCGCTGCGCGCCATCACGGTGTGAAGGTGATGGTGGTGGCGCCGTCCTCGACAGTGGACATGGCCACCGCGCAGGGCAGCGACATCCACATCGAGGAACGCGACGGCGCCGAACTGCTGTCGATGTCCGGCGTACGCACGGTGGCAGACGGCGTGAGCGCATTCAATCCGGTATTCGATGTCACTCCTGCCGGGCTGATCGATGCGCTGGTGACCGAGAAGGGCGTGATCCTGGCACCGGATGCGGACAAGATGCGGGCATGTTTCCGCTAGCGCCATGTGCTGTCGGGATGTCGCGCCGCGCCATCCCCTGCGTACCGGTGAGGGGCATCCGTCCGTATTCCGACTGAGCAAAAAAGCAGCACTTTCGATGTCCCCCGGCCGGCGTCTTTTTGAGGGTGTGGCGACGCCCCCTGTCAAGCCCTGAAACACCTGTTTTTCCGGCCTCGAAGGCGGTCATCGAACCCGCGTTTCTGATACACTCGGACGTCTTTGGAGACTGCCCGTTTTCCGCGTGGAAACCGGGTCCGAAAAACGCAGGGAACGGAAGATCGAATGGCAGAGCTCGCGAAGGAAATCATCCCGGTAAACCTCGAAGACGAGATGCGCAGGAGCTACCTCGATTACGCGATGAGCGTGATCGTCGGCCGCGCCCTCCCGGATGTCCGTGACGGCCTCAAGCCTGTCCACCGCCGCGTGCTTTTCGCCATGCATGAGCTTGGCGCGCATTCGAACAAGCCTTACTACAAGTCGGCGCGCATCGTCGGCGACGTCATCGGCAAATACCATCCGCACGGCGACCAGTCCGTGTACGACACGCTGGTGCGCATGGCGCAGCCGTTCTCGCTGCGTTACCTGCTGGTCGATGGCCAGGGCAACTTCGGCTCGGTCGACGGTGACTCCGCCGCTGCGATGCGATACACCGAGGCGCGCATGTCGCGGCTCACGCACCAGTTGATGGCCGATATCGACAAGGAAACCGTCGATTTCCAGCCCAATTACGATGAAAAGGAACTCGAGCCGACGGTCATGCCGACGCGCGTGCCGAACCTGCTCATCAACGGCTCCGCCGGCATCGCGGTCGGCATGGCCACCAACATCCCTCCGCACAATCTCAATGAAGTCATCAGCGCGACCATCGCGCTGATCGACGACCCGGAAGTGAGCATCGGCGACCTGATGCTGCATATCCCGGGCCCGGATTTCCCCACTGCCGGTATCATCAACGGTGCCGCCGGCATCCACGCCGCGTACCACACCGGCCGTGGTCGCGTGCGCATGAAGGCGCGCGCCGAGGTCGAGGTCAACGAAGACAACGGCCGCGAGTCGATCATCGTCACCGAGTTGCCCTACCAGGTGAACAAGGCGCGCCTGATCGAGAAAATTGCCGAGCTGGTCAAGGAAAAGAAGCTCGAGGGCATCACCGAGCTGCGCGACGAGTCCGACAAGGACGGCATGCGCATCTACATCGAGGTCAAGCGTGGCGAGTCGGCCGAGGTCGTGCTCAACAATCTGTACCTGCAGACGCCGATGGAATCGGTGTTCGGTATCAACATGGTGGCGTTGGTCGATGGCCGCCCGCAGTTGCTCAACCTCAAGCAGATCCTCGAAGCCTTCGTGCGCCACCGCCGCGAAGTCGTCACCCGCCGCACCATCTTCGAACTGCGCAAGGCGCGTGCGCGTGCGCACATCCTCGAAGGCCTGACGGTTGCACTCGCCAACATCGACGAGATGATCGAACTGATCAAGACCTCGGAATCGCCGCAGGTCGCCAAGGACCGCATGCTCGCCAAGAACTGGGAGCCGGGCCTGGTGCGCGCGTTGCTGGGTGCCGCCGGCGCGCAGGCTTCGCGTCCGGAAGATCTGTCGGATGAATTCGGTCTGCTCGGCGATGGCTACCGCCTTTCGGAAGTGCAGGCGAAGGAAATCCTGGAGATGCGCCTGAACCGCCTCACCGGGCTGGAACAGGAAAAGCTCACCGACGAATACCGCGCGTTGCTCGATACGATCCGCGGCCTGATCCGCATCCTGGAAAACCCGGACGTGCTGCTCGACGTGATCCGCACCGAGTTGCGCAACCTGCAGGAAGAATTCGGCGACGCGCGTCGCACCGAAATCCGCCCGGGCGAGGAAGATCTCGACATTCTCGACCTGATCGCTTCCGAAGACGTGGTGGTCACGCTCTCGCACGCCGGTTACGCCAAGCGCCAACCGACCAGCGCCTACCGCGCGCAGAAGCGCGGCGGCCGCGGTCGTTCGGCAACGGCGGTCAAGGAAGAGGATTTCATCGATCGCCTCTGGGTGGTCAATACGCACGACACGCTGCTGACGTTCACCAGCGCTGGCCGCGTGTTCTGGCTCAAGGTTTACCAGTTGCCCGATGCCGGCCCGAATTCGCGCGGCCGTCCGATCATCAACTGGATTCCATTGGCCGAAGGCGAAAAAGTGCAGGCGGTATTGCCGGTACGCGAATTCGCCGAAGATCAGTTCGTGTTCTTTGCCACGCGCGACGGCACCGTCAAGAAAACTCCGCTGTCGGAATACTCGCGTCCGCGCGCCAACGGCATCTGGGCGATCAATCTCGATGAAGGCGACGGCCTGGTCGATGTCCAGCTCACCAATGGCGAGCGCGACATCATGCTGTTTGCGTCCAACGGCAAGGTCGCGCGTTTCGACGAAGCTTCCGTTCGCTCGATGGGTCGCACCGCCACCGGCGTGCGCGGCATGCGTCTGGTCGAAACCGAAGGTGTCAGCGTGCCGAAGGTGGTCAGCCTGATCGTTGTGGCTGGCGACGGCGACATTCTCACCGCGTCGCAAAATGGTTTCGGCAAACGCACTGCCGTCGGTGAATATCCGAAGAAAGGCCGCGGCACGCAGGGCGTGATCGCGATCCAGACCAGCGAGCGCAATGGCGCGCTGGTCGGCGCAATCCAGCTGACCGAGCAGAACGAGATCCTGCTGATCTCCGACCAGGGCACGCTGGTGCGCACGCGCGCTTCGGAAGTGTCGCAGGTCGGCCGCAATACGCAGGGCGTGACGCTGATGCGCGTGGCCGAAGGCGAGAAGCTGATCGCGGTCGAAAGCCTGGATCTGGCTGAAGTCGAAGCGGACGTCGAGGATATGCCGAGCGATGTCGCAATCGACAGCGGTACCGGCGATTCCCAGCCTACCGACGCCGCCTGATCACCGCCGCGAAGGCACCCGCTCTCCCGTGTGATCGGGGGAACGGGTGCCCTACGCCGGGGCGTTCATGTACCAGGCAGTCGTGTCATCCGGGCGGATGATTCCGCATGGATTTTTCACAGCGCTTGCGCCTAAGCTTGGCCCAGGTCTTCTGGGGTTCCCATGCGCAACATTCCGTTTGTCCTGCGCTCGGCGCTGTTCGCGCTGACGATGATTTTCCTGGGTGGCAACGCCGCCCGCGCCGACCAACTCCTGCCGGCGCCTTCCGATAGCAACCGCATCGCCACGGCACGTGATCGCGTGCTGCCGGTGGTGGTCAGTATTCTGACCGTTCGCCAGGATTATCGTCAGGGCGAGCCGCTGCTGAGTGTTTCCAGCGGCAGCGGTACTGTGGTGAGCGCGCAAGGCCACATCGCGACGAATGCGCACGTCACGCAAAACGGAAAATCGTTCCGCATTGTTTTCGCCGATGGTCGCGAGTTGCCCGCCAAACTCGTCGGCACCGATACGCTCTCGGACATCGCCGTGCTACAGGTGCAGCCGCCGAAGCCGGAAACCTTCGCCTTCGCGGAATTCGCCAAGACGCTGGATCTGCGCCCCGGCGATACCGTGCTGGCGATGGGTGCGCCCTGGGGGCTGTCCAACTCGATGAGCGCCGGCGTGGTCAACAATCCGCGTCGTCTGCTGGTGTCCTTGTTCGACGATGAAGCCGAATACGAAGACAGCATCGGCGAAGATGAGCCGACCGGGCGTTACTACGCGTGGATCCAGCACGACGCGGCGATCGCGCCGGGCAATTCCGGCGGCCCGCTGGTCGACTTGAACGGGCGCATCGTCGGCGTGAACACACGCGGCATGATCGTCGGTGGTGATTTGGCGTTCGCGATTCCCGGGCCGGAAGCGGGCAGCGTGGTGCGATCCCTGATCGACAACGGCCGCGTCAGGCGCGTGTCCCTCGGGTTCCGCCTGCGCTCGCTCAAGGGCACAGGATTTTCCGAAGGCGTGCTGGTCAATGCCGTCGAGCGCGGCTCGGTGCCGGAAAACGCTGGGCTGCGTGCCGGTGACCGCATCCTGAAACTCAACGGTGAGGCGATCAACGCGCTGCAGCCGATCGATCTGCCGGCACTGCAAAAACACATCGCGGAGTTGCCAATCGATTCGAAGGTCGTCCTTGAAGTCGACCGCGATGGCAAACGTCGCCAGGTTGAACTCAAGGCGACCGAGCAGATTCGCGAGCGCGGCGATGAAAATGCGTTTCCGCCGTTCGGGATTTCCGCGACGCAGTTGACCGCGGCCATGGGGCGGCGACGCAGCCTCGATTCCACGCAGGGATTGCTGGTCACCGGCGTGCGACCGGGCGGACCGGCGGCCGTTGCACGACCGGAACTCACCGAAGGCGATCTGCTCCTCAGCGTCGATGGGAAGCCGGTCACATCGCTCGCCGATCTCAATCTGGCGGCGCGTCCGGGTGCCGAGGCGAAGCCGCTGATCATCCGTCTCGAACGCGACGGCGAGCAGCGCCTGAGCCTGCTCACACCGGTGTTCGGCGATCAGGCGCGCACGCCGCTGCCGGAATTGCCCAAGGCCTGGGTGGGCGTGGAAGTGCAGCCGTTCACCGCGTCGCTGGCGCGCGAGATAGGTCTTGGTCGCCCGGGCTATCGCATCTCGAGAATCTATCCCGGCAGTCCGCTCGCGAAAGCCGGGGCGAAGGTTGGCGACTTGCTGGTGGCGCTCGAAGGTGAGCCGCTCAAGCCCGCCAATGAAACGTCGTCGGAAGGTTTCGATCAGCGCGTGCACGATCTGACGCTGGACAGCCACGCGAAATTCTCCGCATTGCGTGATGGCAAACCGCTGGATTTCGACGTCACGCTGGCGGCGTCTCCAGTCGATACCTCAGGCCTGCGCACGTTAGCCGTGGCGGGTTTGCGCGCGCAGTTGCGCGAACTGGGTTTTTACGATCGCGTTGGACTCAAGCTGCCGATGGATCGTAGCGGCGTGATCATCGATGGCGTCGAAAGCGGTGGTGCCGCCGGTCTCGCGCATCTGAAACGCGGCGACGTCATCATCCAGCTCGGCGATCGCAGCGTGAGCACGCC
>NZ_DATGBO010000042.1:0-100736 GCF_035312645.1 Arenimonas sp.
TCGAAAAGAACGAGAAGCACGTCGAGGCGCTGTCCAAGGCCGCCAAGATCGCCGACACCATCTATCTGGCGACTGACCCGGATCGCGAAGGCGAGGCGATTTCCTGGCATATCGCCGAAATCCTCAAGGAGCGCGGCCTGCTCAAGGACAAGGCCCTGCACCGGGTCGTGTTCACCGAAATCACGCCGCGCGCGATCCGCGAGGCCGTCGACCATCCGCGCAAGATCGCCGGCCCGCTGGTCGATGCACAGCAGGCGCGACGCGCGCTCGACTACCTGGTCGGCTTCAACCTGTCACCGGTGCTGTGGAAAAAAGTGCAGCGCGGGCTGTCCGCGGGGCGCGTGCAATCACCGGCGCTGCGCATGATCTGCGAGCGCGAGGAAGAAATCGAAGCCTTCGTGCCGCGCGAATACTGGTCGATGGAAGCGGAGCTCAGCCATCCGCAGCAGGCCTTCACTGCGCGCTTGGTGAAACTCGACGGGCACAAGTTCGAACAGTTCACCGTCACCGATGGCAAGACCGCGGAAGCGGCGCGCGCGCGAGTGATCCAGGCCGCCGGCGATGCCCTGCACGTCACCGACGTCACCAGCAAGGAACGCAAGCGTCGGCCCTCGCCGCCGTTCATCACGTCCACGCTGCAGCAGGAAGCCGCGCGCAAACTTGGTTTCACCACCAGCCGCACCATGCGCGTGGCGCAGAAACTCTATGAAGGTTTTGCCCTCGGCGAAGAAGGCACGGTCGGCCTGATCAGCTACATGCGTACCGACTCCACGCATATTTCCGAAGAGGCGCTGGCGGAATTGCGCGATGTGATCGCCCGCGATTTCGGCACGCAGGCGGTGCCGGACAAACCCAACGTCTACAAGACCAAATCCAAGAATGCCCAGGAAGCGCACGAGGCGATCCGTCCGACGTCCGCCCTGCGCACACCAGCCAGCGTCGCCAAATATCTCGGCGACGACGAACGCCGTTTGTACGAACTCGTGTGGAAACGCGCGGTCGCCTCGCAGATGATCCCCGCGACGATGAACACCGTCTCGGTCGAACTCGCCGCCGGCAACCAGCATTCGTTCCGCGCCAGCGGCACCACCGTGATCGATCCCGGCTTCCTCGCCGTCTACGAGGAAGGCAAGGACAGCAAGACCAGCGAAGACGAAGACGAAGGCCGCAAGCTGCCGCCGATGAAACTCGGCCAGAACGTGCCGCTCACCAGCATCCACACCGACCAGCATTTCACCGAGCCGCCACCGCGCTTCTCGGAAGCCTCGCTGGTGAAGACGCTCGAGGAATACGGCATCGGTCGCCCGTCGACCTACGCCAGCATCATCCAGGTGCTGCTGTACCGCGAATACGTGATGCTCGACGCCAAGCGTTTCCGGCCCACCGACGTCGGCCGCGCGGTGAGCAAGTTTCTCACCGGCCACTTCATGCAATACGTCGACTACGACTTCACTGCCAAGCTCGAGGACGAGCTCGATGAAGTCTCGCGCGGCGAAAAAGACTGGATTCCGCTGCTGGAAAAATTCTGGAAGCCGTTCAAGAAAACCATCGACGAAAAAACCGAATCGGTCGACCGCGGCGAAGCCACCGGCGCGCGCCTGCTCGGCGTCGATCCGAAATCCGGCAAACCGGTGAACGTGCGCCTCGGCCGCTACGGACCATTCGCGCAGATCGGTACCGCCGAAGACGAGGAGAAGCCGACTTTCGCGTCGTTGCGCGCCGGCCAGAGCATGCACACGATCTCGCTGGAGGAAGCGCTGAAGCTGTTCGGCCTGCCGCGCAAACTCGGCCTGCATGAAGGCAAGGAAGTCAGCGTCGCGGTCGGACGCTTTGGCCCGTTCGCCAAGCTAGGCGACACCTATGCTTCGCTGGGCAAGGAGCAGGATCCGTACACGATCACTTTCGACGAAGCCGTCGAACTGATCCGCGCGCGCGCCGAGCTCGTCGCCAACCGCACGATCAAGGTGTTCGAAGGCACCAACATCCAGGTGCTCAACGGCCGCTTCGGCCCGTACATCACCGATGGCGAGAAGAACGGCAAGATCCCCAAGGACCGCGACCCCGCCTCGCTGACCCAGGCCGAATGCGAAGCCCTGCTGCTCGAAGGCAAGCCGGTGCGCAAGGGCGGCCGTTTCGGCAAGAAAGCCACGGCGAAAAAAGCTCCGGCGAAGAAAGCTGCCGCCAAGAAAGCGACACATGCGGAAGGCGCAGCGAAGAAAGCACCGGTGAAGAAAGCTGCCAAGAAAGCCGCGAAGAAGGCGACGAAAAAAACGGCGAAGAAAGCCGTGACCAAGAAAGCAGCAAAAAAGGCGCCCGCCAAGAAAACGACGAAATAATGCCCCTGTAGGAGCGATGGCAATCGCGACATCGCGCTACGTAGCGTGGAGTCGCGATTGCCATCGTTCCTACGAGGCGAAGATGAACAATCCCGCTGGCGAGGCCGCGCCCGCAGTCGCACAATGCCGACATGATCCGATATCCGCTCCTTGGCCTGGCGACAATCCTGCTGCTGATCGCGGCTGGCGCACGCGGCGGCGACGTACCGGCGGCGCTGGCGAGCAGCGAGGTCACGGTGTATCGCTGCGTCGACATCAAGGGCCGGGTGAGCCTGCAGGGCGACCCTTGTCCGAAGGGGTCGCAGCAGGTCACACGACAGATGCAGCGCCCGATCGATCCGCCGCCGCGCCCAGCAGCGAACAAGAAGACGGCGGCAGCCAAACCGGCGCCAGCGCCGATGCTGGAACCGGAGCCGCCGCCACAGCAATTTTTCCCGCCGCCGCCGATGTTCCGTTGCACCAGCTACGACGGCATCGTGCGCGACAGCGAGGTCTACGATCCGAATCCGCGCTGCGAGCCGCTGGCCCTGTACTACCCCGAGCCACAATCACTCACGCCCGCGCAGGCCGGCTCCTGTCGCTGGGTGCAGGACAGCTGCGTGCGCCTGTCCGACGACGCCGCCTGCGATCTGCTGAAGAAGAAAAAGCGCGAAGCCGCGTCCGCCGCGATGCATGCCTTCAGCGATACCGCCGCCTATCGCAAGTCCGAACTCGAGCGCTTGACCCAGATCATCGACGAAAGCTGTCCGTGACTGTGCACGCTCCCGCAAATCCGCGAAAAATCAAAACCCGTAGCGCAGGAAGCCGCCGTCCACCGCGATGCATTCGCCGGTGACATAGCTCGCCGCCGGCAGGCACAGAAACGCCACCGCCGCCGCCACTTCCTCGGGTTCGCCGACGCGACCCATCGGCGTGCGCTCGATCACTTCCTCGTAATACTCCGGCTGCGCCAACGCGTCGGACGTGCGCCGCGTGCGGATATACCAAGGCGCGACCGCATTCACGCGCACACCATCCTCGGCCCATTCGCAGGCAAGATTTTTCGTGAGCTGATGCAGTGCGGCCTTGGTCATGCCGTAAGGTGCGCCGGTGCGCACGTGGGTCAGGCCGGACACGCTGCCAACATTGACGATGCTCGACATCGCGTGCCGCGTGAGCAGCGGATAGGCGAAGCGCGACAGCTCAAACGCGGCAAAAACATTGGTCTCGAACAGCGCGCGCCATTCGCCCTCGCTGTAATCCATCGTCGCCTTGCGCTGATTGCTGCCGGCATTGTTGACCAGGATGTTGAGACCTATACCGAGGTCCTCGACCCAGTCGAAAATCTCGCGGCGCTGTTCCTCGTCGGCGACGTCGGCGGCGAAATGCCGGACTTCCCGCGAAGGAAATTCGTCGGCCAGCTCACCCGCCGTCGCGGCCAGTTGCGCCTCGTCGCGCGCGACGATCAGCAGGTCCGCGCCCAGCCCGAGCAATTCCGCGGAGATTGCGCGGCCAATGCCAGCACTGGCGCCGGTCACCAGCGCCACCTGTCCCTCAAGCCGCCAGCGGTTCGTGCTCATCGCCACCTCGTGATGTCTGTCTGCGCGATCGGTGCACGCGGCCCCGGAAAACTTCGTCGTCGCGGGCGTAGGATAGCCCGCAGCACCCACCCGAGGAATCCGATCATGCGCCTGATCATCCTGGTCCCGTTGCTCGCCCTCGCCGCCTGCAGCGCGACGCCGACACCCGCGCCCAGCGCCGATGCCGCGCCCAAGCCTGCCGAGAACACGCAGCTGCGCGACAGCATCCAGAAGCCGATCGACAAGGCCAAGAGCGCCGACGACATCCAGAAGAAAGCCGACGAGGAGCAGCGCAAGGCGATGGAGGCGGCGGGCGCCTGATTTCCCGGCGCTAGCGAGCCCGGATCGCGCAAGAAAAAACGCCAGGCTTTCGCCCGGCGTTTTTCTTTTCTATCGCGTGGTCATCGCGGACGTGTCCGCTCCCACAAGAAATTACAGGCTGCAGAAGCAGTGGGCGACGGCGCGGATCGGGCTGCCGCCCTTGCGATCGAGCCAGCTCAATTCGCTCTGCACGCGCTCGGTGGTTTCGCGGCCGAGCAGCGCCGGCACCGGGCCGAAGGTGCGCAGCAGGCCGGCGTAACGCGCATTGCGGCTCATGTCGAGAAAAATCTGGTCGATCGCCGACACCTGCGGCTCGACGTAATGCACCTCGTAGCTGTCGGGCGCGAGCTTGGCCAGTTTCGCCGCCGCGAGCTGTGCTTCGCGGACGCCGCCGAACTCGTCGACCAGGCCGCGTTCCTTGGCCTGCGCACCGCTCCAGACGCGACCGCGGGCGATCGTGTCGATCTTCTCGGGCACGCTGCCGCGCGCCTGCGCGACCTTGCCGATGAACTGCTGGTAGCCGTGATCGATCACCGACTGGATCAGGCCGCCGGCCGCGGGATCGAGCGGACGCGTTACGTCGAAGGCGCCGGCCAGCGGCGTCGTGCCGATGCCGTCGCTGTGCACGCCGATTTTCTCCAGCGCGCGCGGGGCGCTCATCCACAGGCCGAAGATGCCGATCGAGCCGGTGATCGTCGACGGGTCGGCGTAGATGCGATCGGCGTTCATCGAAATCCAGTAACCACCGGACGCTGCGACGTTGCCCATCGACACCACCACCGGCTTGCCGGCTTCCTTGGTGAGGGCGATTTCGCGGCGGATCTGCTCGGATGGGAACACGCTGCCGCCCGGCGAATTCACCCGCAGCACCAGCGCCTTGACGTTGTCGTCCTCGCGCGCCTCGCGGATCAGCTCGGAGGTGGAGTCGCCACCGACCGTGCCCGGGCTCTGCTTGCCGTCAGTGATTTCGCCCTCGGCGACGACCACCGCGACCTGCGCCTTGCCGCTGAACAGCGACGAGGCCGTGAGCTGCTGCGCGAGATACGCGTCGAGACCGATCTGGCGGAAGCTGTCGGATTCGTCGTCGTAGGCGCCGCGCTCGGCGAGCATGGTTTCCACTTCGTGCGGCGTCTTCAGCGCGTCGACCAGCTTGGCGTCGAGCGCAAGCTTGGCCAGATCGCCCTGCACGGCTTCGACGCGCGTCGGCATCGCCATGACCAGCGCGGTGAGATCCTCGACCTTGAGCTTGCGCGCACTGGCGATGTCGCCCAGATAGCGATTCCACAGATCGTTCATCCAAAACAAGTCCGCTTCGCGCGAGGCCGGCGAGGCGGCGTCGAGGATGTAGGGCTCAGCGGCAGATTTGTATTCGCCGACGCGGAACAGATGCACGTCCACGCCGAGCTTGTCCTGCAGCGCTTCGCGGTAATACAGGCGATAGCGACCCAGGCCTTCGAGCAGCACGGCGCCATCGGGGTCGAGGTAGACCTCGTTGGCCTGCGCGGCGAGGTAGTACTGCTTCTGCTCCATGCCGGCGCCGTAAGCGACGATCTGCTTGCCGCCCGCGCGGAAATCGCGCAGCGCCGCGCCGAGTTCGTGCAACGCCGCGAAGCCGGCGACGTTGAACCCGTCGGTCAGCAACACGATGCGATCGATCTTCGGATCTTTCTTGGCGGCAGCGATCGCGCTGAGCAGATCGCGCAGCTGGAACTCGCGATCGGTGTTGCCGGTCGCCTGGGCGAAAGCGCGCTGGATCGGAGCGCTGGTGTATTGCTCGACGAGGTTGCCCTTGAGGTCGAGCACGAGCGCGGTTTTTTCCTGCAAGCTGCCGGCGCCCTTGACGCCGTTGCTGGCCGAAACGCCCAGCGTGAGCGCCAGGAAGAAAAACACCAGCACGAACAACAGGCCGATGAAGAAAACCAGGTGGTTGGTGAAGCGGATGAAACGCCAGACACCGACCAGGAAATTCCAGAGCGGATTGGAACGGGACTCGGCCATCTAAACACTCCTCAAATCACAGTCCACAGGATACCCGGCCAGGTCCGCCGGGGCATGCGCCTTTGGTCACCCTGACGATGTGCCGCCGGGCTCAGCCGCGCCGTGCAATCCGCCAGAAGCGCAGACCAAGCAGCCCGGCCGCTGCACTCAGGCCAACGATCAGGCCTAGCCACAGACCCGGCGCGCGACCACCCTGGTGCAGGCCGAACCAGGCGCCCAGGCTCAGGCCGATCCCCCAGTAGGCGAGGATGGTGATGATCATCGGCACGCGCGTGTCCTTGAGGCCGCGCAGCGCGCCGGCGGACAAGGCCTGGATGCCATCCGGATACTGGAACACCGCGGCATAGAACATCAGCGTCACCGCGAGCGTCGCCACGCGCGGATCGTCGGTATAGAAACCGGTGATCCAGCGGCCGGCAAAGATCAGCAGCAAAGCCGCCGCCGTCTGCGTCACCAGCACCAGTGCGTAGCCCGCACCCGCCGCCCAGCGCACCGCCGCGCGATCATCGGCGCCGGCGGCATGGCCGACGCGCACCGTCGTCGCCATCGCCAGGCCCAACGGCAACATGAAGCACATGCTCGCCACGTTCAGCGCGATCTGATGCGCGGCAACGTCGATCGCACCGAGGCGACCGATCAACAGCGCGGTCATGACGAACAGGCTGCCCTCCATGAACACCGACACGCCCATCGGCAGGCCGAGCGCGAGCAGGTCGCGGATCGCCGGCCAGCGCGGGCGATCGAAGCGCGCGAACAATGCGAGCTCGGCAAAACGCGGCGACAGGCGCAGATAGAGGAAAAACCCCGCTGCCTGCAGCCACAGCACCAGCGCAGTCGCATAACCCAGGCCGGCTGCGCCTAGCTCCGGCACGGGTCCGAAGCCGAACATCAGCGCGTAGCCCAGCGGAATCAGCAACAGCAATCCGCCGATGCCGAACAACATCGTCGGCAGCGTCCAGGCGATGCCTTCGCTGAGATAGCGAAAACAGAAATACAACGCCAGCGCCGGCGCACCGATCGCAATCGCGTGCAGAAAGTCTGCGGCTTGTGGCCGCACTTCCGCAGCGATGCCGAAAGCATCGAGCAGCAGCGGCGATACATAGACCAGCGCGCCGAGCACGACCCCCATCGCCAGCGCCAGCCACACGGCCTGTCGCCACAACGGTCCGATTTCGTGCCGGCGGCCGCCGCCATTGAGCTGCGACACCAGCGGCGGCACCGCCATCAGCACGCCGATGCACAGCAGCAGCGCGATCGTCCACAGAGCACTGCCGACCGCGACTGCCGCCAGCGTCACCGAACCATGACGCCCCGCCAGCAACGAATCGACCAGACTCATCGCCATCGCCGCCAACTGCCCCGCGGCCAGCGGCAGCGCGAGGAAAAAGCTCACGCGCATCTCGCGCAGGCCGCGCGCGAAGAAGGTTTCGGTATGACTCATGGCTGGGGGCGTTCGAAGATTCTGTCGCTATAGTACCGGCACTCGCCCCGGAGCTCTGCCATGCCCGATATCACGACCGCAGCAGCAAGTGCAGCGCCGCCACGCGTCTGCGAAAACTGCGGGCAGCCGCTGCTCGGCGAACACTGCTATTCCTGCGGGCAGCCGACCAAGGGCCTGGTGCGCGAGTTCAGCACGATTCTTGGCGACTTCTTCGACACGCTGCTCAACATCGACGCGCGCATCATCCGCACGATCGGCCCGCTGTTCGCCCGCCCCGGCTATCTGAGCCTGCAGTATTTCGAAGGCCATCGCGTGCGTTTCGTCAGCCCGGTGCGACTGTTTGTTTTCCTGAGTGTGGCCGCGTTCGTGCTCGCGCAATGGAGCGTGCACGTACGAAGCGACGGCCAGCCCGGCGTGCATATCGGCACCGGAAACAACGGCAGCACCGGCGGCATCGAGCACGCGACCACCGTCGTCGAGGTCGAACATCTGCGTGACGAGGCCCGCGCTGCCGTCGCCCAGGCCGAGAAGAAAAACATCGATGTTCCGGCGGCGCAGATCGGACTCGACATCGCGAAAACACAGATCGACAAGGCCGCGGACCGGCGCATCGAGCAGATCAAGAGTGGCAAACCGCTGTCCGACGACAACTCGGCGGACATCACCTTCAACGACAAGCCCTGGGATGCCAAGAGCAATCCGCTGGTGATCTCCTGGCTGCCCGATGTCGGCAACGCCAAACTCAACGAACTGATCGCCCGCGCGGCGGAAAACCTCAAGCGCGGCAGCAAGGATCCGCAGTTGCTCTGGAAGGCATTCATGAGCGCGGCGCCGCAGACGCTGTTCGTGCTACTGCCCTTGTTTGCGCTGCTGCTCAAGTTGTTTTACGTGTTCAAGCGCCGGCTCTACATGGAGCATCTGATCGTCGCGTTGCACAGCCATGCCTTCCTGTGCCTGACGCTGGGCTTTCTGAGTGTGCTATCGATCGTTGGCGGCTGGCTGACGCCGCATTCGGCTTTTGCCGGCAGCGTGATCGCTTTTCTCGAGGTCGGTCTGCTGATCTGGATGCCGGTATATCTGCTGATCATGCAAAAGCGCGTGTATCGGCAAGGTTGGTCGATGACCTTGCTGAAATTTTTTGTGCTCGGCATGGCCTACTGGATCATGCTTTGCATCGGCGCCCTCGCCGCGCTGCTGATCAGTCTGGTGCTGATGTGATCGTCTACGAGGTCAACCTGTTCGTGCGCCGCGGGATCGAGGCCGAGTTCCGCGCCTGGCTCGATCAGCATGTGCGCGAAATGCTCGCTCTGCCCGGCTTCACCGGCGCCGAGGTGATGGAACGCGACGATCCGGCGGCGACAGAAGGCGAAGTCGTGCTTTGCTCGCAGTACCGCCTGCGCGATGCGGCGGCGCTGGACGACTATTTTCGCCAGCACGCCACGGCGATGCGTGCCGATGGCCTGGCGCGCTTCGGCGAGAATTTCCGCGCCGAACGGCGCGTACTGCGCACGCTGGCGAACTACTGATCCGCTACAGGCGCGATCTGCGCTGCGCGATTACTGCGCCAGGCGTTGCCGGATCAGGGCCGTGCGCGCAGCGGCGGGCGTTGCCAGCAGGTCGCGGCGCAGGCGTTCGCGCTGGGCGTTGTCCAGGCGCGCGGCCAGCGTTGCGAGATCGATGCGCGCCTGCGGTTCGAGCTCGCGTAGCAAGCTCGCCAGGCCCGGACGATCGGGCTCGGGCACGAACGCGAACAACGACACCAGCGGCGCCGTCTGCGCGCCCAGCGTCGGACCCAGCGACCAGGCGCGCTGGCTGTCGAAAGATTGCTTGGCAAAGCTGTCGCGCAGCAGTTGCTGCTGGTCGGCCGGCAGCGCAGCGAATTCCGCCGCCAACCGACGCACTTGCACACGTTCGCTCTCGTCCAGGCGCAGCCACGCTGCGAAGGGCGCACGCCGGCGCGCACGCTCCGTGGGTGGCAACGCATCCCAGGCCTGCATGCGCGCACGCAAGACCGCACGCGCTGACGGCGGACGCGCCAGCCAGTCATGGGCGTTGTCGTGCAATTTTCCGCGCGTGTCGGCATCGAGTTGCGACCAATGCTCCTGCGCGGACGCCAGCAACACCTGCTCATCCGCGGGCAGGTCGCGGAAATCGTCGCCAACCAGGACGAACCCGCTGAGCAGCAGACAAGCCGGCAACCACAGCCAGCGCTTCATGGCGCGTTCTCCACATCGCCATCGGCAGCGACCGGACTCGCGTCTGCGGCGGGCTCCGGCAGATTCGTCGTCGCCGGCGTTGCCAGCACACCCGGACTGCCGGCGCCGATCCAGCTGAGCAGGGCAAGATCGCGGATTGCCGCTTCGTCCTGCGCAGCGGCGAGCAGCGGGTAATCGGGATGGATCACCACAGCCGGATCGTCCAGCACCGGTGCCACTCCTGCGGCCACCGGCGGCAGCGCACCGCTTTGCGCGGAAGGCCGATGCGGCCAGACGAAGGTCGCGATGAACGCCAGCACCAGCGAGGCCAGCGCGCCCCAGTGCCATGCCCGCAGTCGCAGACGTGGCGCGCCTTCTGCTGGCAGTGGCGATGTGGGTGATGACGTCACGCCCTGCATCGCTCGATCGCGCAGATCCGCCAGTCGCTCGCATTGTTCGGCAGACAGCTGCCGCACGCGCTGCTGCAGATCGTCGCGCAGGCGGCGCAACGCCTCGGGATCGGGATGCGCCTGACTCCAGCTCGTCACTGCACGCGTCAACGCGAAGCGGTAGGCGGGCTCGCCGACGCCCAAGACGTCGGCGGCATGCGCGAAGTCCAAGCCGCCGACCAGACGCAGCAGCAATGCTGCGCGCGGTCCTGGCGTCAGTGCCGACAACTCGCTCGTCGTCTCCGTGGCTTCGAGAAGCGCCGGCTGCTGCGACAGCCGTGTCCAGAACAGCATCGGCCAACGCGGCAGCGCAGCACGATCCGCGTCGACGACGAATTCCCGCAAGGCCGCGGCCACTGCGCGCGTTGCCAGGGCGTCGTCGCCGCAGTGCGCCTGTGCGAATACCCAAGCACGGCGCTCGATCCCGCGCAGGAAAGCGAGCAGGGCCGGCGAACGCGACGCGGAAGGGGCAGGAGGGAGGGACGGCAGGGCTTCGGGCACCGCTCATTCTAGTCATGAGCGGGCGTGGAGCAGGCGCTTGACAGGGCGGAAATCTACGCACGATCCAAGTCTGGCGCGGCTTTGCGCGTGGAACGTTGTGCACAGCATCGAAAATGTCCGGGTCGCCAACGCGGAACAGTCACAAAGCCGGCTTTGACAACTTCGTGACGCTGACAAGTGATTGTTTTTTATGGGATATGACGGCGTGGTTAAAAAATCGCCAACCTAGAGCCGGACCCTACTTCACAGGGCGTGCGCAGACCTGTTCCGGCCCCCGTCCACAGACTTATCCACAGATCATGTGGATAAGGATCTTTCCTTTTCACCCACAAGTACTTACACCAACTTCCTGCGACTTCTGGCAGCACTGTGCCGCAAGTTAATCCACAGGCCGTCCAGAGGCCGGCAACCGCTAAACTTGCCGCATGCCTGACTCCCCCGGAATCGCCCTGCGCGTCGCCCTGCCGGTGCCGCTGCCACGCGAATTCGACTATCTGCCGCCACCGGACACCACGCCGCCCGGCTCCGATTGGATCGGCCGTCGCCTGCGCGTGCCGTTCGGCCGCGGCGAACAGGTCGGCCTGATCGTCGGCCTGGGTCCACCCGCCGCCGATGCCCCCGAGCTCAAGACCGCGCTCGCCCTGCTCGACGACGCACCGTTGCTGCACGGGGAGCTGTTCGATTCGCTGCGCTGGTTGGCGCGCTACACACAGGCGCCGCTGGGCGAGGTGATCGCCACGGCATTGCCAGGCGTACTGCGCGCCGGACAGGCGCTGCCCGAAACCTGCGCCTACGGCTGGCAGCTTACCGAAGCTGGTCGCACCACACTTACCTCGCTGCGTGCCGGCAGCAAGACCCGGCGCCTGGCCGACCGTCTCGCCAGCGCCGGCGTCAGCGAGGATCGTCTCGAGATGGATTTCGAGGATTGGCGCGCGACGGCGCGGGCGCTGCTCAAACGCGGGCTGATCGAACGCGTGCCGCTGCCATCGGCGGATCGGATCGAAGCCGATGTCGCCGCGCCCACGCTCAACGACGAACAACGCGTCGCCCTCGCCACGATCCGCGCCGGCGACGGCTTCCGCGCGCTGCTGCTCGATGGCGTCACCGGCAGCGGCAAGACCGAGGTCTACCTGCAGGCGATCCGCGACTGCCTGCAGGCCGGCAAGCAGGCGCTGGTGCTGGTGCCCGAGATCGGCCTGACGCCGCAGACGCTGCTGCGATTCCGCGCCCGCCTCGGCGTGCCCGTGCATGCGATGCATTCGGGCCTGTCCGACGGCGAGCGTGCGCGCGCCTGGACGGCGATGGCGCGTGGCGAGGCGCGCGTACTGGTCGGCACGCGCTCGGCGATTTTCACGCCGATGCCGGACGCCGGCCTGATCGTCATCGACGAGGAACACGACGGCAGCTACAAACAGCAGGACGGCATCCGCTACCACGCGCGTGATCTGGCGATCGTGCGGGCGCGGGCACTGGGCATTCCCGTGTTGCTTGGTAGCGCCACGCCGGCACTGGAATCGCTGCACAACGTGCTCGCCGGCCGCTACACCCATCTGCGCCTGCGCCTGCGCGCCGGTGGCGCCAAACCGCCGCGCGTGCGCGTGGTCGATGTGCGCAAGCGCCTGCTGACGCACGGCCTGTCGCAGGATCTGTTCGATGCCATCGCCGCCTGTCTCGCCCGCGGCGAACAGGCGCTGGTGTTCAAGAACCGCCGCGGCTACGCACCCGTGCTGATCTGCCATGACTGCGGCTGGAGCGCGAAGTGCAAACGCTGCGACACGCCGATGACGCTGCATGCCGGCGGCCGCACGTTGATCTGCCATCACTGCGGCGCGCGCGGCGCACGACCGCCGGCCTGCCCCGACTGCGCCAGCCTCGCGCTGCAACCGCAGGGCTTCGGCACCGAGCGATTGGAAGAAGCCCTGGCTGCGCGCTTTCCGGATGCGAAGCTGATCCGCGTCGATCGCGAAACCACACGCCATCGCGATGCGATCGAAAAGCACCTGGCCACGCTGGGCGACGGTCCCGGCATCCTGGTCGGCACGCAGATGCTGGCGAAAGGCCACGACCTGCCGCGGCTCACCCTGGTCGCCGTGGTCGGTATCGATGAAGGTTTGCATTCGGCCGATTTCCGCGCCGGCGAACGCCTCGCGCAACTACTGATCCAGGTCGCTGGCCGCGCTGGCCGCGCCGATCTGCCCGGCGAGGTGATCCTGCAAACCCATCACCCCGAACATCCGCTGCTGCTGACCCTGCTCGGCGGCGGTTATCCGGCCGTCGCCGCACTCGCACTCGCCGAACGCGAGGCCGCAGGTTTTCCGCCCTACGAACACCTCGTCCTGTTGCGCGCCGAAGCGCCGACCGAAGAGGCCGTGCAGACATTCCTGCGCGAAGCAAAAGCCGCGACGCGCGACGAAAAAAACTTCGCGCCGACTATCGCCGTCAACGGCCCGATGCCTGCACCGATGGCACGCCGTGCCGGCCGTGCACGTGGCCAACTACTGCTTTCGGCACCGCTGCGCCCCGCGCTGCAGGCCGCGCTGAAAGAATGGGTGCCGCGTCTCCATCAGCTCAAATCCGCGCGCAAGGTACGCTGGTCGCTGGACGTGGATCCGATCGATCTCTATTGAATGGCGCGAAAAATGCGAACAATCATGATGCCGCATACATCCTCGCAAGCGCGCGACCATCGCCTGCCATGAGTTCCGACCAATCTCCACACGTGCTCATCCTCGGCGGCGGCTTCGGCGGCCTCTGGGCAACGCGGGCGCTGGCATCGGCAGCGGTGCGCATCACCCTGGTCGATCGCAGCAACCACCATCTGTTCCAGCCACTGCTGTATCAGGTTGCGACCGCGGGTTTGTCGGCGCCGGATATCGCCGCGCCGCTGCGGCATATCCTGCGCGGCCAGGACAACGTCACCGTATTCCAGGACGAGGTGCAGACGATCGATCCGGCAGCGAAATCGGTGACGCTCGAACATGGCAAGCTCGCCTACGATTTCCTGATCGTCGCCACCGGCGCGACCCATGCGTACTTCGGCAATGACGCCTGGAGCGAACACGCCCCGGGCTTGAAGACACTGGAGGATGCCTTCGCGATCCGGAGGCGCATCCTCGCCGCATTCGAAGCCGCCGAGCGCGAGGACGATCCGGCCGCGCGTGCGGCTTGGCTCAATTTCGTGGTGATCGGCGCCGGTCCGACCGGCGTCGAACTCGCTGGCACGCTCGCGGAAATCGCCCGCCACACGTTGCCGCGGGAGTTTCGTCGCTGCGATCCGGCGAGCGCACAGATCCATCTGGTCGAAGCCGGTCCACGCGTGCTCGCGGCGATGCCGGAAAAACTTTCCCACGCCGCCCGCCGGCAACTCGAACATCTCGGCGTCACCGTGCATCTGGGCGAAGCCGTGACCGATATCGATGCGCGCGGCATCGCTCTTGGCGCAGCGCGTATCGACAGCCGCACCGTGCTCTGGGCGGCGGGCGTCGCTGCGTCACCGCTGGGGCAGCAGCTTGGCGGCGAAATCGATCGTGCGGGCCGGGTGAAAGTCGCGGCAGATCTATCGGTGCCTGCGCATCCGGAAATTTTCGTGGCCGGCGATCTCGCCAACGTTTTGCGTGCCGATGGCAGACCCGTGCCTGGCGTCGCACCGGCGGCAAAACAGATGGGCGCGCATATAGCGGCCACGATCCGCGCACAACTTGCGGGCAAGATGCGCACGCCGTTTCGTTACCGCGACTATGGAAATCTTGCGACGATCGGGCGCATGGCCGCCGTCGTCGATTTCGGCCGGCTGAAATTCTCCGGCGTGTTCGCCTGGTGGTTCTGGCTGACGGCGCACCTGTTTTTCCTGATCGGCTTCCGCAACCGCCTCGTCGTGTTCGTCGACTGGGCGTGGTCGTACTGGACGTATCAGCGCAACGCACGAATCATCGGCGGCGACGAGCGCCGGCGTTAGACCTGCTCCGGTGCCATCCCAATCGGGTCGCCCGACCATGCGAAGACGTTTCCGATCATAGCCGTGATCACCCGCACTTCCGGCGGCGATGGCAGGGCAAAAAAAAAGCCCCGATTCCGGGGCTATTTTTTTGATACTTGCGGAACGAGCTCTCAGGCTGCGAACAACGTCCGCATTTTCTTGAGGGCATTCGCCTCGATCTGGCGGACGCGTTCGGCGGAGACGCCGTATTCGTCGGCGAGTTCCTGCAAGGTCGCCTTCGGCTCGCCGAGGAAGCGGCGCTTGAGGATGTCGCGGGAACGCGCGTCGAGATCGGCCATGCCTTCGCGCAGCAGCTCGAGCTGGTTGTCTTCGTGGTTGCCGCGTTCGTAGGTCAGCGCCGGATCGTCGTTGTGGTCGATCAGGTAGGCGGCCGGCGACGGCGGCGCGTGATCGTCGTCCTGATCGGCGGGGGCGTCGAAACCAACATCACGGCCGGACAGGCGCGATTCCATTTCCAGCACTTCGCGCTCGGACACGTTCAGGTCCTTGGCGACGGCGCTGCGTTCGGCGGCGCTCATCCAACCCAAGCGCTTCTTAGACTTGCGCAGGTTGAAAAACAGCTTGCGCTGCGCCTTGGTCGTGGCGACCTTGACGATGCGCCAGTTGCGCAGGATGAATTCGTGCATCTCGGCGCGCACCCAGTGCACGGCGAAGGACACCAGACGCACGCCCTGATCGGGGTCGAAGCGCTTGACCGCCTTCATCAGACCGATGTTGCCTTCCTGGATCAGGTCGCCCATGCCCAGGCCGTAACCCTGATAACCACGCGCGACATGCACCACGAAACGCAGGTGCGACATCACCAGGTGCTTGGCGGCGTCGAGGTTGTCTTCGTCGCGGAACGCGCGCGCAAGCGCCTGTTCGTCTTCGACGGTCAGTACCGGTACTTGGTTGACGGCACTGATGTAAGCATCAAGCGAGCCGAGCGCACTCGGAATCGGCAGGCTGTTGGAGATCATCGCAGTGGTCATGGTGGCGGTCTTGTTCATGGGTTGGAGTTTAGCACTCGGTCTGTTTGAGTGCTAAGGCAAGGCCAAGTTCCCGCAGTGTTGCGTTCATGGAACGCTGACCCGGGTGACGTCGGTTCGAGACCAGCGTCACTAGCCCCTTGCCTCCTAACTGACGGCGGTCCTGGCGATTTCAAGTCCCGGGCCAGGATCGATCGACGGAGGACCGACAAAAACACCGGAAACCGCTTCAGTCTGCGGTTTTTGCCAGCCGGAAAACGTCATCGAGCAAGGCTGCGGCGGTCACTTCCGCCCCGGCCCCCGGCCCCTGGATCACCAGCGGGCCGTCACTATATCTGTCGCTCCAGATCGCCAGACGGTTGTCGCAGCCCGATCCGCTCGCCAGTGGATCCTCCGGCAGCAAGGACTCCAACCCGATCCGGGCGCGACCCTCTCGGTCGAGCCGGGCGACGAAACGCGGGCAGCGGCCAATCCGGTGCGCTTCCCGAAACCGCTCTCGCAGCGGCTCGTCCAACGCGGCCAACGCGGCATCGACCTCATCCGCAGCGGCCCGGACCAAAGCCTCAGGCAGCAACGACTCCACCGTCACCGCCTCGGCATCCAGCGAATGCCCGGCATTGCGCGCCAGGATCAGCAATTTGCGCTTCACGTCCTGGCCGGAGAGATCCAGGCGCGGGTCGGGCTCGGTGTAACCGCGTTGCCGCGCCTCGCGTACCAGCACCGAGAACGGCCGCATGCCGTCGTAGTGATTGAAGAGCCAGGCCAACGAACCCGACAGCACACCAGCCAGCCCGAGAATGCGATCGCCGCCGGCGCGCAATTCACGCAGCGAGCGCAGCAGCGGCAGACCAGCGCCGACAGTAGCGGCATCGCCGTAGCGCGAGGCATGCGCCTGGATCGCGCGATAGCGTGCGAGCTCGCCTCCGGTTCCTGCCTTGTTTGCAGTGACCACGGAAAATCCCGCCGCCAACCAGCGTGGATGCCAGGCAGCGACATCCTCGCTGGCGGTCGCGTCGACGATGATCCCGGACGCCGGCAACGCCGTACCAACTGCTTCGATCTGCTGACACTCGCCATCGTCGAGGCGGGTGCGGGCATTCGCCGGCGCCAACCCGGCACGGTCGCTGATGCAGCGACGCGAATTCGCCGCATGCACCAGCCGCAGGTTCTTCGCCGCACCGTCCGCATGCAGCCGCGATAGCCGCGCCAGAAACGCGCTGCCGACCAAACCCGTGCCGAGCAACGCCAAACTTTTGCCAGTAGTCGCCGCAGAAGGCGACTGCACATTCTCGGCAAATCGCAGCACACTCACGCGTGCGTGCCTTCAATTTTCGCCGGCGTCGCCACTTCGGCTCGCGCCAGCGCATCGATCAGATCGGCGACCAGGTCGCCGACCGCTTCGATGCCGACCGACAAGCGCAGCAGACCATCGCCGATACCGGCGGCGGCGCGCGCTTCCGCGCTCATCGCCGCATGCGTCATCGTCGCTGGATGCGCGACCAGGCTTTCGACGCCGCCCAGCGATTCGGCCAGCGTGAAGCAGCGCAGGCCATCGAGGAAAGCACGCACCGCCGGCACGCCGCCGGCGAGCTCGACGCTGAGCATCGCGCCGAAACCTTTCTGCTGCCGCGCGGCTAGCGCATGGCCCGGATGCGACGGCAGGCCCGGATAGTGCACAGCTGAAACCGCAGGGTGCGCAAACAGCAACTCGGCCAGTGCCGTCGCATTTTCCTGATGCACGCGCAGACGCGCAGCGAGCGTACGCAGGCCGCGCAGAGTCAGAAAGCTGTCGAACGGGCTGCCGGTCAGGCCCAGCGCATTCGCCCACCAGGTCAACTGCTGTTGCAGTTCGATGCCGTTGGCGATCACCGCGCCGCCCACGACATCGCTGTGGCCATTGATGTATTTCGTCGTCGAGTGCACAACCAGATCGGCGCCGAGTGCGATCGGCGTCTGCAACGCTGGCGACAGGAAGGTGTTGTCGGCCACTACCAGCGCGCCGATGCGATGCGCGGCCTCGGCGACGAAACGTATGTCGGTGATGCGCAGCAGCGGATTGGACGGCGTTTCGATCCAGACGATCTTCGGCGTCCGCGCCAGCGCCGCAGACAGCGCACGCGGGTCGGTGAGATCGACGGTGATCAACTCGAAATGGTTTTTCTTCGCCAGCGCGTTAAACAGCCGCCAGCTGCCGCCATAGCAATCATGCGGAACCAGCAGCCGATCACCCGGCTCGAGCAATGCCAACACCAGCGTGACCGCGGCCATTCCCGTCGCCGTGACCACCGCACCCGCGCCGCCTTCAAGCTCCGCCAGCGCTTCGGCCAACAGGTCGCGGGTCGGATTGCCGCTGCGCGTGTAGTCGTATTTTCGTTTGTCCTCGAAGCCGGCGAAACTGAAATTGCTCGACAACACGATCGGCGGCACCACTGCGCCGAACGCCGTATCGGTATCGATGCCTGCGCGCACCGCCACGGTTGCCGGGGAGAGAGCACTCATGCCGCACCTCCACAAAGTGCGTCAGTGAGAATCGCGGCGATGCGCGCAGGTTCGGTGAGGAAGGCGTCGTGGCCGAAGGGCGAGCTGAAACGCTCGAGCCGACATCGCGCGCCGAGTTTTCCGGCCAACGCTTCCAGGGTGTGCAGCGGCACCAGGCGGTCTTCGTCGATCGCGACGACGACGCAGGGCACGGCGATCGTTTCGGCAGCGACCGCGTGCAGGTCGATCGATTCGGACAGGCGCAGAAATGCCGTCGGCGCGGTGCGCGCGACATATCGCGTACCGCACGATTCCAGATAGTCGGCGGAGGCGCAGCGCGCCACGCCGTCGACAAGCTGCACCGGTGCGTCGAAACGCGCGGCGAATTCCTCGGGCGTGCGGTAGCTGAGCATCGCCAGCTGGCGCGCCAGCGACAACGCCTCGCGCCGGCCGCTTTCGCTGCAGCCGAGCGCGACGATACCGCGCTGCAGCGACCGCCACGCGCTCGCATATGGATGCGGACGATCCGCGCCACTGATCGCGACCAGGCGACCGAGCCGGGCACCGTGCCGCGCGGCGAACTGCAGGCCGACCATCGCGCCGTAAGAGCAACCGACGAAAGCGAACGCGCGCCGCACATCGAGATGATCGAGCACCGCGGCGACCGCATCGGCCTGGTCGGCGCTGTCGATCGCGACATCGAGACCGCCATCGCTGCCCAGCCAATCGATCGCGAGCAGACGGAAGCGCGTGCTGTCGAGCGCGCGATCGGCACCGGCCTGCGCGTCCCACCAACCCGCTTCCGGATACGCGGCGCTGGCGGCGATATGCCGATGCGCAGAGATACCACCGGCGACGATGATCACCGGCGCATCGGCGGGGCCCTGCCATTCGTAGGCGATGCGCAGCTCGCGCAGACCGGCATGACGCAAGGTCAGGCGCTGCAGCAAAACGCCGCGGCCCGCGTCGGTCGCCGCTGTCTCGCAAGGTGCGTAACAGCTCGCCGGCGCGGCGAAGGCTTGGGTATCGGTGAGGCTCATGGCGGACTCCGCAGGATCAGGCGTGGGCCCATCGAACTTCTGCGGAATGCCGGAGAAACAGAATCGCCACGACGGACGCACGGTCCGAGGCCTGCGATCCATCTTCCGGCGGACTGACGTCCCCGTAGGAGTTGGCACCGTGCCACGGACTTGCGTCCCTGGTGGTTGCCCCGGCGTCATCGGGCCTATCCCTCTGCCGGTCTTGATGGATTTCAGGGGCGACTGTAATGGCCGCCAGCCAACGTGTCAACACTTTCATCGCGATGAAGGGATATTTATGCGAATCGGGCATATGCGCATAACGAACCGTCCTTTCCTGGGACGACGAGGCCGGCCGAGGATGAAGTCCCATTCCTGCCGCCACCGCCATGACCGCCGCCGTCACCACCCCGATCATCACGCCATTTCCGGAAGAGCGCAGCGCCCTGCTCGCCCGCCTCACCGAAGGCCTGGACGCGCCCGCGCTGCATTGGCTCTCGGGCTACGCCGCTGGCCTGGCGACGCAGGCGAATCGCAGTACACGACCACTGCAATCGGTGCCGATCAGCGAAGCAACGACGGACGAACGACTTACCATCATCTTCGGCAGTCAGACCGGCAATGCCCGCCGCGAAGCCGAACGCCTCGCGCAGGACGCCGAAGCCGGCGGTCTGTCGGTGCGCTTGTTGCGCGCCGATGCCTATCCGCTACGCGAACTCGCCAACGAGCGCTTTCTATATGTCGTGATCAGCACGCAGGGCGATGGCGACCCGCCCGACGATGCGCTCGCCTTCGTCGAATTTCTCAGCGGCCGGCGCGCGCCGGCGCTGAAGGAATTGCGCTACGCCGTGCTTGGCCTCGGCGATTCGAGCTATCCGCAATTCAATGCGATCGCGCGCAGGCTCGACGCGCGTCTGACCGAGCTCGGCGCACAGCGCCTGCTTGCACTCGGCGAAGCCGACGTCGATGTCGAAAGCGTCGCCGCTCCCTGGCGCCAGCAGGCGTTGACGCAGGCGCGCGAAACGCTGAAGACGACGAATGCGGGCGCAACCGTCACGGCGCTGCGCCCGGCCGCGGCGGCAACAGTCTGGACGCGCGAACAACCTTTCACCGCCGAACTGCTCGCCAACCAGCGCATCACCGCCCGCGACAGCGAGCAGGACGTGCGTCACCTGGAGTTCTCGCTCGCCGACGCCGGCCTGCATTACGAACCCGGTGATGCACTTGGCGTGTGGCCGCGCAATGACCCGGCGTTGATCGATTCGGTACTCGCCACGCTATCGCTCGATGGCGAAAGCGCGATCCGCCATGGCGACGAAACACTGCCGCTGCGCGAATGGCTGCGCAGCCGTCGCGAACTCACGCGCCTGAGCAGGCCCTTCCTCGCCAGCCACGCGGCGATTGCCGGCGATGCCGCGCTCAATCGCCTGCTCGCTCCGGAAAACAAACTCGCGCTGTCGCAGCTGCTGTCGACGCAGCAGTTGCCGGATCTTCTCGCCAGTCATCCCGCCGCTTGGAGTGGCGAGGAGCTCGTCGCCGCGTTGCGTCCACTCACGCCGCGCCTGTACTCGATCGCATCGAGTCGCAAGGTGGTCGGGGACGAAGCGCATCTCGCGGTCGCCGTCGTCGACTACCTGCAAGGCAACGCGCGCCGTCGCGGCAGCGCCTCGGGCTTCCTCGCCGACAGTGAAGCAGGTGCACGCGCGTCGGTGTTCATCGAGCGCAACGAACGCTTCCGCATTCCCATCGACAGCAGCCGCGACATCCTGATGATCGGCCCCGGCACTGGTGTCGCACCGTTCCGCGGCTTCGTGCAGGAGCGCGTCGCGACCGGTGCCAGCGGTCGCAACTGGTTGCTGTTCGGCGCCCGCCATGCACGTTCGCAATTTCTCTACCAGCTCGAATGGCAGGAGGCGCTGAAGAACGGCAGCCTGCACCGGCTCGACCTCGCCTTTTCGCGCGACCAGTCCGAACGCATCCACGTGCAGCAACGCTTGCGCGAAAACGGTCGCGCGGTCCACGACTGGATCGTCAACGGCGCGCATCTCTACGTCTGCGGCGCGATCGCCATGGGCAAGGACGTGCACGCGACGCTGGTGGAAATCGTTGCCGAACATGGCGCGCTGTCGCCGGAAGACGCGGCGGATTTTCTCGCGCAGCTGCAGAAAGACGGGCGTTACGCCCGCGACGTGTATTGATGCGCGTCAACAAATCCTTCCTACCCCGAAAAGTAACTTCCGTCATCCCCGCGCAGGCGGGGATCCAGTGTCTTTTTCTGCATACAGAAACAATGCCGGGCATTCGAGGCTCGACTCTCTGTTGACCGACCACCAAAAGACGCTGGGCCCCCGCCTTCGCGGGGACGACGAACAAGAAAATCCGGGACATCCGAAAAAATGACCGCCACCCTATCCCCCATCGAAACCCTCAAGGCCAACAGCCGCGGCCTGCGCGGCACATTGGTCGACAGCCTCGCCGATCCGGTCACCGGTGCGCTGCGCGAAGGCGACGCGCAGCTTTTGAAATTCCACGGCAGCTACCAGCAGGACGACCGCGATCTGCGCGATGAGCGCCGCCGCCAGAAACTCGAACCCGCCTACAGCTTCATGATCCGCACGCGCCTGCCCGGCGGCGTCGCCACGCCGGCGCAATGGCTGGCTCTCGATGCGATCGCGCGTCGCTACGGCAACCGGTCGCTGCGTTTGACTACGCGCCAAGCTTTCCAGGTGCACGGCATCATCAAGCGCGATCTCAAGTCGACCATTGCCGCGATCAACCAGAGCCTGGTCGACACCGTCGCCGCCTGCGGCGACGTCAACCGCAATGTCATGACCAGCGCCAATCCGGTCGCGTCGCGCGCGCACGCCGCCGTACATGCGATCGCGGTCGCACTGTCCGAACACCTGCTACCGCAGTCGCGCGCCTATCACGAGATCTGGCTGGACCAGCAGCAGATCGTCGGCGCCGACGAATCCGAACCGGTGTACGGGCCGACGTATCTGCCGCGCAAGTTCAAGATCGGCATCGCGGTGCCGCCGGTCAACGATGTCGATGTCTTCAGCCAGGACCTCGGCTTCATCGCGATTCTCGATGACGACAAATTGCTCGGCTTCAACGTCGTTGTCGGCGGCGGCATGGGCAGCACGCATGGCGACGCCCGCACCTACCCGCGCCTCGGCGACCTACTCGGCTTCGTCGCACCCGAACAAGTGCTCGCGGTCGCCGAAGCCGTGCTGACCACGCAGCGCGATTTCGGCAATCGCAGCGACCGCAAGCTGTCGCGGCTCAAGTACACGATCGACAAGCACGGTTTGCCTTGGTTTCGCGACGAGGTCGAGCGTCGTTTCGGTGCCGCGCTCGCACTTTCGCGTGAATTCCGTTTCGAACACAGCGGCGATCGCTTCGGCTGGATCGAGGGCTTCGACGGTCGCTGGCACCTGACCCTGCGCATCGAAAGCGGCCGCGTGAAGGATGCCGCGCTCGATGGCCTGCGCGACATCGCGGCGCTGCATGGCGGCGACTTCCGCCTGACACCGAACCAGAACCTGATCATCGCCAACGTCGGCGGTGACGATCGCGCGCGTATCGATGCGCTCGTCGCCAGTCACGGACTCGACGGTTACCAGCGTGGCAGCGCATTGCGCCGCTTCGCCCTCGCCTGCGTCGCGCTGCCGACCTGCACGCTGGCAATGGCGGAAGCCGAACGCTACCTGCCCGATTTTCTTTCGCGTCTCGAACCCCTGCTGGAAAAATATTCGCTGAGCGACGCGCCGATCCTGTTGCGCCTGTCCGGCTGCCCGAATGGTTGCTCGCGTCCGCATCTGGGCGAGATCGCCTTGATCGGCAAAGGGCCGGGCCGCTACAACCTGCATCTGGGCGCGGATTTCGAAGGCCGCCGGCTCAATCGCCTGTATCGCGAAAACCTCGACGAGGCTGGCATTGTCGCCGCGCTTGAGCCGCTGCTCGCGCGCTACGCCGGCGAGCGCGACGCGCAGGAACGCTTCGGCGACTTTCTGTTGCGTCAGCGCCTTTTGCCCACGCCGATCGTCATCACCACGGAGCTGTTGTCATGACCTTGCCCGATCCCGTCGCTGCCGCGGAAGACGGCCGCGCGCTGGCCGATCTCAACAACTGGCTGGCCGGACGCAGCGCCGAGCAGCGCGTCGAATGGGCACTCGCCGCGCTGTCCGGCGGCCACGCGCTGTCGTCGAGTTTCGGCGCGCAGGCAGCGGTGTCGCTGCATCTGCTCACCGCGCAGAAGCCGGATATCCCGGTGATCCTGATCGATACCGGCTACATGTTCGAAGAGACCTATCGCTTCGTCGACGAGATGAGCGAGCGCCTGTCGCTGAACCTGCAGGTGTATCGCCCACGCATCAGTCGCGCCTGGATGGAAGCGCGTTACGGCCAGCTCTGGGAGCAAGGCGTCGAAGGCATCACCCGTTACAACCAGTTGCGCAAAGTCGAGCCGATGCAGCGCGCGCTGAAGGAACTCGGCATTCGCACCTGGTTCGCCGGCCTGCGTCGCAAGCAATCGGAAAGCCGCGCCAGCACCGACTTCCTCGAACTGCGCGATGGCCGCTGGAAACTGCATCCGCTCGCCGATTGGAGCGATCGCGATGTCTGGAATTACCTGCAAAAGCACGACCTGCCCTACAACCCGCTATGGCACGAAGGCTACGTCTCGATCGGCGACACCCACAGCACGCGGCGCTGGCAGCCGGGCATGCGCGAAGAAGACACGCGCTTCGCCGGCCTGTTGCGCGAGTGCGGCATCCACACCTGATCGATTCCTCCACCTGCGTGGCGTGCGCGCGGCACCTGCCGCGCGGATCAACCCGCCACGCTCTCCGGAAACCGCCAACGCGGCCAATGCGCGGGCGTCAAACTCAACGGCTCGCCGTCCTCGATCGCGCGACGCAGATCGCGCGCGTCCAACTGCGGTAGCAAGGTGGTGATCAGCGCCTGCGTGTAATCGCGCAGCACGCGGTCGCGACGCAGCAGCAACCAGGTCGTGCAGGTCGGCAACAGCCCTTCGGCGGGCAACAAGATCAGGTCGACATCGTCGGGCGTGATCGCCATCTCGGCGAGGATGCCGACGCCGAAACCGGCGCGCACATACGTCTTGATCAGATCTGCATCGCGCGCGGTGACCGCAAGACTGGGCTCCAAACCGTTGGCGACGAACGCACGGCGCAGCGATGACTCCGGCTCTCGACTCGACTCGTAGCTGACCAGCGGATGCTGCGCGAGATCGGCGAGCGTAAGCCGGCGTCCGAGCGTTGCCAGCGCATGTCCGCGCGGCACCAGCACGACGCGCTCCCAGCGATAGATCGGCAGCGCGAGATCGGCGGCGGGTGCGGCGCCAGCGCTGCTGACGATGGCGATTTCGGCTTCGCCGCGTGCCAGCCGCGCCAGCGATTCGCTGTCGCCGCCGGGCGTGAGGTGCACGGCGACCTGCGGAAAGTTCCGGTTCAGAGCCGCCAGCGCGATCGGCAGCGCGTAGCGCGCCTGCGTATGCGTGGTGGCGATATGCAATTCGCCCTGCGTGTCGCGGCGCAGGTTGGCGGCGAGCGCGCGGATATTGGTGGCTTCGGCAAGCAGGTTGCGCGCGTGCACGATCACTTGTTCGCCGGCGGGCGTGATCGCCTCGAGGCTGCGCGCGCGGCGCGTGAACAGGATGAAGCCGAGCTCGTCTTCGAGTTGCTTGAGCTGCTTGGACAGACCGGGCTGGGTCGCGTGGACCTTGGCGGCGGCGAGCGTGATGTTGAGGCCGGAATCGGCGATGGCGACGAGATAGCGGAGCTGGGTCAGGGTCATGTCGGGATCGATCTGGAAGGCGGCGGTTCGGGTCGGCGGGCGGCGGCGCGGGCGGACATCCGACAGGCAGTGTGATTCATATATCGCTCCATCTTTATAAAGGGATATTTCAATCCTAGCCGGCGATCCAGCCCCTGTCCAGACGGGAAGCGGCATATGCCGGCCGGGCATGTCGGCAGAGCCGACGGTCATTTCCGCCGCGATTCGACGCCCGGTAGTTTCGAGGCCTGTTCGCAGGAATCCCCTCATGACCACGCCGCTGTTTCCGCTGTTCGCCGACCTGCAAAACCGTGCCGTGCTCGTGGTCGGTGGCGGCGCGGTGGCCGCACGCAAGATCGCTGCCCTGTTGGCGGCCGGCGCGCGGGTGCGCGTCGGAGCGCCGCGGCTTGAACCCGGCCTGCAAGCGCTGGCTGAAGCCGGCGCGATCGAACATCTGCGCGGCGAATTCATTCCGGCCTGGCTCGACGATGTCTGGCTCGCCGTCGCCGCGACGGACGATCGCGAAGTCAATCGCGCGGTCGTTGCGGCAGGCAGCGCGCGACGATTGCTGGTCAATGTCGTCGACGATGCCGAGCTGTCGAGTTTCCAGTTGCCGTCGGTGATCGAGCGCGGCGCGTTGCAGATCGCGATTTCCACGCGCGGCGCGGCGCCGATGCTCGCGCGGCATCTGCGCGAGACGCTGGAAGCGCAGTTCGACGAATCACTGGGCGCGTTGACGGCATTGCTGGGCAAGCATCGCCGCAGGATCCGTGCCGGACTTCCGGATCTGGTTGCGCGTCGGCGCTGGTTCGAACGTCTGCTCGCCGGCGCAGTACCGCGCCTGTTGCGGCAGAGGCAGCCACTGAAAGCAGAACGCGCGCTGCTGACCGCGCTGCGTGGAAACCGCGAGGCAAGATCCGTTGGTTCGGTCGCGCTGGTCGGCGCCGGCCCCGGCGATGCCGGACTGCTGACCTTGCGCGCACTGCGTCTGCTCAACGAAGCCGACGTGATCCTGCACGATCGCCTGGTCAGCGCCGAGGTTCTCGCGCTCGCCCGCCGCGATGCCGAGCGCATCGAAGTCGGCAAGCAGGCCGGCAATCATCACATCACGCAGGACGGCATCCACGCGCTGATGCTCGAGCATGCGCAAGCCGGGCGGCGTGTGGTGCGACTCAAGGGCGGCGATCCGTTCGTGTTCGGTCGCGGCGGTGAAGAACTGGAGGTGTTGCGCGCGCACGGCATCGCCTATGAAGTTGTCCCCGGCATCACCGCCGCGCTCGCCTGCGCCGCCTACGCCGGCATTCCGCTGACGCATCGCGAACACGCGCAATCGCTGCGCCTGGTCACCGCGCACTGCCGCGATTCCGAGGATCGCCTGGATTGGACCGGCCTCGCCGCGGACCGGCAGACGCTCGCGATCTACATGGGCGTCGCTGGATTGCCGCATCTACAGGCGCAACTGCTCGCTCATGGCCGCAGCGCGACAACGCCGTTCGCCTTGATCGAGAACGGCTCGCGACCGGAGCAGCGCGTGATCACCGGCACGCTCGCGGAGCTGAGCGAACGCGCACGCACTCACGACGTCGTATCGCCGGCCCTGCTGATTGTCGGCGAGGTGGCTGCACTCGCGGAAAGTCTGCATTGGTTCGGCGCGGCGCCTGTCACTGCGACCGTTGCCTCCGAAGCAACCCTTTCCGCCGCATTGCGCACGGCGGCGTGAGGACTGACATGCGTGAACGAAACGAAGATGCATCGCTCGCCGACGCTGCCAGCGACGACGTCAAAACGGCCGCCACGAAACCGGCATTGAAAGGCTGGCGTGATCCGAAGCGACGACGGGGGTTTTCTTTGGGTGATCCGCGCAAGCCCACCAAAGACACTGGACCCCCGCCTTCGCGGGGGTGACGAACAAAAATTTCAACGCACCACTCGCCATCTCCCATCTCCCATCTCCCGTCTCCCATCTCCCGCCTCCCGTCTCCCGTCTCCCGTCTCCCGAGAATCCCATGATCCACACCAGCATCCTCGACACCATCGGCGCGACGCCTATCGTTCGCCTGCAGCGGATCGCGCCGGCGCATGTTTCGCTGTACGCGAAAGTCGAGTCTTTCAATCCCGGCGGATCGGTGAAGGATCGGCTCGCACTCGCGATCATTCTCGATGCCGAACAGCGCGGCGCGCTCGCGCCTGGCCAGACCGTGATCGAGGCGACGTCCGGCAATACCGGCATTGCACTGGCGATGGTCTGCGCGGCACGCGGCTATCCGTTCGTCGCGGTGATGACGGAAACCTTTTCGATCGAACGGCGCAAATTGATTCGCGCCTACGGTGGCAAGGTGATCCTGACGCCCGCGGCCGAACGCGGCAGCGGCATGGTGCGTCGCGCCGAGGAGTTGTCGCGCAAGCACGGCTGGTTTCTCGCGCAACAATTCGACAACCCCGCCAATCCCGCCTATCACCGCAGCACCACTGCGGCGGAAATCCTGCGCGATTTCGCCGGCAAGCGCCTGGATTATTTCGTCAGTGGCTGGGGCACCGGCGGCACCCTGACCGGTGTCGGCGAAATGCTGAAGCTCGCGCGCTCCGACGTGCGCATCATCACCACCGAACCCGCCGGCGCCTCGCTGCTCGCCGGCAAGGACTGGGCGCCGCACAAGATCCAGGGCTGGACGCCGGACTTCATTCCGTCCGTGCTCAATCGTGCGGTCGCCGACGAAATCCACCCCATCGATGACCTCAGCGCCCGCGATACAGCTCGACGGCTCGCCGCAGAAGAAGGCGTATTCGTCGGTATCTCCGCCGGCGCGACCGTGGCTGCCGCGCTGCGCGTCGCCGAATCCGCGGCGTCGGGCTCGGTGCTGCTGGCAATGCTGCCCGACACCGGCGAGCGCTACCTGAGCACCTTCCTGTTCGAGGGCATCAATGAAGGTTCCGATGACACCTGGCTGGCGGAATTCGAAGCGGGGTCACTCGCGGCGTGAGTCTCAGATCGTCATCCCGGCGCAGGCCGGGATCCATGCTGATCCCGCTGAAAAACCACAATGGGCTCCGGCTTTTCCGGGATGACGGATGCGGTGTTGCCCTGGCATCCATTTTGCCCGGGCGCGAATACAGGTCAAACTCCGCAAACAGAGGGCTGCCGGCGCGAGCCGACAGGAAATTGTTTTTCACAAGGCGACCCATGATGTCTGCGGCACCGGTGCAATCCTCTCTTCCCCCGCTTTCCAATCTCGACCACCTCGAGGCCGAGAGCCTGCATATCCTTCGCGAGGTGGCGGCATCGTTCCAGCGACCGGTGGTGCTGTATTCGATCGGCAAGGATTCGTCGGTGCTGCTGCACCTGCTGCGCAAGGCATTTGCGCCGGCGCGGCCACCGATGCCCTTGCTGCATGTCGATACGACGTGGAAGTTCAAGGAGATGATCGCGTTCCGCGATGCGCTGGTGGCGCAGTACGGGCTGGATCTGCGTGTACACATCAACCCCGACGGTGTTCGCGACGGCATCGGCCCGTTCACGCACGGCGCGGCGGTGCACACCGACGTGATGAAGACGCAGGCGCTCAAGCAGGCGCTGGATGCCGGCCGCTACGATGCCGCGATCGGCGGGGCGCGCCGCGACGAGGAAAAATCCCGCGCCAAGGAACGCGTGTTCTCGTTCCGTTCCGCGCAGCACCGCTGGGATCCAAAAGCGCAGCGTCCCGAATTGTGGCAGCTGTACAACACGCAGGTGCATGCTGGTGAGAGCGTGCGGGTGTTTCCGCTGTCGAACTGGACCGAGCTCGATATCTGGCGTTACATCGCCCGCGAAAACATCCCGGTGGTACCGCTGTATTTCGCCGCGCAGCGCCCTGTGGTGGAGCGCGACGGCGGCCTGATTCTGGTCGATGACGAGCGCCTGCCGCTGCGTCCGGGCGAAGTGCCGACGCTCAAATCCGTACGTTTCCGCACGCTGGGCTGCTACCCGCTCACGGGCGCGATCGAGTCGCACGCCGATACGCTCGAAGCGATCATCGACGAGATGCAGCACGCGCGCAGCTCCGAGCGCCAGGGCCGGCTGATCGACCACGACCCCAGTGCATCGATGGAGAAGAAGAAGCAGGAGGGATATTTCTGATGGCTTCTGCGTCTTCCCGGGTCGCGATTTACATCGCTCCTACAACGCGCGGTTTTCGTAGGAGCGATGGAAATCGCGACCTTCGTGGCATGGCGGAGAATCGCGACTTGCGTCGCCCCTGCGGGGTAGCGCCATGACTGCCGCCACCGACACGATCCCGCGCCTGCGCTTCATCACCTGCGGCAGCGTCGATGATGGCAAGAGCACGCTGATCGGGCGTCTGCTCTACGAGACGGGCGCGCTGTTCGATGATCAGCTCACCGCGCTCGCCGCCGACAGCCGTCGCCATGGCACGCAGGGCGCGAACATCGACTACGCGCTGCTGCTCGACGGCCTCGCCGCCGAGCGCGAGCAGGGCATCACCATCGATGTCGCATATCGCTACTTCCACACCGCGCGGCGCAGCTTCATCGTCGCCGACTGCCCCGGCCACGAGCAGTACACGCGCAACATGGCCACCGGCGCCTCCACCGCCGACCTGGCCGTCGTGCTGGTTGATGCCCGCAAAGGCCTGCTCCCGCAGACGCGCCGGCACAGTTATCTGGTGCATCTTTTCGGCATCCGCCAGATCGTGCTGGCGGTGAACAAGATGGATCAGGTCGGATATTCGCAGGAGGTATTCGATCGCATCGTCGCCGAGTACCAACAACTCGCCACGACGCTGGGCATTGATCACATCACCGCGCTTCCCGTCTCCGGCCTGGTCGGCGACAACGTCATCGCCGCTTCGGCGAACACGCCCTGGTACGGCGGCCCGAGCCTGCTTGCGCATCTGGAGAGCGTCGATCTTGATGCCCCGCGCAGGAGCGGCTTTAGCCGCGATCCCGCCTACGCGAAGCAAGAGGACGAAGGAGCACGGTCGCGGCTGAAGCCGCTCCTACAAGACACGCCCTTCCGCCTGCCGGTGCAATGGGTCTGCCGCCCCGATCAGGATTTTCGTGGTTTCACTGGGCAGGTCGCCGCAGGCACGGTCGCGGTCGGCGACGCCGTCGTCGTGTTGCCGGCGGGCAAGACCGCCAACGTCACCCGCCTGCAGGTAGGCGAACAAATCATCGAGCGCGCGCAGGCCGGGCAATCGATCCTGCTGTGCCTGGATGCCGAGATCGATGTCAGCCGCGGCGATGTCATCGCCGCCGTTGCTGATCCACCCGCCGTCGCCGATCAGTTCGCCGTGCACCTGCTTTGGCTGCACGATGCGCCGTTGCTGCCCGGGCGCCGCTATGCGCTCAAGCTCGGCGCGCGCACCGTCAACGCCCAGGTCACCGAGATCAAGCACAAGATCGATGTGAACACGCAGGAGCATCTGGCTGCGACGCGACTGGAGCTCAACGAGATCGCGTACTGCAACCTCAGCCTCGACCAGGCGATCGCGTTCGAGTCCTTTGCCGACAACAGAACGCTGGGCAGTTTCATCCTGATCGACAAGCAGACGCTGGCCACCGTTGCCGGTGGCACCATCGATTTCGCGCTGCGCCGCTCCGCCAACGTGCACTGGCAGGCGCTGGCGGTCGATCAGGCGGCGCGCGCGAAGATCAAGCAGCAGACGCCGCGCTGCCTGTGGTTCACCGGCCTGTCGGGTTCGGGCAAATCGACGATCGCCAATCTGGTGGAAAAGCGCCTGCTAGCCGCCGGCCAGCACACGTATCTGCTCGATGGCGACAACCTGCGCCACGGCCTCAACCGCGACCTGGGTTTCCGCGACGAGGATCGCGTCGAGAACATCCGACGCGTGGCCGAAGTGGCCAGGCTCATGGTCGATGCCGGCCTGATCGTGATCGTCAGCTTCATCTCGCCGTTCAAGGACGAGCGCCGCATGGCGCGCAACCTGTTCAAGGAAGGCGAGTTCATCGAGGTCTTCGTCGATACCCCTCTCGCAGACTGCGAGCGCCGCGATGTCAAAGGCCTCTACGCCAAGGCCCGCGCTGGCCAGATCCCCAACTTCACCGGCATCGACTCGCCCTACGAACCGCCCGAGCATGCCGAGCTGGTGCTCGATACCTTGCAGCACACGCCGCAGCAGCTTGCCGAGATCGTGGCCCAGAAAGCCCTGTAGGAGCGATGGCAATCGCGACTCCGCCGCACACCGGTCGCGATTGCCATCGCTCCTACAAAAAAATTGCGGGTTGATCGCGACAACGTCGCGGCTTACGCCGCTCCTACAAGATCACGCCGGCAACGACCAATCGATCAGCGCGCGTTGGCGACCTTGCAGCCAGCGATTGGCAGCGGAGAAATGGCCGCAGCCGATGAAGCCGCGATGCGCGGACAACGGCGACGGGTGCGGCGCACGCAACACGCAATGCCGGCGCGTGTCGATGATCTTGCCCTTGGCCTGCGCGTAGCTGCCCCAGAGCATGAACACCAGGCCTTCGCGTTCGCGATCCAAGGTTTCGACGATGTGGTCGGTGAAACCTTCCCAACCTTTGCCCTGATGCGCGCCGGCGCGACCGGCTTCGACGGTGAGCACGGCGTTGAGCAGCAGCACGCCCTGCTGCGCCCAGGGCATCAGATAACCATGCTTCGGACGCGGCAGGCCGAGGTCGCGTTCGATTTCCTTGAAGATGTTGAGCAGCGACGGCGGCACGTCCACGCCCGGCGCGACGGAAAAACACAGGCCATGCGCCTGTCCCGGCCCGTGATACGGATCCTGGCCGAGGATCACCACGTTGGTCGCATCGAACGGCGTGGCGTCCAGCGCCGCGAAAATCTGCGGCCCGGGTGGATAGATGCGTTTGCCCTGCGCTTTTTCGCTGCGCAGAAATTCCGCCAGCGCGCGCATTTCCGGTCGCAACAGATAATCGCCGACGCGGGATTTCCAGGAGGGTTCGAGCTTGATGGTGTCGGTGGCCATGCGATGCATCACGCGCGAATAATCCGGCCATCACTCGAAGGAATTCGGAATGACGTTCGGCAAGGACGAAAGTTTTTTACTGCGCTGCGTCCTGCTTGGCCAGCTTCTGCCGCAGCAACCGCCCTACGCGCAACTGGAACAGCAGCTTGGTGACCAGCAGGCGCTCCTCGATGGGCTTTTGCACGAGGTCGTTGGCACCGGCGCGCAGCAGGTCGGTCTGGTTGGCGGGATTGGCATCGCCGGTCATCACCAGCACGGGTAGCAGGCCCTTGGGGTAACCGAAATCGCGGCGGATCGAATGCACCAGATCCTTGCCGGTGAGTTCGCCTTTCAGATAGACGTCGGTGAGCACGACATCGGGGCCGGGAATCTTGCCCTGTGCCTTCATCGTTTCCAGATGCGCGATCGCATCCTCGACGCCGGTGGAATGGATCACCGTCAGGCCATGCTTTTCCAGCATGCGCCGGGTCGCGACGGCGACGACGCGGCTGTCCTCGACGTACAACACTTCGCCGCCTTTTTCCGATTCCGGCGCGACGTAGCCCTTGATGAACGCGGCGAGCGCGTTGAAGCCCAGCGACTTGTCGAAATAATCGGTGACATCGTCGCTGATGCTGCGCGTCTCCAGACGTTCCTGCACGTCGCCGGAGACCACAATGATCGGGATGTAGGCCTGCGGCGTGTGGTCGCGGATGTGCTTGGCGAGTTCCAAGCCGTCGATGTCCGACAGGCGCAGCGCGGTGGTGACCAGGCTGATGCTGCCGGTCTGCAACGCGGCCTTGGCTTCGCCGCCGGTTTCGCAGCCGACGAATTCCATGTCCGGCAACTGCTGGCGCAGCACGCCCTCGATCATCTTGCGGACAACCTTCGAACCGTCGACCACCATGATGCGGGGCGACGTGGTGTCGGCGAGTCGGAAGCCGGGGCTGCTCATCGGGACTGGCTCAAGGGAACCTCATATCTCGGTAGGTCGAGTCTGCCTCAGATGATGGCCGGTGGCGAGCCACGCGCCGAACCAGCCGATCGCCGTGGCGCCAGCGAGCACCAGCCCGATCCCCGGCAAACCCGGGCCATCGAGCTGGAAGTGGCTACCGTAACTGGCAATCAGCGCGGAAAGCTTCGGCTGCATCACAACTCCGGCGATCGCCAGCAGGCCCAGGGCCAAGGCGCCCGAAGCCAGTCCATACCAGGCGCCGAGATAGATGAAGGGCCGACGCACGAAGCCATCGGTGGCGCCGAGCTGCTGCAGGATGCCGATTTCCTCGCGACGCGCACCGATATCCAGACGCACGGTGTTGCCGACCACCAGCAACACGCCGAGACCAAGCAGCGCCGCGATCACCCACATCAGGCGTTCGCCGAACGCCAACCACGCCGACAGCCGCTGCCGCCAGACTGCATCGTGCTGCACCGTTGCTATTTCCGGGCGCTGCTTCAGCGCCTCCGCCAACGCGGCGCCATCGTCGCGCGGCTGCACGATCAGCACGGTCGGCAACGGATTCTCGCCCAACGTGTCGAGCGCGCCGGCGAGATCGCTCATCTGCCGGAATTCCGCCAGGCCTTGCTCGGGCGTCTTCACAGTGACGGCGGCGACGTCGGGGCGTGCGCGCAATTCGTCGGCGATGCGCGCGGCCTGTGCGGCATCGACTTCCATGTTGAGAAACACACCGATCTCGCGCGACTCGCGCACACTGCCGGAGAAACGTTCGATGTTCGCCAGCCCCAACCCCAACCCGAGCGGTAGCGCGATCGCCACCGCCATCACGCCGACGGTGAGCAAGGTCGCGAACGGGCGCTGGAAAAAACGGCCGAGACTCGACACCAGCGAATACGCATGCTGCTGTCGCCAGGCGCGAAAACGCTTGCCGATGCCGCCTTCGCTCAGGCGCGCGGCCCTGGGTTTATTGCGGACATCTTTTTTTTGCGGTTCGGCTTTCGCGGCGCTCACGAGGCGAGATCCTCGGGGGAAATATCGTCGCCGAGTTTGCCGTGACTGAGCACGAGCACGCGCTTGCGCATGCGCTTGACCAGGGCGAGATCGTGACTGGCGATCAGCACGGTGGTGCCCAGCGCCGGCAGCGCGGCGAAATGCTGCATGATTTCTGCGGCAAGCGTGGGGTCGAGATTTCCGGTGGGTTCGTCGGCAACCAGAAGCCGTGGTTGCGCGGCGATCGCACGGGCGATGCCGACGCGTTGCTGTTCGCCGGTAGACAATTCGCCGGGGCGGGATTTCTCGCGTGCGCCGAGCCCGACTTTTTCCAGCGTCACGCGTACGCGCTTGCCGACTTCCGCCGATGGCGTACCGGCGATCAGCAACGGCAGCGCGACGTTGTCGAACACGCTGCGATCCATCAGCAGGCGGTGATCCTGATAGACCACGCCGACGCGGCGGCGATGCAGTGGCACCTGCCGGCCGCGCACTTTTGCGAGATTGCGATCATCGACCAGCACGGCGCCGCGGGTCGGGCGCTCGCTGAGATGGATGAGCTTGAGCAAGGTGCTTTTGCCGGCGCCGGAATGACCGGTGACGAAAAGCATCTCACCTTCATCGACCGAGAAACTGAGCTCGGTCAGCGCGGTGTGGCCGCCGGGATAACTCTTGGTGACGCCATCGAAGCGCAGCAGGGTCATGGGCCGTCCGGTTGCCATCGGTGATCAGCAGTCTAGCCGCTTGTTTCTTCCGTGGGAGCGCTCATGAGCGCGAATGCTCTTTCAAAAGCCTTCGCGACCAGAGCGCTCCTGCGCAGGCATCAGCCCGGCTTCACCAGCGACGTCACCTTGCGCGCGAAACGCTTGAAGAACGATTCCTTCGAAACCGTCGGCGACGCGGGCGCCGGTACGACCGGGGCCGGGCCCGTGGTCTTGGCGGCGATGTTTTCCGAACCGGGCGGACGCGGGCCGCGACGGCGGCGGGAATCATTTTCGCCGTACTCGCGCGGTGGCGATCGCTCCTGCGCATCCTGCGCCCGCGACACTTGCACGTCCCTGTGCGGCGCGTTCGGATCACGCGGTGGACGCGGCGCGGCGTTCGGATCGCGCGGCGGACGCGCCGCACCCGACGACGAACCCTCGCGACGCGGACCACGCGACGAGGAACCGGCGCCGTCGCGACGCGGGCCGGAGCCCGGGCCGCCGCGACCACCGCTGCCACCCTTCTTCGGGCCACGGCCGCTGGCCTCGAGCTCGGCGCGGGCTTCGCGGAAGATGTCTGCGATGCTTTCGACCGGCTCGCCGTCGGCACCAAGTACCGGCGCACGCGCCGGGCGCGGGATCGCGGTGAGCAGTTCGCTGGTCACCGATTCGACCGGAATCTTCTGCTCGATATAGGCCTCGATCGCCGGCAGTCCCTGCGCATAGATTTCGCAGGCGAAGCTGATCGCGTCGCCCTCGGCACCCAGGCGGGCGGTGCGGCCGATGCGGTGCACGTAGTCCTCGGCCTCGAACGGCAGGTCGAAGTTGTACACGTGCGAGACGCCGTCGATATGCAGGCCGCGCGCGGCGACGTCGGTGGCGACCAGGATCTCGAGTTCGGCGCGCTGGAATTTCGCCAGCAGCGTTTGGCGCTTTTTCTGCGGCACGTCGCCCGACAGCACACCGACGCGATAACCGGCGCGCTCCAGCGCGCGGCCGACTTTCTCGACCCAGGCCTTGGTGTTGACGAAAACCATGGTGCGGTTGGCGTCGGTGCGCGAGAGCAGGCCGATCAGCAGCGGCAGCTTCTCTTCGTTGGCGGGGAAATAAATCCGCTGGCGAACGCGCGACGCCGTGACGAACTCGGCCTCGACGATGAGTTTTTCCGGCTCGTTCATGTGCTCGTAGGCGAGCTCGAGCACGCGATGGCTGAGCGTGGCCGAGAACATCAGGGTCTGGCGCTCCTCGCGGCGCGGCAGCTTGCGCAGCAGGAAGCGCAGGTCCTTGATGAAGCCGAGGTCGAACATGCGGTCGGCCTCGTCGAGGATGCAGACCTCGCAGGCATGCAGGTGCACGACGCCCTGGCGGACGTAATCGATCAGGCGGCCCGGCGTGGCGATGATCACGTCGCAGCCGGAGGTGAGCTGGGCGCGCTGCTTGTCGTAGTCGACGCCACCGTAGATCAAGGCGAACTTGAGGCCGAGGCCGCCGCAGAATTTTTCCGCGTCCTTGTGGATCTGGATGGCCAGCTCGCGGGTCGGCGCCAGGATCATCGCGCGCGGATCGGCGGGGCCACGGTTGGCGAGGGCGGGTTTGGTCATCAGGCGGTTGACCAGGGTGACCAGGAAGGCGAGGGTCTTGCCGGTACCGGTCTGGGCCTGGCCGGCGACGTCGCGGCCGGCGAGCGAGATCGGCAGGGTCATCGCCTGGATCGGGGTGCAGCGGGTGAAGCCGGCGGCATCGAGGCCGGCGAGCAGTTGCGGTTGCAGGTCGAAGCTGGAAAAAGCGATGTCGGTCAGTGGCTTATCAGTCATTTGGTCTCATTCGCGCGGTCTTGCCGCGCTTGCGCGTGTCGCGCTGGGGTCGCAAACTGCGACGATGCTTCGGACGGGGTCGCCGGCTTGGTTTTCGGCTGTGGAACCCCCAGTTTAGCTCAATCGACGGTCAGACCCGATCGTCTTCTTCGATAAGAATCAGGAGTTTCCCCGTGAGTGACCAGGTACAGCAGGTTGGCGACAGCGATTTCGAGGCCCAGGTCCTGAAGTCCGATACCCCGGTGCTGGTGGATTTCTGGGCCCCGTGGTGCGGCCCCTGCAAGATGATCGGCCCGCTGGTCGACGAACTCGCCGGCAGCTATGCCGGCAAGGTCAAGGTGGTCAAGCTCAATATCGACGACAACCAGACCAGCCCGCGCAACTACGCGGTGCGTGGCATCCCGACCCTGATCCTGTTCAAGGACGGCAAGCCTTTCGGCACCCAGATCGGCGCGCCCGGCGACATCAAGCAGCGTCTGGTCAAGCTGATCGAATCCGGCCTCTGAGCCCGGATGATTCACCTTCGCGACCGGCCCTGCGGGGTCGGCGCGATGAACCCGTGATTCAGCGCCGGCTTGTGGTCTGCCCGCAGCCGGTGTTAGCGTAAGTCCCAGCAAGGTGCCCACGGCACTGCTCCTTCTGCACCATCTCCTTTCTTCCCCCTGACTCGCATTCGCGAGGAACTCTGTGTCCGACAACGAGACCGATACCGGCAGTCCTGCCGTGAAAGCCCCGCGCAAACCGCGCGGACCCAACAAACCACGCACTGCCGATGACGCCGCCGCTCCTGCGGCCGCTCCCGCGCCTGTCGCCGAGGCTTACGTCCCGGCTGCGCCGGTCGCGCCGCGACAGCAGGAAGCGAACGCCGACGCCGGCCAGCAACCGCGCCCGCAGGGTAGCCAGTACGGCGGTGCGGCCCAGGGCGAAAGCCAGGGTCAGAACCAGAACGCGGGCCAGCCGCAGGAGCCCCGCGAGGGCGGCCAGAATGCAGGCCAGGGCGGCAGCGAGGAAGGCGGTTTCCAGAACCGTAACCGCAATCGCCGCGACCGCTTCCGCGACCGCTTCAAGGATCGCGATCGCAATCGCCCCGCCGGCGAGGAAGGCGGCGACAGCAACGCCGGCAACAACGACCGCGGCGATCGCCCCGATCGTCCGCAGCAGGGCTATCAACCGCCGCAGTTGCCGCCGGATTTCCCCAGCTACACGCTGACCGATCTCAAGCGCATGCCTGCGCACAAATTGCTGGAGATGGCGGAAACGCTGAACCTGCACGAAGGCGTGGCGCGCATGCGCAAGCAGGACGTCACGTTCGCGCTGTTGAAGGTGCTGACCCGCCATCCAAACGGTGTCGCCGGCGACGGCGTGCTGGAAATCCTGCCCGATGGCTACGGCTTCCTGCGCAGCGCCGATGCCAGCTATCTCGCCGGCCCGGATGACGTGTACATCTCGCCCAGCCAGATCCGCCGTTTCAACCTGCGCACCGGCGATGAAATCTCCGGCCGCATCCGCAGCCCGAAAGACGGCGAGCGTTACGTCGCGCTCAACATCGTCGACACGATCAACGGCGAGCCGCCGGAAGCGTCGAAAGGCAAGGTGCTGTTCGAAAACCTGACGCCGCTGTTCCCGCGCAAGCGCTTCACGCTTGAGCGCGGCAATGGCTCGTCGGAAGACATCACCGGCCGCATCATGGATTTGATGGCGCCGCAGGGCAAAGGCCAGCGCGCGCTGATCGTCTCGCCGCCGAAAGCCGGCAAGACGATGCTCATGCAGAACGTCGCCCAGGCAATCATCCACAACCATCCCGAGACGCACCTGATCGTGCTGCTGATCGACGAGCGCCCGGAAGAAGTGACGGAAATGCAGCGCACCGTGCGCGGCGAAGTCATTTCGTCGACGTTCGACGAACCGGCTGCGCGCCACGTGCAGGTCGCCGAAATGGTGATCGAGCGCGCCAAACGCCTGGTCGAGCACAAGAAAGACGTGGTGATCATGCTCGACTCGATCACCCGCCTCGCCCGCGCCTACAACATGGTCGTGCCGAGTTCGGGCAAGGTCCTGTCCGGCGGCGTCGACGCCAACGCGCTGCATCGTCCGAAGCGTTTCTTCGGCGCGGCGCGCAATGTCGAGGAAGGCGGTTCGCTGACGATTATTGCGACGGCGCTGGTCGACACCGGCTCGAAGATGGACGAGGTGATCTACGAAGAGTTCAAGGGCACCGGCAACAGCGAAGTGCACCTGGACCGCCGCATCGCCGAAAAACGCGTCTACCCGGCGATCAACATCAACCGCTCCGGCACGCGCCGCGAAGAGTTGCTGATCGAGCCGGACATGCTGCAGAAGATCTGGATCCTGCGCAAACTCCTGCACCCGATGGACGAGCTGTCGGCGATGGAATTCCTGCTCGACAAGATGAAGACCAGCAAGTCCAACGACGAGTTCTTCCAGAGCATGAAACGCAGCTGATTTCTCGCTGTGTCGATCAAAAAAACGCCGGCGTAAGCCGGCGTTTTTCATTTCATCGATGTCTCCGGCGAAATGCGCCTACATGATCACCGTGCCGACGACGTCGGTTTCCAGCCGGATGCTGCTGGCCAGCGGCAGCACCTCGCCGTTGACCGTGTCCGATGCGCCGATGCGCTGCAGCTCCGGATTGGGTTTGAGCCAGTCCATCTCACGGCGTTGACCCCGCACTTCGGTGCGCCACTGGCCGGGCACGCTCTCCTCGGAACTCCCGCTTGGCAGAAAAACGATCGGCACGGTGATCGTGTGGTGTCCCGCATCTTCCTTCGCGAAACCCGCAGGCACCTCGAATCGCCAGGTCCTCGCGGCCCGCAGGGCGGACTGCTCCAACGTCGCGACGGCTTGGCCCAGAACTTTGGGCGCACCACTCACGTCGCGCAGGATCGTCTGCACCGCAACCACGTCCTCGACGCGACCATCGTTGCCCACTTTCAGACCGAGCAGTACGAGACCGCCAATGTTGAGTCGCTCGAGGCCGATGGGATACTGCGGTGGCACCAATCGCTTCGCGGCAATGCTGGCGAGCGCTGCGGCAGGCTTGCCCGGATCTTTTTCATCGCCCGTGAAAATCACGTTGTCGACCCTGATCTGGTACTTCTCGCCGAGTTTTGTAGCAGACAGCGTGATGCGCATGCGCGTATTGATCGGCATCACCGGGCCTGCGCTCGGCGTCCGGATGAAACGCCACTGCCGCACGATCCGATCGAGATTGTTGCGCAGGCTGTCAGGCACCGGCGTTTCCATCCGGAAATCGGTCAGGCCGCCATTCGTATCGATCGAAACCACGCTGTCGACCTGCATGGTCAACACCGATTCCAGGCCCTCGACCGGCACGATGGAGTGATAGTCCGGAGGAGGTGTATTCGCGCCGGCCCCGCTGGTCAGAGCGACTCCACCCACGCAAAACAACAGCAGGAAAGCCAAACGACGCATCACGGCACCTCGAAAACAATTGAGCAGGCGGCAAGGGTATCCGAGGACTCCCTCGGGTCCAACTGCGTGTTCGCGCGGAGCCCGTGCATAATCCCCGCATCGACGCGAGGTGGACATGCACGGCCAGGGCAATCTCGAGCTGTTCCTGATTTTTCTCGTCGCCGCCGTGCTGGCGGTGCCGCTGTTCCGTCGGCTTGGTCTCGGCGCGGTGCTTGGTTATCTGGTCGCGGGCGCGGTGATGGGGCCGTTCGGTTTCAAGCTGGTGAAGGACCCCGCGAGCACGCTGGCGTTTTCCGAGCTCGGCGTGGTGATGCTGCTGTTCGTGATCGGCCTGGAGTTGTCGCCGGCGCGACTGTGGGTGATGCGCCGACAGGTGTTCGGCATCGGCGGTCTGCAGGTGGCGATCAGTGCGCTCGCCATTGGTTTGGCCTGCGCGCTGTTCGGTCTTGGCTGGCGCGCCAACATCGTGATCGGTCTCGGCCTCGCGTTGTCGTCCACCGCCGTCGGTCTGCAACTGCTCGCCGAGCGCAAGGAACTGACCACGGGTTACGGCCGGCTCGCGTTCGCGATTCTGCTGTCGCAGGACCTGGTCGCGATCCCGTTGCTGGCGCTGATTCCGCTGCTGGGCGAAGTACAGACCGCCGCACACGCCGCATCACCGGGTTATGCCGTGATGAAGGCGGTCGGCATGATCGCGCTGGTGGTGATCGGCGGCCGCCTGTTGTTGAAACAATTGTTCCGTGCCGTCGCCTGGACGCAGATGGGCGAGGTGTTCACCGCGACCTCGCTACTGGTCGTGGTCGGCACGGCCTGGCTGATGCAGCTCGGTGGATTGTCGATGGGTCTGGGCGCGTTCCTCGCCGGCGTGCTGCTCGCCGATTCGGAATTCCGTCACGAGCTCGAAGCGCAGATCGAACCGTTCAAGGGTTTGCTGCTCGGCCTGTTCTTCATCTCGGTTGGCATGAGCATCGACTTGCAACGGGTGATGGCCGAGCCCGGCCTGATCGCCGCTGGTGTGCTCGCATTGGTGCTGGTGAAGATGCTGGTGTTGATCCTGATCGGCTGGCGCCCCGGCAGCCTGCCAATCCGTCAGGCGCTGATGCTGGGTGCGGTGTTGGCGCTCGGTGGCGAATTCGCCTTCGTGGTCTTCGGCGAAGCGGCGAAGGTCGGTTTGATCGAGGCAGCATTGCGCGATCGCCTGGTCGCGATCGTCGGCCTGTCGATGGCGGTGACGCCGCTGCTGGTGATCGCGATGTCGCGCTTCCTGCGCGAGCATCCGGAGCCGAAAGAGGAACGCCCTGCCGACGTGATCGATCAGGAAGCGCCGCGGGTGATCATTGCCGGCTTCGGACGCATGGGCCAGATCGTCGGACGCATTCTGCGCGCGCAGAAAATCCCGTTCATCGCGCTCGAGCACAACACCGAACAGGTCGCGCTGTCGCGCCGCTTCGGCACCATGATCTATTTTGGCGATCCATCCAAAGCCGACCTGTTGCGCGCCGCGCACGCCGAGCGCGCGGAAGTTTTCGTGCTGACCACCGACGATCCGGAAGTGACTGTGCGCACCGCGCGCATGCTGCGCCGGCTGTATCCGAACCTGAAAGTATTTGCGCGCGCGCGCAATCGTCAGCACGCCTTCAAGCTGATGGATCTGGGCGTGGAAGTGATCCGCGAAACTTTCCACTCCAGCCTGGAACTGAGCCAGCAGGTGATGGAAGCGCTGGGCGTCCCCCCCGACGTCGCCAGCGACCGCCGCGAGCGTTTCCGCATGCACGACGAACGCATGATGCGCGAGCAGCACCTGATCTACGATGACGAGGCGGCGCTGATCGCCAATTCGCAGCAGGCGTTGAAGGATCTCGAAAGTCTGTTCGAAGCGGACGAAAGGCCGGAGCAGGGAAAAGCCTGAGCGCAGGAGGTTTCGCAGGCCCGGCAACGTCAACTTCCGAATAATCCGGACAGGAAAACCTTCATTCGACAGCGCCGGCAATTGCCAGCACAATGCGCCGCAGCGCGGGACTGCTTGTCCTGCCGCATCCAGGCGCAGCAACATCGCGCCGAACTCAGGGGGCTGGGGAATGCAGAGCAACGATCCGGGCGTATTCGCCATAGGCCGCGTGTGGCGATTTTTCGCCTGCGCTTTTTTCCCCTCGCCACGACGCCACGACCACGTTGATCGTGCGCACCGCGACCACAGCCGCGCCGGATCGGGCCGCTGACGATTCTCAAGTACTTGCACTGCACTGCCCGAGTGATCGGGCAGCGTTGATTCCATCCAGACAGTTTTCCAGGGGCACGAAATGATCATCTCGCTCAGCGCCATCGCCGCCGCTTGCAAAGGCCGCGGACTTTTCGTGCAACGCACTTCGACCCGCTTCGTCGCGGCGCTGCTGCTGACCTTCGGACTCGTCGCCTCGGCGCAGGCGCAGGTGATGAACTTCACCGGCGCCTCGCCTTCGACCTTCACCGGCCCCGGCCAGGTCATCACGTTTTCGCTGACCTTCAACCAGTCCAACGCGATCACGCAGTCGATCTCGCTCAACAACATGAACTACCCGGGCTCGGCCCTGTCCTGCGCGGGACTGCCGCTGGCGCCGAACGGCAGCACGACCTGCACCTTCACCTACACCACGACCGCCGCCAACAGTTTCGATATCACCGAGTTCGGCATGTTCACTGCCCTCGACCCGAACAACATTCCGCGCAGCGGCAACATCAGCAACCAGCAGGTCGTGCCCCTCGTGGTGGCGACCACGCCCTCGGCCTCGATGTCGCTGTCACCGGGTACGGTGCTTGAAGACGGCGCCAGCAATCTCGTCTACACCGTTACCCTGAGCCAGGCGGCGACCGCCGCGACCACGGTCAATATCACCACCGGCGGCTCGGCGATCTCGGGCACCGACTACACCGGCGGTGTCGCGTCGGTGACCATCCCGAACGGCGGCACCACCGGCACCATCACCATCAACCCGACCGCGGACACCGTCGTCGAGCCGAATGAAACCGTCACCCTGACTATCGCTGCCGGCACCGGCTATACCGTCGGCGCCGCACCGAGCGCGACCGGTACGATCGTCGACGACGACACGCCGAACCTGTCGATCAACGACGTCGCGATCAACGAGGGCAATGTCGGCACCAGCAACGCGACCTTCACCATCAGCCTGAGCGCACCGGCGCCGGCTGGCGGCGTGACCTTCAACATCGCCACCGCCGACAACACCGCCACCGGCGGCATCGACTATGTCGGCAGGGCCCTGAGCGGCCAGACGATTCCCGCGGGTAGCACGACGTATTCCTTCGCCGTGGTGGTCGATGGCGACCCGCTGTTCGAAAACAACGAAAGCTTTTTCGTCAACGTCAACAATGTCGCCGGCGCCATCGTGGTCGACGGCCAAGGTCTGGGCACGATCAACAATGACGACACCGCGCCTACCGTGTCGATCAACAATGCCAGCGTGACGGAAGGTAATTCCGGCACGGTGACCGCGGCATTCACGGTGGGCCTGAGCGCCGCCAGCGGACTGACGACCACCATCAACTACGCGACCGCCAATGTCAGCGCGACGGCCGGCAGCGACTACACCGCCACCAGCGGCACCCTGACCTTCAATCCCGGCGTGACCACGCAGCCGGTCAACGTCACGGTCAATGGCGACAACACGCCGGAAGCGAACGAAACCTTCAACGTCGTCTTGTCATCGCCGTCGAACGCGACGATCGGCACCGGCACCGGCGTCGGCACGATCACCAACGACGACACGCCAGTGACGGTCAATCCCGGCAGCCTGCCGGCTGCCTTTGTCGCCAGCGCCTACAGCCAGACGGTGACCGGTGCCGGCGGCAACAACGGCCCCTATGTCTTCACGATCACGGCTGGCAGCATGCCGGCAGGCTTGACGCTGTCATCGGCCGGCGTACTCAGCGGCACACCGACCGCGAGCGGCACGTTCAACTTCACCATCAAGGCCACCGACAGCAGCGGCGCACCCGGTCCGTATAGCGGCACCCAGGCCTACACGCTCACCGTCAATCCGCCCGCGGCGCTCGTCTTGCCGGCAACCGCGCTCGCCGGCGGCACGCTCGGTTCCGTGTATTCGGCAGCGCTCAATCCGGCCACCGGCGGCACGGCGCCCTACTCGTATGCACGCACCGGCGGCGCCCTGCCGGGCGGTGTGACTCTGAGCAGCGCGGGCGTGCTCGGCGGCACGCCGACGGCGCTCGGCACGTTCAATTTCACTGTGACTGCCACCGACAGCACTGGCGGCGCCGGGCCGTACACCGCGAGCCAGAGCTACAGCATCGTCGTCATCGACAACCCGCCGATCGCCGGTGCAGTCAGCGCCACCGTCGCCTTCAACAGCGGCGCCAATCCGATCACGCTCAGCCTCAGCGGCGGCACGGCCGTCTCGGTAGCGATCGGCACCGCGCCTGCGCACGGCACGGCGAACGCGAGCGGCACCAGCATCACGTATCAGCCGAGCGCGGGTTACGCCGGCAGCGACAGCTTCACCTACACCGCCACCAACAGCGGCGGCACATCGGCGCCGGCCACGGTGACGATCACGGTGAGCAGCCCGACCATCACCGTCACGCCCAGCGGTGGTTTCGCCGCGACCGTGGGCATCGCGTATTCGCAGACCTTCACCTGGGCCGGCGGCACCGCGCCTTACGGTACGTATGTGGTCAGCGGATTGCCGGCCGGCGTTGCGATCACCGGCAGCAGCAGCAACAGCGTCACTGTTTCCGGCACGCCGACGGCAGCGGGTTCGTTCGCGTTGACTGCCACGGCCACCGACAGCAGTACCGGCACCGGTCCATTCACCGTCGGCCAGCCGTTCACGCTCAGTGTCGCCGCGCCGACCCTGGTGCTGGCGCCAGCAAGCACGACGTTCACGACGCCGTATGCCGCGCCGTATTCGCAGGCATTCACCGCCAGCGGCGGCATCGGTCCCTACAGCTACGCGCTGACCTCGGGCGCGCTGCCGGCAGGCGTCAGCTTCACCAGCGCCGGCCTGTTGAGCGGCACGCCGACCGCACCGGGCAATTACTCGATCGCCATCACCGCTACCGACACCGGCTCCAGCGGCCTGGGCGCGCCGTTCGCGGTGACCAGCAACTACACGCTGGCAGTCACCGCCCCGACCATCGTGATCACGCCAGCAACGCTGCCGGGCGTCACTGCCGGCACCGCCTATTCGCAGACTCTGTCGGCGAGCGGTGCGGTCGCGCCATACAGTTACGCCTTGAGCGCAGGCAGCCTGCCGCCCGGCATATCGCTGAGCTCGGCGGGCGCCGTGTCCGGCACGCCGACCAGCGCGGGCAGCTTCAACTTCACGGTCACCGCGACCGATGCCAACAGCCAGACCGGCAGCATCGCCTACACCGTGGTGGTCGCAGTGCCGGTGCTGACGCTGACACCGGCGACGGTTCCCGGCGGCACCGCGAACACTGCCTACAGCCAGACCTTCTCGACCAGCGGCGGCATCGCGCCTTACACCTACTCGCTGAGCAGCGGCGCTCTGCCGCCGGGAATCAGCTTCAGCAGCGCCGGTGTGTTGAGCGGCACGGCGACATCGTCGGGCACCTTCAATTTCGCTATCACCGTCACCGACAGCACCGGCGGCACCGCCGCGACGACGACCAGCAGCTATGCCCTGGTGATCGCCGCGCCAACGTTGACGCTGATCCCGGCCAGCCTCGCTACGGGCGTCGAGCACGTCGCCTACAGCCAGACCTTCACCGCCAGCGGCGGCATCGCGCCGTACAGCTATGCAGTGACGTCGGGCAGTCTGCCGCCCGGGCTTGCGCTCAACGCGAGCAGCGGCGTGCTCAGCGGCGCGCCGAACGCGAACGGCAGCTACACGTTCGCGATCACCGCCACCGACAGCACCGGCGGCACGCCGGCAACGATCACGCAGAGCTACACCGTGCTGATCGCGCTGCGTCCGGATCCGTCGAAGGATGCGGAAGTTCTCGGCATGCTCGATGCGCAGGTCGCCTCGACCAGGCGTTTTGCGGAAGCGCAGATCGGCAATTTCCGCTCACATCTGGAAAGCCTGCATGACGGCGGCAGCTCCGCTGGCGGCATCGCCAGCAACCTGAGTTTCAGCAATGCCAACACGGCTTATGGCACGAACAGCCAATGCCTGCAGCCGACGCTGACACACAACGTCATCGACTGCCCATCGCCGCGCCTGAACGACACGACGATGCGCGCCGACGATGGCGGCAGCGCGCCGAAAGCGAACAACGACACGCTGTTCAATCTCTGGGCCGGCGGCGTGATCCGCACCGGTGACCGTGACGACCGCATCGGTCGCAGCGGTTTCGATTTCGAGAGCGACGGCGTGAGCCTCGGTGCCGACTATCGCGTCGACTCGTCCTTCGTGATGGGCGCAGGCATCGGTGTCGGCCACGACAACACCGATGTCGGCCACAACGGCAGCCGCGTCGACGGCAATGCCTACACCGCCGCGCTGTACAGCAGCTTCCATCCGGCCTCGCACTTCTATCTCGACAGCCTGATCGCCTACCAATGGCTGTCGTATGACCTGAAGCGCTTCATCACCAGCACCGGCGGCCAGGCGATCGGCAAGCGCGATGGCAATCAGTGGTTCGTCTCGCTGTCCGCGGGCGGCGAATTCCAGCACGGCGGCCTGCACCTCACGCCGTACGCGCGCTGGGACTATGCCCGCGCCAATCTCGATGCCTACACCGAGCTCGGCGATCCGGTCTGGACCCTGCATTTCAACGAGCAGCACATCAACACGTCGACCTTGAATCTCGGTCTGCGCATGGACTGGCGCCACCTGACGAACTGGGGCGCGTTCTCGCCGCAGTTCCGCGTCGAGTACCAGCACGACCTGAACAGCAACGGCGACGCCCTGCTGACCTATGCCGATTCGATCGCCGGACCGGTGTACCGCGCCAGCCTGCTCGACTCCGACAAAAACCGCCTCGAACTCGGCCTCGCCGGCCTGTTCGAACTGGCGAACGACTGGAACTTCCGCGTCGAATACCGCCATCAGCAAAGCAGCAACGACCAGAGCCAGGCCGTGCAGCTGAATGTCGAGAAGAAGTTCTGAGGCAGCGATTCCGATGCAGCAATGAAGACCGCCGCATTTGCGGCGGTCTTTTTTTTGCCGCGTGAACCGCGTTCGCATGGGTGCGATGGCATGTACGGAATGCTTGCTCCGCGCACGCAGCGGACGGTGCCATTCTTTCTCGTCATTCCCGCGAAGGCGGGAATCCAGCGACTTTCCTTGTCGCCTGGGTTAGAGAAAAGCGAAGACGCTGGATTCCCGCCTTCGCGGGAATGACGTTCTTCTGGGATATTTTTCGCAAGTGGCGTGCTCCGGGCGCGTGCAACACATCGCGCATCCGGTGCCACTACCGCGGCTCGCGCAAAAACCTCGCCAGTGACGGTGCGCCGCGCGCCGGTTCGAATTCCGCGGCGATGTCGATGTAGCCGCGCAGCAGCGCGAGGTCGTGCGCGGTGCGGCCGAGGGCGTCGCGGCGCTGGCGGTCGGCGCCTTCGCGCAGCAGGCGCTGGACCACGCGCGACAGGCCGTGCATCGCCGCCATGTGCAATGCGGTCAGCCCGCGATTGTCCTGCTGGTCCAGCGATACGTCTTCGCCGAGCAGACGATCGAGCACGGTCAGCAGCACGTCTTCATCGCAGGCCGCACCCGCTTCGGCGCGTGCGCCGAGCAGCAACAGCAGCGGCGTCTGGCCGGCGGCGTTGGCGCGGTCCGGCGGCAGGTCGGCCATCAGCAACAGATCGAACAAGGCGAGCACGCGCTGGCGTTCGCGTGCGGTGAACGCATGCAGCGCCGCGCAATGCAGCGCGCTCAAGCCTTGGTCGTCGATCGCATCGACATCGGCGCCGCGCGCGAGCAGGCGCCCGGCGATTTCCGGCAAACCCAGCGCCGCCGACAACATCAGCGGCGTAACACCGCCGGGTAAAGGTTGATTGGTGTCGGCGCCGGCCTGCAGCAGGCGATCGACGACGGCCAGATGCCGCATGCTGATCGCCGCCGACAACGGCGTGGCGCCGGTGCGTGCGCTGACGCCGGCATTGGCACCGCGTTCGATCAGCACCTGCACAATGCTTTCATGACCACCGCCAGCCGCGCGCAGCAGCGCGGTGCAACCCTGGTGATCGACGGCATCGACCGATAGGCCGAGATCGAGCAGGCGCGCGACGGCATCGACATCGCCGCCGATCGCCGCTGCCGGCAAATCCTGCGGCTGCAGCGCGCGACCCGGCAACACCCAGCCACGCCATTCCAGCCAATGACTCAGATCGCTGCGGCCGGCCGCGAGCGCGATGCCGAGCGCGGTCTGCCCGCCGGGTGTGCGCGCTTGTGGCAGGCCGCCGAAACGCAGTAGCAGGCGCAGCGCGTTTTCGCGGCCCAGCGCCGCCGCGACATGCATCGCGGTCTGGCCGCGGGCATCGCGGACGTTGGGATCGACGCCCGTGAGCAGCAGCAATTCCGCGAGCCGCGACCAGCCCAGACGCACCGCCGCGATCAGCGGCGGATCGAGCGTGGCGCGCGCGCCGAACGCATCGGCGCCGCGTTCGAGCAAGGCGGTCGCCAATTGTTCGTTGCCGCGCGAAACATATTCGCCGGTGAGGCAGGCATCGAGAAAACGCGCGAGACCACCGAGGCCGCCGACCGGCTGGCCGCGTTCGAGCAGACGCCAGAGCGCCGCCTGCGCCGGACCGCCGCGATCGAGCAGATGAAACAACACGCTGTCGTGTTCGTCCGAGGCCAGATCGGCGGAGGCGCCATGCCGGCACAGCCAATCGAAACAGGCGAGGCCTTCGTCTTCGGAAAATTCCAGCAGCAGCGCCGACAACGCTTCCGGCGACGGGCCCGCACCGAGACGCAGCATCGCCTCGGCCGATTCGAAACGTTGCGCGCGCAGCGCCTCGCGCAGCAGTTCACGCGGTGTCTTGTCGAAATGACCCTCGGCCAGGCCTTCGGCGACATTCGCCGGCAACGCATAATCGGGATCGAGCACCGATACCTGCGGCCAGCGTCCGCCTTCGATCGCATAGTCCATCGCGCGGCGACCATCGGCATCGACCTGCAACGGATCCACGCCCAGCGCGAGCAACTGCCGCAGCACATCCGGTGCGGCGCCAGCGATGCTCGCCAACACCAGCGCGTTGCGTTGCTGCGCATCGCGCGCCTGCGCGTCGGGCCGCGCCTGCGCGAGCCGCTGCACGGCCTCGAGTTGTCCGTGTCGCGCCGCCTCCAGCAAGGGCGTCAAGCCCTGCGCGTCGTGCGCATTGCGGTCGGCGCCGGCATCGAGCAGCACGCCGACGATGTCGGCATTGCCGCAGGCGCAGGCCTGCATCAGCGCGGTGCGCTGCTCGAGCCCGCGCGCATCGACGCGCGCCTTGTGCCGCAGCAGCAGTTGCACGCCGGCGGGATCGTCCTCACCCGACACCGCCGCGAGCAACGCAGGCTGGCCGCCGGCCGGTTCGGGCTTCGCGCCGTGTTCGATCAGATAGCGCGCGAGCCGCCAGTTGCCGGCGTTGCAGGCGATGCCCAGCGCGCTGAAACCTTCGCCATTGAGCGTGTCGACCTGCGCGCCGGCATCGAGCAACAGGGCCGCGACCGCGGGATCGGTGCTGCGCGCCGCGTGATGCAGCGGCGTGTTGCCTTCGTGATCGGCCGCGCGCGGATCGGCACCGTTCGCGAGCAAGGTCATCACCGCCTCCGGACGACCATGCCAGCTGTCGCGCGTAGCCGCGAGCAACGGCGTGAGGCCGCCGTGGGCGAGGTTGAGATCGACGCCGCGCTTGATCAATTCGCGCAGCAGTTTCAAATCGCCCTGCAAGGCCGCGAGCATCGGCAGGCTGCGCTGGTCGCGATCGCCTTCGCCGGGCAGCGCATGCGCATTGCCACCTTCGGAAAGTGCAGCGAGCGCAGCATCGGCGCGACCGGCGCGCAAGGCAGCGTAAAGACGCGCATCGACGGGCAGATCCGCGTCGGCGGGATCGGGCGCGGACTTGTTTTCGGTCGCGCGCACGACGCTGTCTTCCTTGATCGGCAGACGCGACGGCAAGGGCGCCAGCGCCACCGGACGATGCACGAACGCATGCACGGCCAGCGACAACAAGGGGTAAGCGATCAGCAGCGGCAGGCGCGCGATCACCGGCACCACCCCGGGCCAGGCCAGGCACAGGCCTAGTGCGAGCAGCGCGAAAACCGCCAGTGCGATGCCGAGGCCGCGCGTGGATTCGCCTTCACCGCCGCGACCCGAAGCCGACAGCAACGCAGCGAACGACTGCGGCTGGCGCGCCGCCTGCACGAACGACGGCCACATCCGCCACAGCACCAGCAACACGCAGCCAGCCGACAGACTCAAGCCCAGCGCCGGCATCAACTCGCCGCTCTCGCGCAGACTTTCCAGCGGCCAGGCCGCGACTGCCGCGAGCAGGCCGCCCGCGAGCAGCCACAACAGCGCGATGCTGGCGAGATCGGCGAACAGGGGAAATTTCGGCCGCGCCAGATCGCGGCTTTCGCGCAGCAGACTCCAGCCGAACACCAGCAGCGGTTGCGCAAGCAGCAACAGCAACGCGATCAGCACCGGCATAGCCAGCAGCAGCGCCGACCAGGCCAGGGCGAGGCCGAGCAGCAACACGGCCCAGGGCCGCCAGCGCGAGCGCGACTCAGCCATCGCCGACGCCGCCTTCCACGAGGGGGTCGAGCACGGTCTGCGGTGCCTGCAGATAAAAGCCGCGCTCGATCAGATTGCTACGCACCACCGCGACGTCGGCGCGCGCGAGTTTGCGACCTTCGATCAGCTCGACAACGAGCACGAATTCCAGCGCTCCCAGCGGCAGCCGCACCGCGTCCGGAACGAGCGCGAAAGCGTCCTTCTCGCGCAGATAGAGGTAGGCATCGGGTTTGCGCAGGGATTTGTAGACGAAGGCTTGCATGGTGCCCGGGCGCAGGAGGTGGCGAATTGTCGCCGCAAACACCGGCCCGGGAAAGCGCCGCGACCCCTTTCAGGCGCATCCGGCAAGGGACTTTGCGCACGGGAAGGCCGCAGCGGCGTTTGCTAGTCTTGGCGTTTTCCTGAACACGGAGCCGTCCATGCGCTTTCGCCTGATCGCCCTCGCCCTGCTGGTTTCCGCTCCGGCGCTGGCGCAGACCCCCATCACGCTGGACCAGGCGATGGCGCATCCGGACTGGATCGGTCCGCCGGTGGAATCGGCCTGGTGGGCCTGGGATGGCGAGCACGTGCTGTACACGCGCAAGCGCGAAGGTTCGCCGATCCGCGACACCTACCAGCAGGGCAGCAATGGCTCTGCGCCGGAACGCGTCGGCGAGTCGGAACGCGAGCGTCTCGATGCCGAAGCGCCGGTGTTCAACCTTGATCACTCCGGCGCGGTGTTCGTCCGCAACGGCGACATCTTCCAGCGCCAGCTGCATACCGGCGGTTTCGTGCAGGTCACCCGCAGTGCCGACGACGAAGAAGATCCGCAGTTTTCGTCCGATGGCCGCGCCGTGCTGTTTCGCATCGGCACCGACTGGTTCGCCTGGAATTCCGATGATCGCCTGATCAGTCCGGTGGCCTTGCCGCGCGCGGAAAAGGACCCGGCCGCCGCGCCGGCCAAGGACGCGCAACGCGACATGCAGCTGCGGCTGATCGCCACGCTCAAGCGCCAGAAGGACGATCGCGACGCACTGCGCCAGCAATCCGAAACGCTGCGCAGGGGCGACCTGTCGCGCGCCGTGGCGCCGGTGTATCTGGGTGCGGACATCCAGATCGACGCGACTGCACTGTCGCCGAACCGGCGCTGGCTGCTGGTCGTGACCTCAGCAAAAGGTGCCGACACCGGCCGCGTCGGCAAGATGCCCAAGTACGTCACCGAGTCGGGTTACGAGGAAGTCGAGGACGTGCACACGCGCGTCGGCCACAACCTGCCGATCGCGCAGAACCTCAAGCTGGTCGATCTCGCCAACGGCAGCGTGCACGATCTTTCCTATGCCTCCCTGCCCGGCATCAGCACCGACCCGCTGGCGGCGATGCGCCAGGCGCAGAAGCTCGATGCGCTCAAGGGCGAACGCGACGTGCGCGTGATCAACGAAGGCGACAACGGCGCCGGCGCCACCATCCACTGGTCCGCGGACGGCAACAACGTCGCGGTCATGCTGCGTGCGATCGACAACAAGGATCGCTGGATCGTCACCGTCGATCTGCCGGGCGCGAAGCTCAAGCCCGTGCATCGCCTGACCGATCCGGCCTGGATCAACTGGAACTTCAACGATTTCGGCTGGCTGCCCGACGGCCGCACGCTCTGGTACCTGTCGGAAGAGAGCGGCTACTCGCATCTGTACACGCTCGCTCCGGGCGGAAAAGCGACTGCACTGACCGGCGGCAATTTCGAAACCTCGTCGGTGCAATGGTCGCCCGATGCCGCCACCGCGTATTTTGTCTGCAACCAGAAGTGGCCGGGTGACTACGAAGTCTGCGCGGTTTCGCGCAGCGGCGGCGCCGTGCGGGAAGTGACCGCACTCGATGGCGTCGAAGGTTTCACGCTCTCGCCCGATGGCAGCAAGCTGCTGGTGCAGTACTCGGCCAGCTACCTGCCCAGCCAGCTCGCGATTGTCGCCAGCAGCGGCGGCGCGGCGACCAAACTCACCGACACGCGCACGGCCGACTTCAAGGCGCGCAGCTGGATCGAACCGCAGTACGTGCAGGTGCCGTCCACGCACGGCGCCGGCATGATCTGGGCCAAGCTCTACCGCCCGGCGCAACTCGAAGCCGGAAAAAAATATCCGCTGGTGATGTTCGTGCATGGCGCCGGCTATCTGCAGAATGTTTCCGCGCGTTATCCGGCGTATTTCCGCGAACAGATGTTCAACAACCTGCTGGTGCAGCAGGGCTACATCGTGCTCGACATGGACTACCGCGCTTCGGAAGGTTACGGCCGCAGCTGGCGCACGGCGATTTACCGGCAGATGGGGCATCCGGAACTCGACGATTACATCGACGGCGTGCATTGGCTGGTCGCCAACCAGCAGGGCGATGCCACCAAGGTCGGCATCTACGGCGGCAGCTACGGCGGCTTCATGACCTTCATGGCGCTGTTTCGGGCACCCGACGTGTTCCGTTCCGGCGCCGCGCTGCGCCCGGTCAGCGACTGGAGCACCTACAACCACGAATACACCTCGAACATCCTCAACACGCCCGATGTCGATCCCGAGGCCTACAAGGTTTCCTCGCCGATCGAATTCGCCGAAGGCCTGCGCGGCGACCTGCTGATCGCGCACGGGATGATCGACGACAACGTGTTCTTCCAGGATTCGGTGCGTCTGTCGCAGCGCCTGATCGAACTGCGCAAGGACCACTGGCAGCTCGCGCCCTACCCGATGGAACGCCATGGCTTCGTGCAGCCGGAAAGCTGGTTCGACGAATATCGTCGCATCGACCAGTTGTTCGAACGCACGTTGAAATAACGACACCCGTAGGAGCGACGCAAGTCGCGACTCGCGTCGCTCCTACAACACGGAACATCGCATGGACCTGCAACTGCAAGACAAAGTCGCCATCGTCACCGGCGCCAGCCGCGGCATCGGCCGCGCGATTGCGCAGATGCTTTCCGCTGAAGGCATGCGCGTAGTGCTGGCGGCGCGTTCGCGCGATGGGCTGGAGCAGACCGCAGCTTCTCTGCCTGGCGAAAGCCTGATCGTCGTCACCGACCTGCGTGACGCCGACACGCCAGCGGCTCTGATCGCGGCGGCAGTCGCGCGCTTTGGTCGACTTGATGCCTTGGTCAACAACGCCGGTGCAACCAAACGCGGCGATTTTCTTGCGCTTCCCGATACCGACTGGGACGACGGCTTCGCGCTGAAATTCTTCGGTGCGATGCGCCTGTGTCGCGCGGCGTGGCCGGCGCTGCAAGCCAGCACCGGTGCGATCGTCAACATCAGCGGCGTCGGCGGCCGCACTGGCAGCGCCGAATTCACTATCGGCGGCGCGGTCAATGCCGCGGTGTTGAACCTGACCAAGGCGCTGGCCGATCGCGGCGTGCGCGATGGCGTGCGCGTGAACGCGATCAATCCCGGTTCGATCGCCAGCGAGCGTTTGCAGGCGCGCGTCGTCGCTTTCGCGAGCGAGCACGGCATCGATGCCGCGAGCGCCGGGCAGCGCCTCGCGCAGGAGTTCCGCGTCGCCCGTTTCGGCCGGCCGGAGGAAATCGCCAATGCCGTCGCCTTTCTGTTGTCGCCGCAGGCCGGCTACTGCCAGGGCGCGATCCTGGATGTCGATGGCGGACAGACAAGGACGCTGTAGGAGCGACGCAAGTCGCGACCAAGGCTGGCAAGGTGAGCGTTCTAGCGGGCTGCTGGCGTTGTCGGAACGGCCGCACACCGAATAGTCGCGACTTGCGTCGCTCCTACCAATAGCCGCACAAAAAACCCGGCGCGAGGCCGGGTTTTTCGCCGCCGCAAAAACCAATCGCTTATTTCTTCGCGCGCTGCGCCGGCACGAACTCTTCGCGCACGGCTTTCGCCAGCAAGTCTGGCGGCAGCAGGCCCTGGTCGAGCAGGAAGTTGTTGAAGGTGAGGCGATCGAACTTGTCGCCCAGCGCGAGTTCGGTTTCCGCGCGCAACTGCATGATCCGTGCGTAGCCGTAGTAATAGCTGCCGGCCTGGCCGGGCGAGCGGAAGGTGTAGCGGTCGAGTTCCTGACGGGCCATCGCTGGCGACAGCATCACGTCTTCGGTCAGCACCTTGCCGGCGTCCTCGCGAGAAATCAGGCCGAGGTTCAACATCGGATCGAGCATCGCGCGTGCGGCACGCAGCAGACGAAACTGCAGCGCGATCATCTGGCCATCCAGCGGCTCGCTGGGCAGCATCTCGGCTTCGGCATACAGCGCCCAGCCTTCGACATTGACGCTGTTGAACGCGTACAGGCTGCGCGCCTGCGACACGCCGCGTTCGATCATCGCGCTGAACTGCAACTCGTGGCCGGGGCGGCCTTCGTGCGCGCTCAACGTCCAGCCCGCCGACGGATTGTTGAAATCGTCGTAGGCATCGTCCTTGCCGGTGGCGCCGGGGTTGCCGACCGGCAACACAAACTGGCCCTGCTCACCGGTGTTGCCGATCAGCGGCGGCGGCTGCATGTGCGGCGCCGGCTGCGCGGCCGATTCCGCTGCCGAGGCCAGACGCATGATCATCGGACGCGCCGGCAGATCGGCGACGCGCTCACGCTTGATCGCCGTTTCCAGCGCTTGGTTGACGTCGTGGTAATGCGCTTCGAGCTTGTCGTTGGCGATGGTGTCGCGCTTGAGCGCGCGGATCACTTCGCGATAGTCGCTGGCCTTGATGTTCTTCTGCGCAGCGACCAGCGGCGCCAGTGCCTGCATGTTCGCACGCGTCTCCATGAATTCGAGCTGCGCGCGCTCGATCAGTACACGCGGATCGATGTCGATGCCGACGCGCTTGAGGCGATACGCGTACAGCTCCGGCGGCAGGCGGAAATCGCTGCGCGCCAGCGGCAAGACCTGCGCCTTTTCCCAGGCCGCGTAGTCGCTTAGCTGTTTGTCCAGCGCCGCGAGTGCCGGCCCAGCGCCCTCGATCTTGAATTCGGCGAACAGGTCGTGGATGCCCTTGAGATAGGTCGGCACGTTCGCGATCGATTGCTCGACGCGCGCCTTGAACGGCCCGATCAGGCCGGACTTCGCGCGGCTTTCGTTGAAGCGCGCCTTGGCCAGGTCGACCATCGGCGTGCTGCCGGGAAACAGGCCGGTGTAGCGTTGCAACAACTCCAACGATTTCGCCCGCCGACTCGCCGGCAACTGTTTGTCGAGCAGGCCCTGCAATCCGCCGAACTCCATCTGCGGCACGTCGTTCCAGTCGAGGTTGTACTTGTCGCCGAGGCGGGTGCCGACGATCTCGTCGTTGATCGAGCCGATCAGGATCTGCAGGTCCTGGCGGACGTTGGCATCTTTCTCACCAGCGAGACGCTGCTGCAATTCGTCGCGCGTCGCGGTCATCGCCGCGATGTAGCGCTCGCTGAGCTTGGGACCGAGATCGGTGGCGAGGCCGTCGTATTCGCTCAGACCGCTGGACGAGGCATCCTCGGGCCCGAACCGCGCCTGCGCTTCCAGCAACAGACGGGTATTGGCGTTGCTGGCCGTAACCCAGGGCTTTTCAACCGGTGGCGCCGCTTGCGCGGCCACGCTGACCAGCAGGCCCAGACTCAGGATCAATCGTGTCGACATCGGCATGTCCTCGGGAAGGTGAGGCAGCTTGCGCTGCGCTGCAGGAAGGCGAAATGGGGCATTGGTCATGTTTGCGGCTGCCCCGTAGGAGCGATGGCGTTTTCAACGGCGAAGCCGGTCATCGCAACCAAGGCTGGCGAGGTGAACGTCAGGATGAGGCCACTGCCATCGACATATCCCTCGCATGCCGCGCAGTAGCGATTGCCATCGCTCCTACGGGGTAAGCCGATGCTCGAAATCCATCCAGACTTTGATTCGGTACAGCAGCTCAGCGCTGATCCTGTTTCGTCGGAACCGCCGCTGCGCCGAACAGGACTTTTTTCATCTCGTCGGTCATTTCAGTCTTGCGCCTGTATTGTTCGCCCAGCGCATAGGCGCGTTGCGTTGCCGGGCGCAACTTTATCGCCTCGTACCAGCGCAGCACATTCGGATACACGGCGAGATCGACGTGATGCCAGTCGTGCGCTGCGGCCCAGGGATAACAGGCAAGGTCGGCGATGCTCAGCGCGGCGCCGGCAATGAAATCGCGACCGGCCAGATGCGCGTCGAGCACCGCGTACAAACGCGCGGTCTCGCGCGTGTAGCGTTCGATCGCATACGGGATCTGTTCCGGCGCATAACGCGTGAAATGATGGTTCTGCCCGAGCATCGGTCCGAAGCCGGCCATCTGCCAGAACAACCATTCCAGCACCGTCTTCCGCCCGCGCAGATCGGCAGGCAGCAGCTGGCCGGTTTTCTCGGCGAGATAAAGCAGGATCGCGCCGGATTCGAACAGCGACAGCGGTGCGCCGCCATCGGCAGGCGCGTCATCGACGATCGCCGGCATGCGGCCGTTCGGCGCGATCGCGAGATAGTCGGGCTTGAATTGCTCGCCAACACCGATGTCGACCGGCGCGATGCGATACGGCATGCCGGTTTCTTCGAGGAAGAGCGTGATCTTGTGACCGTTGGGCGTGGGCCAGTAGTGGAGAGTGATCATGTCTAACCTCAGCGGTGGCTATCTCGACGCTTACCAGCTTGCGGAAATCGCAGTGACCGTCGAAGCGATCAGCTTGCGGAAATCGCGGCTTTTTGTTGAACCAATTTGCTTGCGGAAATCGCGGTTTTTGCAGGAGCGGCTTCAGCCGCGAAATTTCTGTCGGCAATGGCGAGTCGCGGCTGAAGCCGCTCCTACGGTTTTGCGCATCACGCGAGGTAGCCGCCATCGACGGTCAGCGTCGTGCCGGTGACGTAACTCGCGGCCGGGCTGGCGAGGAACAACACCGCCGGCGCGATTTCGTCGGGCTGCGCGGCGCGGCCGAGCGGAATCAGCTGCGTCATCATTGCCATGAGTTTCGGGTTACCGGTGACGGCGGATGCGAATTTTGTTTCGGTCAGGCCGGGCAGCACCGCATTGACACGGATGCCGGCGCTCGCCAGTTCCTTGGCGAAGGCTTCGGTCATATTGACGATGCCGGCCTTGGTCACCGAATAGATGCCCTGCCCGAATGCCGGACGCTTGGCGTTGACCGAAGCGATGTTGACGATCGCGCCGCCGCCCTTGCCTTTCATGCGCTTGGCGGCCTGCACCGTGCACCAGAAATAGCCGCGCAGATTTACTTCGACGGTTTTTTCGTAGCTGGCCAGGTCCATGTCGATCAGCGGACCGAAATACGGATTGGCAGCGGCGTTGTTGACCAGGATGTCGGCCGTCTTGCCCTCGGCGTCGAGTTGCGCGAACAGCGCTTCAATCGCCGCGGGATCGCCGACGTGCATCGCATGCGCTTCGGCGGAACCACCGGCGGCGCGGATTTTTCCGGCAACGGCTTCGCAGCCTTCGAGCTTGCGGCTGGTGCAGATCACATGGGCGCCGTGCGCGGCCAGCAGCAGGGCGATGCTCTCGCCGATGCCGCGCGAGGCTCCGCTCACGAGCGCGGTTTTCCCCGAAAGGCCAAATGTGTCTTCGGTCACACTATTTCTCCGAAAAAGCGGGCTAGACTCGACGGATTGCCAAGGCTTTGGAGCCTAGCACAGCCGTCTCGGGGGACAGGATGAGCAGTCAACGGCGGGTTTTGATCACCGGTGCCGGCAGCGGCCTGGGTCAGGCGCTCGCGCTACGTTATGCCCGCGCTGGCGCTCGCGTCGCCTGTGTCGATCTCGACAACGAGCGCGCCGAAATCACCCGCGCGATGTTGTCCGGCGGCGGCCATCTCGCCCTGGTCGCGAACGTCGGCAACGACGAGGCGATGGAGCAGATGCACGAAGCCGTGATGCGCGAATGGGGCGGTCTCGACGTACTGATCAACAACGCCGGCATCGCCTCGGGTGGCCCGATGATCGAGACCACGATGAGCGAGTGGCGGCAACTGCTTGAAGTCGATCTGCTCAGCGTCGTGCGCGGCTGTCGCCTGTTTCTGCCCGGAATGATCGCCGCCGGCAGCGGCCAGATCATCAGCACCGCGAGCTTCGCTGGTCTCGCCGGTGCGCCCGGCATGATGACTTATGGCGTCTCCAAGGCCGGCGTAGTCGCGCTTTCCGAACAGCTGCGCGCGGAAGTGCACGACCAGGGCATCCGCGTCAGCGTGATCTGCCCGAGTTTCTTCCGCACCAATCTTTGCGACACGGCGATCGGCAGCGAGAAGGTGAAAAACCTCGCAGTGAAGTTGATGGACACCGCGCCCGATACCATCGACAGCGTCTCCGACAAGGTGTTCGCGGCGGCCGAGCGCGGTGAGTTCATGATCATCCCGACCCTGCGTGAGCCGATGCGCTGGCGCATGAAGCGCTGGTTCCCGGAGCTGTATTTCCGGCAGTTGCTGAAGATGGTCGCCGCGCGCGTGCGCGCGGCCTGAGCACGCATATGGACTGGCTGATCTACGGCGCCAATGGTTACACCGGCAAGATGATTGTCGAAGAGGCCGTACGCCGCGGCCTGCGTCCGGTGCTTGCCGGCCGCAATGCCGATGCACTGGAAACCCTCGGAAAGAAATACCGGCTGCCGGTGCGTGCGTTCGCGCTCGACAATCCCGCGGCGGTCCGCGCCGGCCTCAACGGCATCGGTCTGGTGCTGCATTGCGCCGGGCCGTTTTCGGCGACCAGCGCACCGATGCTCGAAGCCTGCCTCGATCTCAAGGCGCACTATCTCGACATCACCGGCGAGATCGATGTCTTCGCGCACTGTCATGCCCAGCATGCGCGCGCGCAAAAGAGCGGCATCGTGGTGCTGCCGGGCAGCGGCTTCGACGTGGTGCCAACCGATTGCCTGGCCGCGCAGCTCAAGCGCGAACTGCCCGATGCCGATTCGCTGGTGCTGGCGTTCGAAGCCGGCGGCGGCCCGAGTCCGGGCACCGCGCTGACCAGTGTAGAAGGCCTGGGGAAAGGTGGTCGTGCGCGCATCGATGGCGGGGTCAGGCGCGTGCCGCTGGCCTGGAAGACGCGTACGTTCGACAAGGACGGCGAGGCGCGTTTCGCGATGACCATTCCCTGGGGCGATGTCTACACTGCATTCGTCTCGACCGGCATCGCCAACATCGAAACCTATATGGGCGTGCCGCCGGCGACCGCGAAAAATCTGCGCCGCATCCGCTGGCTGGGGCCGCTGCTGGGCACGCGCCCGGTGCAGTCGTATCTGAAGAAAAAGGTCGCCAAGACCGTGCTCGGGCCGTCCGCGGAAAAACGTGCCGACAGCGGTACCGTGGTCTGGGGCGAAGTCCGCGATGCCGCCGGCAAGCAGGTCTTCGGCCAGTTGCGCACACCGAACGGCTACGAACTCACCGTCACCGCTTCGCTGGGCATCGCACAGCGCCTGCTCACCGGCGCGCGCCCCGAGGGCGGCTATTACACGCCATCGCTGTTGATGGGTGCGGACTATGTGCTGTCGCTGCCTGGCGTGACGGGCTCGGCCTTCGTCGCGAGCTGAGCGGTTTTGTAGGAGCGGCCTTGGCCGCGATTTGAACGGTTGCCGCGGCAATCATGGTCGCGGTCATGCCCGCTCCTACAAACAACCATCCTCGCTGGCGCCATCCCGTAAAATGGCCGGATGGATGTTTCCTATCTGCTCGATGATCTCAATGCCGCCCAGCGCGAGGCGGTTTCCGCGACCCCCGGCCACTACCTCGTGCTCGCAGGTGCGGGCTCGGGCAAGACGCGCGTGCTCACGCATCGCATCGGCTGGTTGAACCAGGTCGTCGGCGTGCCGGCGCACGGCATTCTCGCGGTCACCTTCACCAACAAAGCCGCAGCGGAAATGCGCGTCCGCGTCGATGCGCTGCTCAATGGCGGAATGCGCGGCATGTGGGTCGGCACCTTCCACGGCCTCGCGCATCGACTGCTGCGCCTGCACTGGCAGGAAGCCGGATTGCCGGAGTCATTCCAGGTGCTCGATGGCGACGATCAATTGCGCCTGATCAAGCGCATCGCCAACGATCTCGAACTCGACGATGGTCGTTTTCCACCACGGCAACTGGTGTGGTGGATCAACGCCCAGAAAGACGAAGGCCACCGCGCGAAACACATCCAGGTGCCGGGCGGCGACTTTTTCACCAAGACGATGCTGCGCGTCTATGAGGAATACGAACAGCGCTGTCAGCGCGCGGGCCTGGTGGATTTCGCCGAGATCCTGCTGCGCGCGCACGAGTTGTGGCTGGAACATCCGGTCCTGCTGCAGCACTACCAGCAGCGCTTCCGGCAGATCCTGGTCGACGAATTCCAGGACACCAACAGCATCCAGTACGCCTTCATCCGCGTACTCGCCGGCGAGACCGGGCAAGTGTTCGTGGTCGGCGACGACGACCAGTCGATCTACGGCTGGCGCGGCGCAAAGGTCGAGAACATGCAGCGTTTCCTGCGCGATTACCCGAACGCAAGCACGATCAAGCTCGAGCAGAATTACCGCTCCAGCGGCAACATCCTCGCCGCCGCGAACGCGGTGATCGGCCACAACCCCGAGCGCCTCGGCAAGCAACTGTGGACAGCCGACGGCGAAGGCGAGCTGATCGATCTCTATGCCGCCTACAACGAAGTCGACGAAGCGCGCTTCGTGGTCGAGCGCATCCGCGCGCATGTCAGCGACGGCGGCCACGCTGCCGAATGCGCGATTCTTTACCGCAGCAATGCGCAATCGCGGGCGATGGAAGAGCAGTTGCAGATGACCGGCATGCCGTACCGCGTCTACGGCGGCCAGCGCTTCTTCGAACGCATGGAAATCAAGGACGCGATGGCGTATCTGCGTCTGGTCGCGAATCGCGACGATGATGCGGCATTCGAGCGCGCGGTGAACACGCCGACGCGCGGCATCGGCGATCGCACGTTGGACGAGGTGCGGCGCGTGGCGCGCGCCAATGCGATTTCGCTATGGCGGGCAACGGAGCAGTTGGCCGATGGCAGCGCACTCGCCGGTCGCGCGCGCAACGCGATCAAGGGCTTTCTCGAACTGATCGCCGTGCTTGCGCAGGCAACGCCGACGCTGCCGTTGCACGAACAATTCGATCACGTGCTGGAACGCTCGGGCTTGCGCGCGCACTACACGGCCGAATCGAAAGGCCAGCTCGATTCGCGCACGGACAACCTCGATGAACTGGTATCGGTCGCGAGTCGCTTCGAGCGCCGCGACGACGAGGCCAGCGAGAGCATGAGCGAACTCGTCGCCTTCCTCGCCTACGCCGCGTTGGAAGCCGGCGAAGGTCAGGCCCAGGATGGCGAGGACGGCGTGCAGCTGATGACCTTGCACAGCGCGAAAGGCCTGGAGTTTCCGCTGGTGTTTCTGGTCGGGCTCGAAGAAGGTTTGTTCCCGAGCAACCGCTCCAGCGAAGAAAGCGGACGACTCGAAGAGGAACGCCGTCTCGCCTATGTCGGCCTGACCCGTGCACGCCAGAAGCTCACGCTCAGTTACGCCGAATCGCGGCGACTGCACGGCATGGAAATGATCGGCATGCCGTCGCGTTTCCTGCGGGAAATTCCCGCGGCGCTGCTGCATGAAGTGCGACCGAAGGTGAACGTCTCACGTCCCGGATTTTCACCCCGTTACGAAGAATCGCCTGCCGCTGGCGCCCTCCGTCTGGGCCAGCGCGTTCATCACGCGAGTTTCGGCAACGGCATCGTGATGGACAGCGAAGGCAGCGGCGCGCATGCGCGCGTGCAGGTCAATTTCGAGGATGCCGGCCCGAAGTGGCTGGTGCTCGCCTACGCGAATCTGGCGCCGGCGTAATTCGCGTACCGGACGAGCGCGAACTCGTCCGGTAGCGAGGCGCGATCATTTCTTGCCGATGCTCTCGACCACGCGGTCGAGATTGCTTTCCAGTGCCTGCTGCACCTTGGCTTCGGCATTGAGCGTGGTGTAGTCGATCTTCGAGCGGATGCCGGTACTCAGCGGACGACCGCCGCGACCGAATGGACGCACGCTGAGATACGCGGAGGTAAGGCTGGCGGTCTGGCCGTAGAAGCTGATGTCCTGGCTGCCGATGCCCTCGGCACGCACGCGGATGACCACGTCGGCACGGCCCGCGCTCTGCACGAGATGCAGGCCAGCGCCCGAGAGTTTTTCCTCGATCATCTGTTCGGCGGGAATGACCAGCGCGGGATCGCCCGAGCTTTGCACGATGAAGGTACGCGCACCGGTCAGGGCGGCGCCGGCGGCATCGTCGCGCAACTCGGCGCGCTCTTCGCCGCGCTGCGCCACGGCATCACGCAGCGGATGCGGACGCTCGCCGACCGGCGTTGCCGCGAGCGATGGCGTCATCGCGGCTGTCGCCGTGTTTCCGGTGCCTGGGGTTTGCGCCGTCGTCGTATTCGCCGCAGCGGTAGCATCCGTCACAGGCGGAACCGGTGGTGCGGGCACGGCCGGCGTGGCAGCCGATGTTGTCGCAGCGGTGGTCGCGGATGCGGTCGTTGCGGGCATCGCCGATGCCGCGCTGGTATCGACCACCGGTACCGGTGCGGTCGCGACGACATCGGGCGGCGTCGCGCTGGTGCCGAAAATCTTTCCGCGCAGTGCCCAGGCGCCGCCAGCCAGCAGCAGGAGCAACAGGCTCAACCCGGCCCACAATGGCGCGCGCGAAGGCCTCGCGGGCGGCGGCGATACCGAGGGCGGCTGGGTGATGCCGGGTTGGGTCTTGTTTTCAACCGCCGCCGTCGCAACTGCGGGCGCGACGGTGGGCGCACCCACCGAAGGCGGCGGCGTCGGTGCGCGCATGCCGATGCCGGGAGTGACCGGCGTGGCCATGCCGATCAAGGTGGCGGCCGGGCCGCTGGGAGCAGCGGTCTTGATGCTGAGCGGACCGCCGACGGAAACCAGCGGGTGCTTTTCCAGATCGGCGATCAGCTCATGCGTGCTCTGGTAGCGATCGGCGGGATCCTTGGCGAGCATCCTGGCGAGAATCGCCGCGACTTCCGGATCGACGGTGGAATTGATTTCACGCACATCGGGAATTTCCGACTGCACGACATCGAGCATCAGCTTGAGCGGGCTCTCGTCGGAGAACGGCGTGCGGCCGGTCAACGACTCGAACAGCACGATGCCGAGAGCGAAAATATCCGAGCGCTGGTCGACGGCCTTGCCCAGGCAGACTTCCGGCGAGAGATAGCCGGGCGTGCCGACGAATTCGCCGGTGCCGGTGAGCTTGCTGTTGAAATCGTGATTGGCGAGCGCGATGCCGAAATCGGCAATCTTCACCTGGCCGCGTTGGCTGAGCATCAGGTTGGCGGGCTTGATATCGCGATGGATCACGCCGCGGTCGTGGGCGACCGACAGGCCCTGCGCGGATTGATGCAGGATCTTGAGCGCGTCGCCGACGGTGAGGCGACCTTCGCGCTTGAGCAGCCCCGAAAGCGATTCGCCGTCCACGAACTCCATCACGAAGAACGGCTGCTCGTTTTCCTGGCCAATGAAATAGATCTGGATGATGTGCGGATCGTTGAGCGAGGCCATCGAGCGCGCCTCGCGCAGGAAGCGCTCGACCAGCAAAGCGTCGTGGGCCAGCGACGGCGCCAGCTCCTTGATCGCGACGTAGCGCGTCAACGCCGGCTCATAGCCTTTGTAAACCACGCCCATTCCGCCCCGACCCAGCTCGGCGACAATTTCGTAATGACCAACCCGCGTCTTCATGAACTGCATCCCTTCCCGTTGACCGCATGGTAGACCCGCGTTCCCTGCACGGGAAGCAAGGGCCGGAACCCCGCGAGTGGGCCGGAAAAGTGCTTCCGGCGACATGTGCTGTTACGCATTCGAATGCCCTGGACGGCCGTTTTCGCGACCTTTTTCCCACTGCGGCGTCGAAAAACCGGCCTTTGCCGCGACAGGAGAACGCGACCCTATCCAAATTTGTGACGCACGTCACAGAGTGTTTTATGGGGGATCCACCACTCCCGACCCGCCAGTCGAGCCGAAAAGAGTGCGGCTGAACTCATCGGAAGGCCGCTGAGTGTGCCGGCGGCGGCACGCACGCAACGCTCGCAACGCAAAGCAGCGCGAATATTCTCCTCAGCGCTGATAGACATCCGGCCGGTAGCGCTCCATGAAGCGCTCGGGTCGGCTTAACGGAGCGAAATCATGCTGCGCATAGAGCCCGTGCGCATCGGCGGTGGCGAGCAGGAAGCGGCGCAGGCCCTGCAGGTCAGGATGGGCATCGATCGCCCGCAGCATCGCCTTGCCCACGCCCACACCACGCGCGTCGGGCAGCACGAAAACATCGCAAAGATAGGCGAAGGTCGCGCGATCGCTGACCACACGCGAAAAGCCGACGAACTTCCCGTCCAGCAACGCACTGAAACACAGCGAGTTTGCGATCGCCGCTTCAACCACCGGACGCGGCACGCCACGGCACCAATACGAATCCTTGCTGAGGAAATCGTGCACGACGTCGATATCGATGTCGGCGGCATCGACGCTGATACGCAGAGCCGCAGTCATCGTCATCGCATTCGCTGTCATGGGCGTGATCGCTTCCTGGCGTCGGACCGAATCGGCGATGCTCCCGACGAGCCGGAAGCATCGCAAAAGCCGCCAGCCGCCTCAAGAGCCTTAGAATCCCGATATCGCCGCAACGAGCACCGCCATGACCCGCCTTGTCCTGATCGACGGCTCCTCCTATCTGTATCGCGCATTCCATGCGCTGCCGCCGCTGACTGCGCCTGACGGTTCGCCGACCGGCGCGCTGTTCGGCATCGTCAACATGCTGCGCGCAACGCTGAAGGAAAACCCCGACTACGCCGCTTTCGTCGTCGATGCTTCCGGTCCGACCTTCCGCGATGCGATGTATCCCGAGTACAAGGCGAATCGCCCGACGATGCCCGACGATCTGCGCGCGCAGGTCGAGCCGATGATGAAGATCGTCGAGGCACTCGGCTTCCCCATCCTGCGCGTGGGCGGCGTTGAAGCCGACGATGTGATCGGTACGTTGGCGTTGCAGGCGCACGCCGAAAACATTCCAGTGATGATCTCGACCGGCGACAAGGATTTCGCGCAACTCGTGCGCCCGGGCATCACCCTGACCAACACGATGACCGGCAGCTTGTATGACGAGGCCAAGGTCTTCGAGAAGTTCGGCGTGCGCCCCGACCAGATCATCGATTACCTGTCGCTGATGGGCGATACCGTCGACAACGTGCCCGGTGTCGACAAATGCGGGCCGAAAACCGCCGCGAAATGGCTGGCCGAATACGGCACGCTGGCGGCGGTGATGGAGCATGCCGACAAGATCAGCGGCAAGATCGGCGAGAACCTGCGCGCGGCGCTGCCGCGTCTGCCGCTGAGCCGTGATCTGGTGACGATCAAGACCGACGTGCCACTCGATCTCACGCCAAAACAACTGAAACTTCGCGAGCGCGACCAGGTCGCGTTGCGTGAGCTGTTCACGCAATACGGATTTCACGCCGCGCTGCGCGAGCTCGATGGTGGCACAGCGACGGGCGGTGGCGCAGCGGCCGGCGGCAAGCCGAAGCCATCGTTCCAGGCCGCGACAACTTCAACGGAAGCCGAAACGCCGGATGCCGCGCTGTCGGTCAAGGGCGAGTATGAAACCATCCTTACGCTCGCGCAGCTCGATGCCTGGGTGGAAAAAATTCGCGATGCCGATTTGATTTCCTTCGACACCGAAACCGACGCGCTGGATCCGATGCGCGCGAATCTCGTTGGCATCAGTCTCTGTGTTCAAACCGGTCGCGCCGCCTACCTGCCGCTTGGCCATGATTTTCCCGGCGCGCCGACGCAGTTACCGATGGCTGAAGCGCTGGATGCGTTGCGGCCGATTCTCGAAGACGCCGGCAAGCGTAAGGTCGGTCAACACGGAAAATACGATCTGCATGTGCTGCGTCGCCACGGCATCGCCGTCCAGGGCTACGCCGAAGACACGATGCTGGAAAGCTTCATCTGGAACGCCGGCATCCAGCGTCACGACATGGATTCGCTGGCGACAAAATACCTGGGCTACACAACCATCCGCTACGAGGAAGTTGCCGGCAAGGGCGCCAAGCAGATCAAGTTCTCGCAGGTCGCTCTGGAAGAAGCGACAGCCTACGCGGCCGAGGATGCCGACATCACGTTGCGTCTGCACCAGGTGTTGTCGGCGAAACTGGCAAGCGTTCCGTCGCTGGAAAAAGTCTACCGTGAGATCGAGATGCCGCTGGTGCCGGTGCTCGAACGCATGGAAGCGACCGGCGTGATGATCGATGCGACGGAGTTGCGCCGGCAAAGCGTCGACCTGTCGCAGCGCATGCTGGTCGCGCAACAGCGCGCCACCGAACTGGCAGGCCGCACCTTCAATCTCGATTCGCCCAAGCAGATCGGCGCGTTGTTGTTCGATGAACTCAAACTCCCGGCGCTGGTGAAGACACCGACCGGCGCGCCCTCGACCAATGAAGAGGCGCTGGAAGCGATCGCCGACCAGCACGAATTGCCGCGCCTGATCCTCGACTACCGCGGTCTCGCAAAACTGCGCAGCACCTACACCGACAAATTGCCGGAGATGGTCAATGCTGTGACCGGTCGCGTGCACACCAGCTATCACCAGGCCGGCGCCGCCACCGGTCGCCTGAGCTCGAACGATCCGAACCTGCAGAACATTCCGATCCGTACCGAGGATGGGCGCCGCATCCGCCGGGCTTTCGTCGCACCTGCGGGGCGCAAGATCGTCGCCTGCGACTACTCGCAGATCGAGCTGCGAATCATGGCGCACCTGTCCGAAGATCCCGGTTTGTTGAAAGCCTTCGCAAGCGGCCAGGACGTACACCGCGCGACGGCGGCGGAGGTATTCGGCGCCACGCTGGAAACCGTCACCAGCGATCAGCGCCGCGCCGCCAAGGCGATCAATTTCGGGCTGATGTATGGCATGAGTGCCTTCGGGCTGGCGCGCCAGCTCGGCATCGGTCGTGGCGAGGCGCAGGATTACATCGCGCTTTATTTCGCCCGCTATCCCGGCGTGCGCGACTTCATGGAACGCGTGCGGCAACAGGCGCGCGCCGATGGTTTTGTCGAAACCGTATTTGGCCGCCGCCTGTATCTGGCCGAGATCCATTCTAAGAATCAGGGCCAGCGCGCCGGCGCCGAACGCGCGGCGATCAACGCGCCGATGCAAGGCACCGCCGCCGACATCATCAAGCGCGCGATGGTCCGCGTCGACGAATGGCTGCAGCCGCATTCAGCGCGCGCGCTGATGCTGATGCAGGTTCACGATGAACTGGTGTTCGAGGTCGACGGCGATTTCGTCGATACGCTATTGCCCGCGGTGCGATCGCGCATGGAGTCCGCGGCGCAATTGCGTGTGCCATTGGTCGTGGATGTCGGCGTCGGCGAAAATTGGGACGAAGCGCATTGATGAAACCGCCTACACCACGGCGCGCGTCTAGTCTCTAAACGCTGACTGAATCGCACGAAATCTTAACGATGCGATTCACGAACTTCTCATCGCGCGGGTGTTCATATGAGCCGCAACGGATGCAACGTCCGTTGTTGGATCAACTCCCTCCCCTGAGGTGATCCTGATGAAGCCGGCTTTCCCCAGCCCGCTTCAACCCCCGGGCCCCGCAAGCTTCCCCTGGCTTGCGGGGCTTTTTTATTGCCGCGATTTTTCCTGTCTGTAGAAGCGGCACGCGCCGCGATTTCTCCGTTGCGCGTCGCAAGCTGCAGAAATCGCGGCTTACGCCGCTCCTACGGGTCTGCGAGCCAATCGCGCGGCTGCAGATAGGCATCCAGTCGCGCCTCGGCACTGCCGGGCTCGGGCTGGTAGCCGTATTCGAAGCGCACGCGCGGCGGCAGGCTCATCAGGATGCTTTCGGTACGGCCGCCGCTTTGCAGCCCGAACAAGGTGCCGCGATCCCAGACCAGGTTGAACTCGACGTAGCGACCGCGGCGGTAAAGCTGGAATTCGCGCTCGCGCTCGCCGAAGGGCGTGTTCCTGCGCTTCTCCACGATCGGCAGATAGGCATCGAGAAACCCGTTGCCGACGGCGCGCTGATAGGCGAAGCATTTTTCGAAATCGTCGCCGCTCAAATCATCGAAGAACAAGCCGCCGACTCCGCGCGCCTCGCCGCGATGCTTGAGAAAGAAATAACGATCGCACCAGGCCTTGTGCGCGGCGTAACGATCCTCGCCGAAAGGCCGGCAGAGATCGCGCGCCACCGTATGCCAGTGCCGCACATCGTCATCGAACGGATAGAAGGGCGTGAGATCGAAACCGCCACCGAACCACCAGATCGGCGCACGCCCCGGCGGCTGCGCTTCGAAATAGCGGACGTTGGCGTGACTGGTCGGCACGTACGGATTGCGCGGATGCATCACCAGCGATACACCGAGCGCGCGCCAGGGCGCGCCGGCAAGTTCGGGCCGATGCGCGGTCGCTGACGGTGGCAGCGTCGCCCCGCTGACGTCGGAAAAACCGACGCCGGCCTGCTCGAACACCGCGCCCTCCTTCATCACCCGTGAGCGGCCACCGCCGCCCTCGGCACGCTGCCACGTGTCCTCGACAAATTCGCCCTTACCATCGGCAGCGGTCAGTGCCGCGCAGAGGTGATCCTGCAGGTCGCGCAGGAAATCGTGGACGGACTGAAGTTGGCTCATGACGGGCTCGGCACCGGGCAGCGGAATGCCCGCGCATGATAGCCGCTGCCGCACTGGCTATAATCCCGGCAATCAATGACCAGTCCACCTGCCGCCAGCGCCCGCCTGCGCATCACCCACACCGACGACGGCGACGCCCTCATCCGCTTCGATTTCGGATCCGGCCCGGCCTCGCCCCTGCGCATTCCCTGCCCCGCCCTTGGCGCGTCAGGACTGTGCGAAACCTGGCATGGCGGCGAGATCACCGAATCGGCGGAAACCTGCGGCGCCGCTTGGGCGCATGGCGAGCACTACGCTCTGGTCGCGATCAGCGTCGAAGAGGTCGGGGGCGATGTCGAGCACGCCGCCGAACTCGCCTACGAGCGCCTGCTCACCTGCGTGCGGCCCTCGGCGCATCCGTTCCTGCTGCGCATCTGGAATTATTTCGGTGCGATCAACGACGGCGATGGTGATGGCGAACGTTATCGCCGTTTCTGCGTCGGCCGCGCGCGCGGTGTCGACGGCATGTTCAACGATCCGCCACCGGCCGCGACCGCGATCGGCGGCGATATCGACCCCGATGGCGCGGCGTGCGTGCAGGTCATCGCGCTATGCGCACGCGCGCCGGCGATCGCGCTGGAAAATCCGCGACAGACGCCGGCCTGGCGTTATCCGCGCGAATTCGGACCGGTCTCGCCGGGTTTCTCGCGTGGCGCTCTGCTCGATGCCGACACTGATCGTCCACGCCTGCTCGCCTCGGGCACGGCCAGCATCGTCGGCCATGTCTCGCAGCATGTCGGCAACGTCGCCGCGCAACTGCGCGAGAGCCTCGCCAACCTGGATTCGTTGCTTGCCGAGGGCGAGAAGAAGTGCGGCCGCGCGTTTCCGCTGGTCAATTGCGAAACGCTACGCGTCTATCTGCGCCATAGCGACGACCTGGTGCTCGCGCAGGCTGTCATTCGTGATTCGGGCATTCCTGCCGAGCAGGTGCTTTACCTGCGTGGCGACGTCTGTCGACGCGAGCTGGACGTGGAAATCGAAGGCGTGTTCGTCGCGGCGTGATGGCGTCGATGGCCATTTCGATTTCGATGGGTCTGAAAGCCCGACCATCACTATCCCTTCGATTTCATTGTCGTGAAGAAATCGCGGTCATGCCCGTTCCTGCGAAGCAAATCTTCAGTTCAACTCGACCCACACCGGCGCGTGATCGCTTGGACGATCCCAGGTGCGCGGCTCGCGATCGATCACCGCGCCGATGCAGCGCGACTTCAGCGCCTCGCTGATCAGCGCGAAATCGATGCGCAGTCCGAGATTGCGACGGAAGCCCGCGGCGCGGTAATCCCACCAGCTGAAATGCCCGCCCTCGCCGCTGTGCAGGCGGAAGCTGTCGTGCAGACCGAGATCGATCAAGCGGCTCAGTGCAGCGCGTTCGGCGGTCGAGGTCAGGATGCTGTCGTCGTTCCAGATGGCGGGGTCATGCACGTCGCGGTCATCGGGGGCGATGTTGAAATCGCCGAGCACCACGAGCTCGGGATGTGCCTTGATTTCCTGCGCCAGCCAGCCATGCACGGCATCCAGCCAGCGCAGTTTGTAGTCGTATTTCTCGGTGCCGATATCCTGGCCGTTGACCACGTACAGATCGACGATGCGGATGCCGGCGACGGTCGCGGCAATCACGCGTTTCTGTTCGTCCTCGAAGCCCGGAATGCCGATCTGCACCTCGGTCGCCGGCGTTCGGCTCAGGATTGCCACGCCGTTGTAGGTTTTCTGCCCTGAAAACACGCTGCGATAACCGAGCTCGGCGAGCGCACTGTCGGGAAAGCGGCTGTCCTCGAGCTTGGTTTCCTGCAACGCGACCACGTCGGGGGCGCGCAGTTTGAGCCATTCCTCGAGATGTGGCAGGCGCACGTTGAGCGAGTTGACGTTCCAGCTGGCGATCTTCATGGCAGGGCCCGACGATGACTTGCCGGCGAGTGTACCTGCGGCACCGGCCATGATCACGGGCTTCACCGCGACGCAGAACAAGGCAACAATGGCCGCCTGCACACCGAGGACCGTCGCACATGAACTGGATCGACCTGCGCAGCGACACCATCACCCGTCCGACCGCGACGATGTTGGCAGCAGGCACAAACGTGCCGGTCGGCGACGATGTCTTCGGTGAGGATCCCAGTGTCAACGCGCTGCAGGAACGTCTTGCGGATGAGCTTGGCTTCGCTGCCGGCCTGTTCGTCGCCAGTGGTACGCAATCGAACCTGCTCGCGCTGATCGCGCATTGCGAACGCGGCGACGAATACCTCGTCGGCAGCGAGGCGCATACCTTCAAGTTCGAAGGCGGCGGTGCGGCGGTGCTCGGCTCGATCCAGCCGCAGCCGATTCCGCAATCACCGGATGGCACGCTGCCATTGGATCTGGTCGCGAAGGCGGTGAAGCCGATAGGTGATCCGCACTTCGCACGTTCAAAACTGCTGGCGCTGGAAAACACTTGGGGCGGTCGTGTGCTGCCACGCAGCTATCTCGCCGAAGCGCGTGCGCTCGCGCACAGCAAAGGCCTGGCGATCCATCTCGACGGTGCGCGGCTGTTCAACGCGGCGGTCGCCGATGGCGTGCACGCGCGCGAGATCGCCCGGCATTTCGACAGTGTGTCGGTGTGTTTTTCGAAAGGGCTGGGCGCGCCGATCGGCTCGATGCTGCTCGGCGACGAAGCCCTGATCGCGAAAGCACGACGCTGGCGCAAGGTCGTCGGCGGCGGCTGGCGACAGGCCGGCGGACTCGCGGCGATGGCGAATCACGCGCTCGATCATCACGTCGCACGCCTCGCCGACGATCATCGTCGCGCCCGCGAACTCGCCGATGCCCTGCGCGAGCTTCCCGGTTTCAGCGTCGAAGGCCCGCATACCTGCATGGTGTTCGTCACGCCCGCTGCTGGGCGCATGCCGGCGCTGGACGCGCACCTGGCCGCGCAAGGCATTCGCGTTTTCCCCGGCGGTGCCAGCAAACGCCTGGTGCTGCATCTGGATATCGACGACGCCGGTCTGCAACGTGCGATCGCCGCGTTCCGCAGCTTTCCGGGTTGAAAATCAGATGATGCCGGGCTCCGGCTCGGGCTCGCGTGATTTGCCACGCGCCATCTCCGCACCGGCATCGCGCGGCAAGCGCCACATCAACCAGGCGGAACTTGCCGAGATCGCCGCGACAACGACGAAGGCGATCATGAAGTTCGTCGGCGCGGTGATGCGCGTGCCGGTGAAATCGCCGGCGAGCTGCAAAGCGTAACCGCCGATCGCCACGCCCAGACTCAGCGACAGCTGCTGCATCATGCCGGTCAGGCTGCTGGCGTGGCCCATGCGCGGCGATGCCACTTCTGCATAGCTGATCGCGTTGAGGCTGGTGAACTGCAGCGAGCGCAGGCAGCCGCCGAGCAACAGCACCGACATGATCAGCGGTGCCGGCGTGTCGGCGCGGAACAATCCGTACATCGCCAGCAATGCCGATGCGATCAGTGCGTTGATCGTCAGCACGCGCCGGAATCCCCAGCGCTGCAGGATGCGTGTAGCGATCGTCTTCATGAACATCGCGCCGACCGCGGACACGAAAGTCAGCAGGCCCGACTGCAATGGATTGAGTCCGAAACCCAGCTGCAGCATCAACGGCAACAGGAATGGCGTCGCGCCGATGCCGATCCGGAACAGGCTGCCGCCGACCACGCCGGCGCGAAATGTCGGCAGGCGAAACAAGTCGAGATCAAGCAGCGGATGCGGATGCCGGCGTGCATGCCATACATATCCGGCCAGCGCGCCGAGGCCGGCGCAGAGGCAGGCGACCGATAGCGGCGTCGACACCAGATGCCGGCCGAGCGTGGAAAATCCGAACAGCGTCATGCCCAGACCAAGCCCGGAATAGGCAAAACCCAGCCAGTCCAGCGGCGGTGGCGGCTCGCGCACATCGGGGATGAAGCGCCGGCCCAGCGCGATGCCGACCAAGCCCATCGGCAGATTGATCAGGAAGATCCAGCGCCAATCGAAATACGTGGTGATGAAACCACCCAGCGGCGGCCCGACCATCGGGCCGACCAGCGCCGGAATCGTCAGGTAACTCATCACCTGCACCAGTTCCGATTTCGGCACGGTGCGCAGCAATACCAGTCGCCCGACCGGCACCATCATCGCGCCCCCGAGGCCCTGCAAAAATCGCGCGGCGACCATCTGCGCTAGCGTATTGCTGCCGGCGCAGGCGAGCGAGCCGAGCAGGAACACCGCGATCGCAACGGTGAAGATGTTGCGCGCGCCGAAACGGTCGGCGACCCAGCCACTGACCGGAATGAAGATCGCCAGGCTGATCAAATAGGTCGTCAACGCGAGCTTGAGTGCGATCGCCTCGACATGCAGATCGCTGGCGATCGCCGGCAGCGACGTCGCGATCACCGTCGAATCCATGTTCTCGATGAACAACGCGCAGGCGACGATCAACGGCAGCAGCATTTTCCGGCTCATCGCAGGCCTGCCACAAACCGGATCGGGGACATCAGCATCCGGCTAGCGTCGCCGATGCGGCTGCCACGATGCAAGGCGATTCGCGCCGCGCTTATGCCGCCAAGCCGTGACTGCGCAGCAAGGCCTCCGGCTCTGGCTCGCGACCTCGGAACGCGACGAAGCTCTCCAGCGCTGGTCGCGAGCCGCCGACGGCGAGGATTTCGCGACGATACCGCGCGCCGGTTTCGGCATCGAACACGCCGGCCTCCTCGAATGCTGCGAACGCATCGGCGCTGAGCACTTCCGCCCACAGATAGCTGTAGTAGCCAGCCGCATAGCCGCCGCTGAAGATGTGCGTGAATGCCTGCGGCGAACGATGCCAGGCCGGCGGCACGATCACCGCGACTTCGTCGCGGACTTGCGCGAGGATTTCCAGCGTACGCGGCCCGCGCGCGGCATCGAATTCCAGATGCAGGCGGAAATCGAACAGCGCGAATTCCAGCTGTCGCACCAGGAACAGGCCGGCGTGGAAATGCCGGGCCGCGAGCATCTTCTGATACAGCGCTTCCGGTAGGATTTCACCGCTCTGCCAGTGCCGCGCAAACGCATTGAGCGCCTCGCGCTGCCAGCCGTAGTTCTCCATGAACTGGCTGGGCAACTCGACCGCGTCCCACTCCACGCCATTGATGCCGCCGACGCTGGGCCAGCGCACGTCGGTCAGCAGGTGATGCAGGCCGTGACCGAACTCATGGAACAACGTAAGCACCTCGTTGTGCGTGAGCAAGGATGGCTTGCCGTCGCTCGTTGGCGGCCGCTCCTGCGCATCCTGCGCCCGCGGCACTTGCCCTTCCATGGGCGGCGAAAAGTTGCAGGTGAGAAACGCGACCGGCTTGCGCGCGTCCGTGCCCTCGCCCAGCGGTGTGCGGCAGATATCCATCCAGGCGCCGCCGCGCTTGCCGCTGCGCGCGTAGTGATCGAGATAGACGCCGGCACGCACGGAACCGTCGGCGTCGACGAGATCGAAGAACTGCACATCCGGATGCCAGACATCGACACCTGCGCGCTCGACCATGCGCACGCCGAATATTTTTTCCGTCAGCTCGAACAGGCCGGTCATCACCTGCGGCAAGGGGAAATACGGCTTGATGTCTTCCTCGGAAAAATCGAAACGGCGCTCGCGCAGTTTCTCGCTGGCGTAGGCCACGTCCCAGGGTTGCAGGTCGGCGATCGCGAGCTCACTGGCGGCGAAGGCGCGCAGACCGGCGAGTTCGCGTGCTGCGACCGGTCGCGCTTTCGCGGCGAGATCGTGCAGGAATTTCAGCACGCGCTCCGGCGTTCCGGCCATCTTGTCGACCAGCGAAAGATGCGCGCTCGAGGCGAAACCGAGCAGCTGTGCACTTTCGTGACGCAAAGCGAGGATCTGGCCGATGCGTGCGGAATTGTCGTACGCGTGGTCGCCAGGGCCCTGGTCGGAGGCGCGGGTGTTGTAGGCGGTGTAGATTTCCTCGCGCAACGCGCGATCATCGGCGAAAGTCAGGATCGCCTGCACCACAGGACCCTTGAGCGTCGCCAGCCAACCGTCGACGCGTTTGTCCTTGGCCGCATGTGCGAGCATCGAACGCACCGAATCCGACAATCCGGCGAGCTCGGCTTCGCTGACGGATCGCGTCCAGGCGTCGGTGGCATCGAGCACGGCTTCCTCGAAACCGGTCGCGACCTTGCTCAGTTCGTTCTGGATGTCACGGAAACGCGTGCGCGCCGGCTCTTCCAGCGCCACGCCGGCGAGACGGAAGCCGCGCAGGCTGTCCTCGACCAGAGTCTGCTGCGCGCGCTCGAGATTCGCGAACGCTGGCGCATTGCGCACCGCCTGCACCGCCTCGAACAACGCGTGATTCTGGCCCAGCGCGCTGCTGTGTTCGGTGATCTTTTCCAGCGCGGCCGAGTACGCCTCACGCAGGGCCGGTGAATCTTTCACGCCATGCAGATGCGATACCGGCGCGAACACGCGGCCGAGTTTTTCCTCGAGACTTTCCAGCGGCGCGACCAGCGCGGCGAAATCGCGCGCCCGCGCATCGGCGGTGAGGTCATCGACCGCGGCCTGATAGTCGGCGAGCACGGAGTCGATGGCGGGGAGGACCTGGTCGGGCGTGATTGCCGAAAAGGGTGGCAGCTCGCCATCGGCGAGCAAGGGGTTGGCGGTCGTGGTCATGCCCTCAAGATGGCGGGGAAGACATGGCTTTTCAAGCGCGACGATGCCCCTCAGTGCCCGCCAATCGCCGCGAGATCGAGCGGCTGGATGCTCATGACGCGACAGTGCACCTGCCCGGCGACGACATCACCGCTGCCGGCGCGCAATCGACCGCCAAAACCATCGAGAGCGAGCGTGCGCTGGAAATCCAGGCTCGTGCAGTTGTTGCGCAGGCGCAGCAGGTAGGCGGTATCCGGGCGCGTCCAGACCGCCACCAAGCCGTCGTCGACCTTCTCCCAGTTGTACAGAGTGACGAAACTGAATTCGGCGATCTCGGCGCCAGCGTGCTCGGTGTAGCGCGTCGCCGTCCGAGCGTCGCTGCGATGGCCGTTGCCGGCGCAGGCCGCCGCCAACAGGGACAGGCCAAGCATCGGAATCCATCGGATTTTCATTGCCGGCTCCATTGCGGTGGATGCGGCCGACGCGACGCCGGTGCAAAGCCGACGCGCGTCGAACCGTTTGGCGCGACATCATCAGGTCGCGCGGGTGCCGGGAATTTCCGCGACACCCGCGATGCGATCAGGCGTGCCGGTCGTGTTTCATCTTCACCAGGTCGATCGGCTGGATCGTGGTGATGCGGCAACGGACCTGGCCGATCACGACATCGTCGCTGCCAGCACGCAGCTTGCCGCTGATGCCGTCGACGCCGCCGATCTGCATCTTCACTTGGCTATCGAGCGCATCGCAGCGATTCTTCAGCGTCAACAGATAGGCCGTGCTCGGCTTGGTCCAGACCACGACCGACTTGTCGCCGGTGCGCTGCCAGTTGTAGAGATTGGTGTAGTTGACCACGCTGACTTCCGCGCCGGCGTAGTCGCGATAGTCCAGGTGCGCTTTGGCCTTGCCAGCCGGCGCGCCGAGGCAGGCGCTGGATGCGACGCAGAGGCTTAGAAACATCATCGTTCGGATTTTCATCGTCATCGTTCCTTGGTTGCTTTCGGGGGGACACACTGCAACACCGTCGACTCAACGGGTCAACCAGGCGACCGCGCGTCGGGCCAGGTCGCTGTAAGGCGCGTCGAACAGGAACATGCCGTTGAGCCGCGATTGGTACATTACCGGCATCGACTTGCTGAACGTCAGAAAGCCGGCATGGCCGTGGTAATGGCCCATGCCGCTGGCACCGACGCCGCCTACCGGCAACTCGTCCTGGCCGAACTGGATGATCACGTCGTTGACGCAGACGGTGCCGGCGCTGATGCGGTCGAGCGAACGTGCAAGCCGCGTCTTGTCGCGATCGAACGGATAGAACGCCAGCGGTTTGTCGCGCGCGAGGATGAAAGCGAGCGCCGCGTCATGCGAGTCGTAGCTGATCACCGGCAGGACCGGGCCGAAAATTTCCTGCTGCATCGCCTGGCAATCCAACGGCGGATCGAGCAGCACGGTCGGCGGAACGATCTCAACGCCGGTCGGCAAGGTTTCGCCGGCAGGCAGGTATTGCAGCACTTCCGTGCCGCGGGCACGCGCCTCGGCAATCCAGTCGCGCAGTCGCGTGGCCTGGCGCGAATTGACCACGGCGGTGTAGTCAGGATTGTCGGCCAGGGTCGGATAGCGGCGCGCGAAACTCGCCATCAGCGCGCTGACGAAGGCATCGCGTTTCGCACGCGGCACCAGTACGTAATCGGGCGCGACGCAGGTCTGGCCGGCGTTGAAACATTTGCCGAAGGCGATGCGGTCAGCGGCGTGCTCGACCGGATAGTCGGGTGCGATCAGCGTCGGCGATTTGCCGCCAAGTTCGAGCGTGACCGGCGTAAGGTTGGGCGCGGCCGCAGCCATGACATGGCGACCCACGGCGGTGGAGCCGGTGAACAGCAGATGGTCGAACGGCAATTGCGTGAATGCGGCGGCGAGATCGGCATCGCCCTGCACCAGCACGACCTGGTCGGGCGGAAAGACCTCGGCCAGCAGTCGCGCCATCAATGCACTGACTTTCGGCGTGAACTCGGACGGCTTGATCATCACGCGATTGCCCGCGGCGAGTGCGTTCACCATCGGCACCAATGCGAGCTGGAACGGATAATTCCACGGCGAAACGATGCCAACCACGCCCAGCGGCGCATAACGCATTTCCGCCCGCGCCGGCTTGAAGGTGAGGTTGACCGCACGTCGCGTCGGGCGCATCCAACGACGCAAGTGCTTGCGCGCATGCTTGATCTCGTCGAGCGTCACCATCACATCCGCGCCCAGGGTTTCCAGCGGCGCACGCCGGCCGAAATCTTCCGAGCAGGCCTGTACCAGTGCATCGCGATGCCGGCGCACGGCGAGCCCGAGACGATCCAGCGCTTCGCGGCGTTCGGCGTACGTGGAAATGTGCGCAAGCTGTGCGGCGCGCAGGCGCTCGAAGGAGGGGCGGAGGCTGTCGATGGGGCTGAACGGAGTATCCATGGCCGGAGTCTAGCGCGATGACCTCGTCGCGGCGTCAAAGCCGCGTCATCGGTTAGCCGATCGCTGCCGCGATTCATTCACTGGCCCGATTCCGTGGATTTTCGCCATTCGGGCGGTGCAGCAGGGATTGACCGGCGCTTCCCTGTTTACAATGCCGGCATGAATATCCGTCCCTTCGAAAATATCCTGCCCCGTCTCGGCGAACGCGTCTTCGTCGATCCCGCCGCGACCGTGATCGGCGATGTCGTGCTCGGCGACGATGTCTCGGTCTGGCCCGGCACCGTGATCCGCGGCGACGTCAACTACATCCGCATCGGTGCGCGCAGCAATATCCAGGACGGCACCATCATCCACGTCACCCACGACGGCCCGTACGGAAAACCCGGCGGCTTCGCCACGGTGATTGGTGCCGACGTCACCATCGGCCACGGCGCGATCGTGCATGCCTGCGTGATCGAAGACGCCTGCCTGATCGGCATGGGCAGCACAGTGCTCGATGGCGCGGTGGTGAAGACGAATGGTTTCGTCGGCGCCGGCGCAGTGATCCCGCCGGGCAAGATCGTCGGTAGCGGCGAGTTGTGGCTGGGCAATCCGGCCAAGTGCGTGCGCCGGCTCAGCGACAAGGAGATCGAGCAGCTTTATTATTCGGCGCAGCATTACGTGCGCCTGAAGGATCGCTACCTCGCGGCGTGATCGCCGCTATTCGGCTTCGGCGGCCTTGAGCCAATTGACGACGAAAGCGACGTAATCGAGATAATTGAGGTTGCCACGGTCGACGCCGAGCGCCTCGCATATTTTCGGCAGCGCCTGCGCGAATGCCTGGAAGCGCCGGCGGATGACCAGCTCACCGGGAATGTTTTCCCGCGTCGATGCCGTGCGCAACCAGTCGCGCAGGATGCCGATAACCTGATCCGGCGCATTGCGGTGGACGCGGATGTCCTGCCCGGCGATATCCGAAAGGAAGGCCTGGTAGCGATGCGGCTCGGCGTCGAGCACCAGCAGGCGTTTCTGGCGATTGCGCGTCTTGCCGAATTTCTTGCAGCCCAGATCCATGCCCAGCTCGAACGGCATGTTGAAGCGCGGCAAGCCGCTGTCGTGCTCGAGTCCGATGCGGGAAATGTCATGGACGCCGTAGCGACAGCCCTCGATCAACCGCGCCAGCTTCTCGACGCGGACATCGCCCGAGTCCGCTTCTTCCTTCGCGCAGCGCGGCACGAACCCGCAGGCCGACACCGTGAACACGATCACCTCGAACAACGGAAAATAAGCGGGATCGAACGGACAATTGATGAAGACGCTGTCTTCGTACGCGCGTTTCTTCGCCACGAACGATCAGCCGACGGAACGCTTGCGCGACGACTTGGTCTTGCCGTGCGCCTTGCTTTCCCCGAAAGCAAAACCGATATGGCCGCTGCCGCTGGCCGTATCCTCGATGCGCAACGGGCCAGACTTTTTCTCAAGCGGCGAACTGGCGCGGATCTCGCGAATGACCGCGCGCAGCTTCGCCGTGTCGATATTCCCGGAATATTTCCCGAGGCTCTTGATCACTACGGGATTGGTGGCCGGTTTCTTTTTCATGGCCTGATCGTACTCCAGACGCCGGGACCGGAAAATCACCGCCGCCGCGACAAAAATCAGCGCGCCGGTTCCGGTCGCGTCGCCGACTCCAGCGCGGTGAGATACGCCAGCGCCTGCGCGCGCGAATCACCGCACATATCCGGATGCGGGCGCAATTGCACGCAGACGACGGGGCGCTCCGGCTGGCCGAAGATCCGGCAGCGGTTGTCCTCACTCAGCTGAACGCAGCGCACTCCCGCCGGCTTGCCATTGGGCATGCCAGGAATCGGCGAACTGATCGACGGGGCGATGCAGCAGGCACCGCAACCGGCGCGGCAGGCGAAATCAGGGACGGGCATGTCCGTCAGACTAGCCGATCATCGCGCCCGTTCCGCTCAAAACCGCCGCCCGAAACCGGGGAATGCATCAATAAACCGGCTTTTGGTCTTGCACTGCAACACCCGGCTGGTGAAAAGTACCGGGTGCAATCCAGGGGAAATCCAGTGTCAGACATCAATAATCCCTATGCCGCGCCCGCGGCACAGGTGTTTCGTGCTGCATCCGTCTCCGGCCTGTCGCTGGCCGAGCGCGGCAGTCGCCTCGCCGCCGTCATCGTCGATTCGTTGATCACCTTTGCGCTCTACCTGCCACTGCTGATCGGCGTGCTCGTTTCCGATGGCAGGCAGGGCGATGCGCATGAAACTCCGGTGGCGCTGATCATCGGTGGCCTGATTTCCGTCGTCGGCGCGATCGCCCTGATCGTCTACACGGTGCAACTGGTGAGCCAACGTGGCCAGACCATCGGCAAGCGCGCGCTCGACATAAAGGTCGTCCGCGGCGATGACTCGCCGATCGGACTGGGCCGCAGCTTCTGGCTGCGCAACTTCGTTCCCGCCCTGATCGGTATCGTGCCCCTGCTCGGCCCGATGTTCTCCCTCGTCGATATCCTGATGATCTTCAGCGACGACCGCCGCTGCCTGCATGACCGCATCGCCGACACCAAGGTCGTCAAGAGCTGATGCCGACCGCTGCACCGCCGCTCGACACCTTGCGCGAAGTCGAAACACCGGAAGGCGTGGCGCTGACCTTGCGTGCCGCCGGCCCGGTGCCGCGGGCGCTGGCCTGGCTGATCGACTTCACGCTGCGGCTCGGCATTGTCTGGGTCGTGGCAATGATCACGACCCTGCTCGGCCATGCCGGCAATGGCGTGATGGCGGTGATCGTGTTCCTGGTCTACTGGGGTTATCCGATCGCGCTCGAGGTGTTGTTCAACGGCCAGACCTTGGGCAAGCGCGTGATGGGCCTGCGCGTGATCCGCGACAACGGCGCGCCGATCGGCTGGATCCCGTCGATCGTGCGCAACCTCATGCGTAGCGTCGACATGTTTCCGGCGATGTACGGTTTCGGCCTCGCCAGCTGCCTGATCGATCGTCACGCGCGCCGGCTCGGCGACATTGTCGCCGGCACCCTGGTCGTGCATGTCGATCCGCCGGAGCGCGTGCTGTATGCCCCCGAGGTTCCGCCGCTGCCGCTGCCAGTGCTGCTGTTGCGCGAAGAACAATCGGCGCTGGTCGCATTCGCCGAACGCGCGCCTTTGATCACCCGTGAGCGCCAGGAAGAACTCGCCAACCTGCTGGCACCGCTGACCGGCGCTGCCGGTTCGCTGGGCGTGCAGCGCTTGTTCGGCTACGCCAACGGCTTGCTGGGGCGGCGATGAAGCAGGAAGTTTTCATCGCCCGCCACGCCCAGGAATGGGCCACGCTCGAGCGCTGGCTGGACCGCTACGAGGGTTCGCGCCGCAGCAGCAAGTCGCGGCTCTCGCCTTCCGAAGACGGCCCCACCGAACTGGAATTCCCCGCGCGCTACCGTCGTCTTTGCCAGCAATTGGCGATCGCCAGCGGTCGCGGTTACAGCCCGCTGGTGGTCAATCGCCTGCAGGCGCTGATGGAGCGCGGCCACGGCGTGATGTACCGGCCGCCAGCGCCGCGCTGGCGCACCGTCGCCGATTACGTGCTCGCGGGTTTTCCGCGACTGGTGCGCGCTAACGCGCGCTGCATGCTGCTGGCGGCACTGCTGCTGTATGTGCCGATGCTGTCGATGATCGGCGCGATGCAGGTGTATCCGGAACTCGCGCATGCGTTTTTCAGTCCGGCCGAACAGGCGCAGTTCGAGGAAATGTACGACCCGACCGCCGCGCATGTCGGCCGCGATCGCGAAGCCAGCGGCGACATGGAAATGTTCGGCCTGTACATCTGGAACAACGTCAGCATCGGCTTCCGCACGTTCGCCAGCGGCCTGGTTTTTGGCATCGGCGCGATCGTCGTGCTGGTGATGAATGGCGTGAGCATCGGTGCCGTCGCCGGACACCTGCAGGCGATCGGCTATGGCGCGCCGTTTTGGAAATTCGTGGTCGGACACTCGGCGTTCGAGCTCACCGCCGTCGTGATCTGCGGCGGCGCCGGCCTGCGCCTCGGGCTTGCGCTGATCGCGCCCGGCCGCCAGACCCGCGGCCGCGCCCTGGTCGAGGCCGGTGTCGTCGGCGCGCAACTGGCGATGGGCGGATTCGCGATGCTGGTCTGCGCGGCGTTCATCGAAGCGTTCTGGTCGTCGAACGGCGCCTTGCCGGCAGTGGTGAAATACAGCGTCGGCGCCGTGTTGTGGTCGATCGTGTTGTTCTGGTTGTGGCGTGGCGGCCGGGGCGTGGTCGATGCGCATTGATTCGGTCCGCATCGCGCTGCGCCCGCGCATGCCCTGGGAAGCCATCGATCTCGGCCTGAGCCTGGTGCGCCAGCATGCTGGCGCGATCTGGGGGCCGTGGTTGCTGGTCAGCCTGCCAGTGCTGCTTGTGCTCAATGCGCTGGCCTGGTGGATCGATACGCCCTGGCTGGCACTGGTGCTGATGTGGTGGCTCAAGCCAGTGTTCGATCGCGTGCCGCTTTACGTGTTGTCGCGCGCGGTGTTCGGCCCGGCACCGGGCTGGCGCGAAACCCTGCGCGCACAGGCGAACTGGGGGTGGCGTGCGCTCTGGCCGACGCTGCTGTGGCGACGTCTGGATCCATTGCGCAGCCTGCACCTGCCGATCGATCAGCTCGAAGGCCTGCAGGGCGCGCGACGTTCGCAACGGCGCGGCGTGTTGCGCTCGGCGGTGTCCGGGCCTGCGCTCGTGCTCACCTTCATGCTGCTGTTGTTCGTGCTGGCGCTGTTCGCCTCGTTCTGGATGTTGGTGCTGATGTTCGTGCCCAGCGAATTGCTCAGCGATTCGGCCAAGGAGTTGTGGGAAACCTTCTTCGCCTCGCCGCCGACCTGGGCGTTGCTGGTCGGCAACGGCGTGTTGTGGTTGGCGGAAACCGCGGTGGAACCGTTCTATGTCGGCGGCGGATTCGGCCTGTATCTCAACCGCCGCATCCATATCGAGGCCTGGGATCTGGAACTCGGTTTCCGGCGCCTGATCGCGCGCCTGCGCGATGCCACGCAAGGCCTCGGCGTCGCGGCATTGCTGATGCTCTCGCTACTCGTATGCGTGGGCCTGCCGATGCCGGCAACGGCGGCAGTCGTACCCGCCAAGATCGCCGACAGCAAAACCGCCGCAGCGGAAAAAACTACGTCGGCGCGGTCGTATCAGCAGGTCTTCGGAGCGGAATATCGTGACGGCTCCGAAGCCTTCGGCAGCGCAGTGAAGAAGGGCTTCCAGGATCCGCTGCTCGGCGAGAACAAGACCGTGACGTCCTGGCAGCTCAAGAAGCGCTGGGAATTCAAGCCCGACAAGAGCGAACGCGAACCGCCCGCCTGGCTCAAGGGTCTGGGCGAAGTGTTCGGCATGATCGGCGAATACGGCCTGTGGCTGATCGTCGCGGTCATCGCGATCTTCATCCTGTTCAATCTGCCGCGCTGGTTCCCCTGGGTACGCGACAAATTCCAGCGCCAGAGTGTCGATCCGGTCAGCGAGCAACGCATCGAATTGCCGGTGAAGCTGCCCGACGATCTTCCCGCCGGCGTGCGCAAACTCTGGCGCGAAGGCCAGCGTCGCGAAGCCCTGGCCCTGCTCTATCGCGCCTGCGTGGTCGGCCTCGCGCAACGCCTCGGCGCGCCGCTGCCGCCCGGCACCACCGAGGCACAATGCCTGCGGCGCGCGCGCGGTCTCAACGACAACGACAGCGAGCAGCGCCTGCGCGACATCGTGCGCACCTGGCAGTACGCCGCGTACGCCGGCCGCTGGCCCAGCGACGACGAACTCGATGCCCTGCTCGGCGACTGGCCGCGACATTTCGGCGGTGCGCGATGAATCGCCGCCGCTGGCTGTTCCCTTTGCTGATCGTTGCCGTGATCGCAGTCGCCGTCACGGCCTTTCTGGTGCTGTTCGAGCAGGTGCCGCAGACGCTGCGTTCGCCGCCGACCGGCGCGGGCCGCTACAACCCGTTGTATGCGCTCGAGCGCAGCCTGGTCGCGCACGGCATCGACGCGCACTCGCATCGTCGGCTGGAACTGGCGGCGATGAAACTGCAGCCCGGCGACGGCTTGCTGCTTTACACCGATCCGCGCCTGCTCAGCCAAGCGCAGGCCGCGGCCGTACTCGCCTGGGTCGACAACGGCGGCCATCTGGTCGTCACCATGCCGCCCAATGACGGTGGCAAACCTGGCGCATTGCTCGAAGATATCGGCGTGAGCGCTTTCGGATACGACGAGGATGCCGGCGGACTTGCGTCTTCATCCTGCGAGTCGCTCACGATGAATCGAGGCGCATCCGCGCGGGACATGCTCTGCAGCGACAGCCGTTTTCTTCCGCCAAAAAATGGCGTGCTGGCGACCTGGGGCAACGACGAACGTGGCTATGCCTATGCCCGTTTTGCGCGCGGGCGCGGCAGCGTGGACGTACTGGCGGATCTCGATTTCCTCGACAGCGATCATCTAGATCGCGATCTCAACTGGCAACTTGCCTATCAGGTGCTCGCGCCGGCGTTTCCGAAAGGCCGACTGCATCTGGTCTACAACGCCGACGTGCCCTCGTTCTGGCGCATCGTGCTGGCGCATGGCTGGCAGGTTCTTCTCGGTCTCGCGTTGATGATCGCGACTTGGATCGCGATGCGCAGCCAACGTTTCGGGCCGCTGCAACCAGCGGCAGCGCCACCGCGACGCGCGCTGCTCGAACACGTGCAGGCCGCCGGCGAACACGCTTGGCGACGCGGTGCCGCGCGCGGCCTGCATGCCGCGCTGCGCGATGCGTTTCTCGCACGCCTGCGCCGTCGTGATCCGATGGCGATCGCGCTGCAGGGCGAAGCGCGCATCGACTACCTCGCGAAAAAACTCGATACCAGCACGCTGCGCGTGCGCAACGCGCTGGTGCCGCCACCGATCTTCCACGCCGAAAGTTTCCGCGAGGCCATGGCCACGCTCATCCAATTGGGACTCCGCATATGACCACCGATACTCCCGTCGCTTTCTTCACCGCCGCCGAACTCGGCGAACGCATCGCGGCGGTACGCGCTGAAGTCGAACAGGCTTTTGTCGGCCAACCCAAGGTGCTCGACCAGGTCTTGATGGCCTTGCTCGCCGGCGGCCACGTGCTGCTCGAAGGCGTGCCTGGGCTCGGCAAGACCTTGCTGGTACGCGCGCTCGCGGCAGCGATGGACTGTGGTTTCTCCCGTGTGCAGTTCACGCCCGATCTGATGCCCAGCGATGTCAGCGGCCATGCGGTCTACGATCCGAAAACCGAGAGCTTCAAGATCCGCCGCGGCCCGGTGTTCACCAATCTCCTGCTCGCCGACGAAATCAATCGCGCGCCGGCGAAAACCCAGGCGGCGTTGCTGGAAGTGATGCAGGAGCAGCAGGTCACCATCGAAGGAAAAAGCTTTCTGCTGTCGCCGCCGTTCATGGCGATCGCCACGCAGAACCCGGTCGAACAGGAAGGCACGTATCCGTTGCCGGAGGCGCAGCTCGACCGCTTCCTGGTGAAGGTACTGCTCGATTATCCGGACCTCGCCAACGAAGTGCGCATGGTCGCCGAGGTCAGCACCGGGCGCACGGCCACCGATTTCGATCTGTCCAAGGTCAAGCGCGTGCTCGGGCCTGCCGATATCGTCGCGATGCAACGCGGCACCGCCATGGTGACGATCGATGAGGCGGTGATCGACTACGCCGTGCGCATCGTGCGCGCCACGCGCGAATGGCCGGGGCTGGCGATGGGCGCGGGGCCGCGCGGCTCACTGGCGTTGGTGCGACTGGCGCGCGCGCAGGCAGTGATGGACGGCCGCGATTTCGTCACGCCCGACGACCTGCGCACGATCGCCAAACCCGGACTGCGGCATCGTCTCGCGCTGGCGCCGGAGCTGCAGATCGAAGGCCAGCGCGTCGATCAGGTGCTTGATGCGCTGCTCGCGAAAGTGGATGCGCCACGACGATGAGACCGGCGCCCGCCCTCGTCTGGGCGTTCCTGCTGCTGGCGCTGCTCGGCATTCCCGTCGCCTGGGGTTACCTGCCGATGGCGGCGTGGCTGATCAGCGGCGCGGCGTTGCTGGTGCTGGCTGTGCTCGATGGTTGGCAGTTGTTGTCGCGCGCGACGCCGCAGGTTGAGCGCGATCTGCCGGCGATCCTGCCGCTGGGTCCGGAACGCGAAGTGACACTGCGCCTGCGCAGTGATTCGCGCTTCGGCCAACGCGTGAGCGTGCACGACCTGCATCCGGGCGATTGGCCGGTGCGCGGCCTGCCGCGGGCGGTGAGCCTGCATCCGGGCAAGGAATCGGCGTTCACCTATCACGTGTTGCCGATGCGCCGCGGCGCTTTCGTCTTCGAGGGCTGTCATTTGCGTCTGTGGTCGGCGCTGCGCTTGTGGACGCGGCAACGCACCTTGCCGCTGCGTTCGCCGGTGAAGGTGTATCCGAATTTCGCGCCGCTGGCGAAGTACGCGCTGTTCAGTGCCGAACAGGCCTCGCGCATGGTCGGCGCGCATCTGCAGCGCCGCCGCGGCGACGGCACCGATTTCCACCAGATGCGCGAATACCGCGTCGGTGACAGCCTGCGTCAGATCGACTGGAAGGCGACCTCGCGCGCGCACCGGCTGATCTCGCGCGAGTACCAGGAAGAACGCAACCAGCAGGTCGTGCTGCTGCTCGACACCGGCCGGCGCATGCTCGCGCACGATGGTCGCATCGCCCATTTCGATCACGTGTTGAATGCCTCGCTGGTGCTGTCGTATCTCGCGTTGCGCCAAGGCGATGCCGTCGGCCTGATGGCGCACGGCGGCGCGGCGCGCTGGCTGCCGCCACAGCGCGGTCTGGGCACGATCGATGCGCTGATGGCGACGCTGTACGATCTCGAGGCGCAGCCGGTCGCCACCGACTATCTCGAGGCCGCGACCCGGCTCGCGCAGCGCCAGCGTCGCCGCGCACTGGTGATGCTGATCACCAACGGGCGCGACGAAGACATCGAAGACCTGCTCGCCGCCGTCAACCTGTTGCGCAAGAAACACCTGGTCTGCGTCGCCAGCCTGCGCGAACAGGCGCTGGACGAAACCCTGCAGCAGCCGGTGAACGATCTGTCCGGCGCGATCCGCGCCGGCGCTGTCGCCAACTATCTCGACGAACGCCGCCGCGCCCACGATGCGCTGCGCCAGCACGGCATCACCGTGCTCGACGTCACCTGCGCGGAGTTGCCGGCCGCGCTGGTCGAACGCTATCTCGCGATCAAGCGCCAGGGCCGCTTGTAGGTGTAGGTGTAGGTGTAGGCGTAGGCGTAGGCGTAGGCGTAGGAGCCAGCTTGCTGGCGATACCGGCGGGTCGCCAGCAAGCTGGCTCCTACGAATTATTTTTCGGGCGCGTCCTGCTTCTTTTCGGCGGTGGCCTTCACGTCGAACGTCACGCCTTCGAGGATCTTCAGCGTCGCGGCGAATTCCTCGGCGTTCGCGGCGCTGATCCAGACATGCGCGACGCCATCGCTTTCGCTCTCGCCGAAGCTGATCAAGGTATCGCGCGCGTAGGCGCCTTGCTTTTCGTCCGGCGAAGCGTTGTACCAGGTGACTTCATACGGGCCGATATGACTGGTCTCGGCCTTGTTCTTTTCTTCGTGCAGATAGCTCGGGTGCTGGCCGAGATACACGCCGAACACTTGCTGGTCGCCACGCATCGCACGGCAGACATCGAAATCGGGGCCTGTCGTGTGCTTCCAGGTCAGCCCGGATTTCGCCGGCAGGTGCGGACAGATCGCCGCGGCTTCATTGGCAGCGGCGCTGGGAGCCGCCGTCTTGGCGAAGGCGACGCCGGTGAGCGCGCAGAGGATCAACGCAACGGATAACGATATTTTTTTCATGGTCGTGATTCTCAGGGGCGCGAGGAAAGCAGTCGGAAGGTCATGCTGGTGATTCAGCGACGTGTGCGGAAATGATTGCGGAGGCGTATCCGGAACGTACGATTACTCGTCGCGCACGTCATCCCCTCCTCCTTTGCCTGCAGGGAGGAGCTAGCCGGCCCGCGTGCAAGTCACTGCATCCGTTGTGGTCGCCTCGACCGGTTGCGTGACCAGGTGTTTGCCGGCTTCGAGCACTTTCTTCTTCGCCCAATTCTTGCGCTTCAGGCGGGCATTCGCATCTTCCTGGCCCATCGCCAGGGTGTAGTCGCGGCTGTCCGAGGAAATGAACTTCGCCGAATCGAAATGGATGTCGATGATGCCATCGGCCAATTTCCAACTGCCCTGCAGGCGCGTGCGCGTGGTCACCGACAGGCCGCCCTGGATCATCGTCGCGGTCGACAGCTCCGAGAACGAGCCGTCCTTCGCATACGCCGGCTCATCGACAATATTCACCGTCGTGTCCGGACCCTTGATCGAATACTGACCGCATTTCCATTGCCCGGCGATGTCGGCGGGTGCAACGGCGGCGCAACAGGGCGAGGCGATCGACGCCAGCGCAGCGGCAGCGAGAATTTTCCTGATCATGGGGATGCCAGCATGTCGTGATGGGGTTGCGCATTCTAGACCCAGGCGAAACCGACTTGCCCGTTCAGGTTCTCCACCTGATCGAATCAATCTTTTGCAGGAAAGAGACCGCCAGACGGAGTCGCGTTCACGGCACGAACGCCTCGACGGCCGTCACTGCCGCGACCGCGATCATCCCGTACACGTGCGGATACCAGTCGCCACTCGCTGCGCTCCATTCGTAGCGCACTGCGTCGCCCAGTGCTGCCGAATCGAGCGTCAGCCGCAGCAAATTCGTCCGGCCCTGCAGGTGTCGCTGCGCGACGCCGGCGATCTGCGCTGCGGTGGCGCAATGGATGAAGCCTTCGCGTTGCCAGCCGATGGGCGCGTACACGCCGCTGTCTTTCTGCGCCATCCACTGCTCGGCGTCGGCGAAGTGATGGATCAGCGCGGGGCGTTCGACGGGTGCGGAATCATTCACGTGCAATCGCCGCGATGCGACCGGCTTAGTCCGCCGTCGCCAATGCCGCCGAGCGCTGCTGCAGCGAGTCGAACACCGGATCGGTTTCCGGACGTACGCCGTGCCAGCGTTCAAAACTTTCCGCGGCTTGTTCGACCAGCATGCCGAGACCATCGACCACGTGCTTGCAGCCGGCGCTGCGCGCCCAGGCGAGGAAGGCGATCGCGGCTTCGCCATAGCTGAGATCGACGGCGAGCGCGCGTGGCGCCAACAAGGCCATCGGCAGGTTCATCGTCAACGAATCGCGGCCCATCGAAGTGGCGTTGATGATCAGATCGAACGCGCCCTGGTTGCCAAGATCGCTCCAGTAGCGCGAATGCACGCGGCCGGGCTGGCCCAGCGCATCGCAGAGCGCATCGGCCTTGGCTGGACTGCGGTTGATGATGAACAACTCGCCGATACCTGCATCGAGCAGCGCGGGCGCAACGCCATGCGCCGCGCCACCGGCGCCGAGCAATAACGTGCGACGTTCACGCAGGTCGAATTCGCGACGCTCGGTGAGGTCGCGGACCAGACCGGCGCCATCGGTGTTGTCGCCATCCCAGCCGTGTTCGGTGCGGATCAGCGTGTTGACCGCGCCGGCGCGCTCGGCGCGCTCGCTGAGGTGTTCGCAGAGCACGAGTGCCATCTGTTTATGCGGCAACGTGATGTTGGCACCACGGCCGCCGGCGCGGGCGAAGGCCTCGAGCGCGTCGTGGAAATCATCGACGGCGACATCGATCGCCTGGTAATCGAGCGCGATACCGGTCTGCCTGCCGAACGCGGCGTGGATCTTCGGCGACAGGGAATGCGCGACCGGATGACCGAAGACGGCGTAGCGTGAAGTCATCGCAACTCTCCCTGGCAGAAAATGACGAGTACCGCGTCCGCAACCACTGAAGCCAGACTCTACTCCCGTCGCCGGCCGAACCGCACCTGCAAGTTTCATCCGCCATCGCGACTTGCCGGGTGCGCGCTGTCACGTCATTCCGACAGCCAGCGTGCTGCGTCGAGCGCGAAATACGTCAGCACGCCATCGGCGCCGGCGCGCTTGATGCTGGTCAAGGCTTCGAGCGCGCAGGCGCGTTCGTCGATCCAGCCGTTGAGCGCCGCGGCCTTGAGCATCGCGTATTCGCCGCTGACCTGATAGACGAAGGTCGGCGCGCCGAAGTGGTCCTTCACGCGGCGGACGATGTCCAGATACGGCAGGCCCGGCTTGATCATCACCATGTCGGCGCCTTCCTCGAGATCGAGCGCGACTTCGCGCAGGGCCTCGTCGGAATTGGCCGGGTCCATCTGGTAGGTGTACTTGTTGCCCTTGCCCAGCGCACCGGCCGAGCCGACGGCATCGCGAAACGGGCCGTAGAAACTGGAGGCGTATTTCGCCGAATAGGCGAGGATGCGCGTGTTGACGTGGCCGGCGTCTTCGAGCGATTCGCGGATCGCACCGATGCGGCCATCCATCATGTCGCTGGGCGCGACCACGTCGGCGCCGGCCTCGGCATGCGACAGCGCCTGCGCGACCAGCGCGGCGACGGTTTCGTCGTTGACCACGTAACCGCTGGCGTCGATCAGGCCGTCCTGGCCGTGCGTGGTGTACGGATCGAGCGCGACGTCGGTGATCACGCCGAGCTCGGGGAAATTCTTCTTCAGCGCACGGATCGCGCGCTGCGCCAGGCCTTCGGGATTCCAGGCTTCGGTGGCGTCCAGCGATTTCGCCTGCGGATCGGTGACCGGAAACAGCACGATCGCGGGAATCTTCAGCGTCATCGCCTGCTCGCCGACACGCAATAATTCGTCTATCGACAGGCGTTCGACGCCCGGCATCGAGGCGATCGCCGCACGGCCGGACAATTCGTGCACGAACACCGGCAGGATCAGGTCGTTGGTGGTGAGCACGGTCTCGCGCACCAGCCGCCGGGAAAAATCATCGCGGCGCAGACGCCGGGGACGGGACATCGGGAAGGTCATGAGGGCACTCCTTTGCCAACATGATAACGCCGGATAGGATGGGGCCATGTCGTCGATGCCGCCCCTGCCGCGCCTGGTCCGTGCCTGTCTCTACGGTTTGGCGATGCTGGTGCTGCTTTGCTGGTTGCTGCCGCTAGTGGGCCTGCCGGATCCGCACCGGCCCGACTGGCAGCATCTTTCCAGCGCGCCGTCGTTGCGTGACGGCCACGGCTTCGGCACCGATGCGATCGGTCGTGACGTCTTGTCGCGCACGCTCGCCGGCGGGCGGTTGTCGTTGACCATCGGTGCGATTGCCAGCGCGATCGCGCTGGTTGTCGGACTTGGCTACGGCGCGATCGCCGGTTATGCCGGCGGCTGGATCGAGCGCGTGATGGTGCGCGCGCTCGACGTGTTGTCGGCGCTGCCTTTCCTGTTGATCGTCATCCTGCTGCTGAGCCTGTTCGGACGTTCGCTGCCGCTGCTGCTGTGCGCGATCGGTGGCTACGTATGGATCGATCTGGCGCGGGTGATGCGCGCCGAAGCCGCACGCCTGCGCGAGTCGCCGTTCGTACTCGCCGCGCGCGCCGCCGGTGCGGGCTTTTCGCAGGTGTTGCGCTGGCATCTGCTGCCGAACCTGTTGCCATTGGCGCTGGTGTATCTGGGCCTGATTCTGCCGCAGGCCATCCTCGTGGAAAGTTTTCTCGGCTTTCTCGGCCTGTCGGTCGATGAGCCGTCGGCGAGTTGGGGCACGCTGCTTTACGAAGGCAGCCAGGAACTCGACAGCGCGCCGTGGACATTGCTGTTTCCGGCGGTTTTCCTGATCGCGACGCTGGCCAGTTTCCAGTTTCTCGGCGACGGCCTGCGCGACTGGCTGGACGTGCGGCGCGTACCGCGATCGGCGGATGGCGCATGACTGCGCTCTTGTGCGCACGCGGCTTGCAAGTGCATCTCGCGGGCCGGGCGGAGCCCCTGCTGGGTCCACTGGACCTGAATGTCGATACCGATGATTTCAGCGCACTGGTCGGTGAATCGGGCAGTGGCAAGAGCCTCACCGCGCTCGCGCTGATTGGTTTGTTGCCGGCGGGTTTGTCGGCGCGCGGCGAACTGCATTTCGACGGCCACGTCATCGTTCTGGGATCGCGCGAGCATATTGCGCTGCGTGGCCGCCACCTCGCGTGGATGCCGCAGGACCCGCTCGCCAGCCTGCATCCGTTGCGCCGCGTCGGCGACCAACTGTGCGAATCGCTGCGCGTTTTGCGCGGTCTCGATGGCGCTGCCGCGAAACGCGAGGCGCTGCATTTGTTCGCGCAACTGGAGTTGCCGGAACCCGCCGAGTGTTTCCGGCGCTATCCGCACCAACTTTCCGGCGGCCAACGCCAGCGTATCGGTCTGGCGCTGGCGCTGGCCGGCGAGCCGGCGCTGCTGATCGCCGACGAGCCGACCTCGGCCCTGGATCCGCGCCTGGCGCACGAAATGCTCGCGCTGCTCGAACGCCTGCGCCGCGAGCGTGGCCTGGCGCTGCTGCTGATCAGCCACGATCTGCCCCTGGTCGGGCAGTACGCGCGGCAGGTGACGATCCTGCAGCGCGGACGTAGCGTCGAACACGGCGAGACCCGCGCGGTGTTTGCCGCGCCCGCCGCCGACTACACGCGCACGCTGCTCGCGGCCGATCATCTTCCGGAAGCCGTCGCCGGCGAGCGTGGCGAAAAAATACTGCAGGTCGATGCGTTGCAGATCCGCTATCGCCGCAGCACGCAGCCGGCGGTGAAGGAAGCGCAACTGCAATTGCATCGCGGGGAGTGCCTGGCGCTGGTCGGCGAAAGCGGCAGCGGCAAGAGTTCGTTGGGGCGGGCGCTGCTGCGGCTGCTGCGCGATGGCGTCAGCGGCCGCATCCTCATCGATGGCGAGGATCTGCTGCAGGCCACACGGCCGCGACTGCGCGCGCTGCGCCGGCGCATCGGCGTGGTGTTCCAGGACCCGTATGCATCGCTCGATCCGCGCCAGCGCATCGCCGAGATCGTCGCCGAGCCCCTGCGCATCCACGAAAATCTTTCCGCCGCCGCGCGCCGAGCTCGCGCCGCCGCCCTGCTCGCCCAGGTCGGCCTGAATGAGGATTGCCTGGATCGTTATCCGCACCAGTTTTCCGGCGGCCAACGCCAGCGCATCGCGATCGCACGCGCGCTGGCCTGTGCGCCCGAACTGCTGGTCTGTGATGAAGCCGTGTCGGCGCTCGATGCGCAGCACCGCGCCGAGATCCTCGCCCTGCTCTCGCGCCTCAAGCGCGAGCGCGGCCTGGCGATGCTGTTCATCACCCACGACCTCGGCGCAGCGCGGGCGCTGGCCGAACGCATCGCGGTGATGGACCGCGGCGAGATCGTCGAACAAGGTCCTTGCGCGCAGGTGCTGGCTGCGCCGGCCCATGCCGCGACCCGGGCCTTGCTGGGTCCGGAGGCAGTCCGCGGCCCCGGCTATCCAAGGCCGGGGATTTGCTGAACAATCGGTTCATGGCGATAACCAACACGCCGCTGCTGCTCAGCGAACCGGAATCCTTCGTGCATGCCTTGCTGGGCGCGCGGGACATGATGGGCCTCGCGACGATGGTCGGCGACTACCTCGAAGGCAAGGGCCTGAGCCTGGCGGCGATGGTCTGGAACCACCAGCCCGAGGATCCGCGCCGCCTGCACTCGACCAATGAACTGTTGCCCGGGCCGACGCTGCTGGCGTTGTTGCAGAGCGCGCGTCGCCAAGGCGGCAGCGCCGAGGAGATCGATCCGCGCACGGGCGAAGTGCAGATGGCAGTGGTGCTGGCGCAGAGCGCCGGCTTCTGGGCCGCGCTGCTGTGCCGGTTCACGCCGGGCAAGGTCGACAGCAACTGGCGCGACGTGTTGCCATCGCTGTCGCTGCGCTCGCAGTCGCTGCTCAACACCCAGCGCCTGCAGGTCGATGTGGAGCGGCTGGAAAGCGCCGAGCGCCTGCAGCGCGCGCTGTTCGCGATCAGCGATATTGCCAGTTCCGATCGCGACACGTCCGAGGTCCTGCACGGCCTGCACCAGATCGTCGGCCGGTTGATGTACGCGGAAAATTTCTACATCGTCCGTTTCGATCCCGAACACGAGACGATCCGCTTCCTGTATTTCGCCGACAGCCAGGACCCGGACATTCCCGATCCGAACAAGCTGCTCGGCCCGGACGAGATGAAAAACAGTCTCACCCTCGGCCTGCTGCGCTACGGCAAGCCGATCCGCGATTCGTCCGAGACGGTGCGCAAGACCCTCGGCGTCGTGCATGACGGCAACCTCGGCCCGGACAGCATCGACTGGCTGGGCGTGCCGATCATCGAAGACGGCGTCGTGCGCGGCGCGGTGGTGGTGCAAAGTTACGACCCGGCGGTGCGTTACAGCGAATCCGACCAGGCCCTGCTCAGTTACGTCGCCCAGCACATCCTCGGCGCGCTGTCGCGGCGCGAGGCGCAGGAAGAACTCGAGCGTCGTGTCGAACAGCGCACCACCGAGCTGCGCCAGGAAGTCCACGAACGCCAGCGCAGCGAACGCCTGCAACGCGCGCTGTACCGGATTGCGGAACTGTCCGGCAGCAGTCACAGCGTCGAATCGTTTTTCGCCTCGGTGCACGAAATCGTCGGCGAGCTGCTGGACGCGCGCAATTTCTACATCGCACTGCTGACGGCCGATGGCAACGAACTCGAATTTCCGTATTCGGTCGACGAACGCGACCAGCGCCAGAAAGGCCGCAAGCTTGGCCGCGGCCTCAGCGAATACGTACTGCGCACCGGCAAGCCGCTGCTCACCGATCGCAACGGCGTCGAAGCGCTGGAAGCTGCCGGCGAGGTGATTTCGGTCGGCACCAAGTCGGTGTGCTGGCTGGGCGTGCCGCTGATGGTCGAGGGCAAGGCCAACGGCCTGATCGCGCTGCAGAGCTACACGCCCGACTATCTGTACACGCCACGCGACGAGGAATTGCTGAGCTTCGTCTCCTTCCACATCGCCAATGCGCTGGAGCGCCGGCAGGCGCACGAATCGCTGCGCCAGGCCTACGCCGACCTGGAACAGCGCGTGGAAGCGCGCACCAGCGAGCTGGCGGTGACCAACCGCGAGCTGCGCGACCAGATTTCGGTGCGCGAACGCATCGAATACAAACTCAAGCATGAAGCCCTGCACGACACTCTGACCGGCCTGCCCAACCGCAGCCAATTGTTGGCAACGCTAGGCCTGTCGCTGGCGCGCTACCGCGCCAACGGCGAGCATGTGTTCGCGGTGCTGTTCCTCGACCTCGACCGCTTCAAGGTGGTCAACGATTCCGTCGGCCACCTGGTCGGCGACGAATTGCTCAAGGAAGCCGCGCTGCGGATCAGCCGCTGCGTGCGCGAACCGGACACCGTCGCCCGCCTGGGCGGTGACGAATTCGCGATCGTGATCGATCGCATCCACGATCCGGCCGACGCGGTGATGGTCGCCGAACGCGTGATCCGCAGCCTGTCCGAACCGATGCGCATCGCCGGCAAGGAGCTGTACACCTCGGCCAGCATCGGCATCGCGCTCGCGCACGAACGCTACCGCAACCCGGAAGAACTGCTGCGCGATGCCGACGTCGCGATGTATCGCGCCAAGGCCGCCGGTCGCCAGCGTTTCGCGCTGTTCGACGAAACCCTGCACGAGGACGCGCTGCGCCAGCTCGAGCTCGAAGGCGACCTGCGCCGCGGCCTGCAGCGCAACGAATTCGTGCCCTACTACCAGCCGATCATTCGGCTCGCCGATGAAGCAGTGATCGGTTTCGAGGCGCTGATGCGCTGGATGCATCCCGAGCGCGGCATCCTCGCACCCGGGGTGTTTCTCGCCACCGCCGAGGAATCGGGCACGCTGGAACAGATCGACTGGCAGATCTACGAACAGGTCTGCAGCGACATCCGCGTGCTCAGCGCCGGCGATCGCTACGTCACCATCAACGTTTCACCACGCCATCTGCGCGTCGCCGATTTCGATGAGCGCCTGCTGTACCTGTTGAACGAACACCAGGTCAATCCGAAACATCTGCGCCTGGAAGTCACCGAAGGTGCGCTGCTGGAAAGTCCCGAGCAGGTGCAAAGTTGCCTGCATCGCCTGCGCGACGCCGGTGTGCAGACCTTCCTCGACGATTTCGGCACCGGCTATTCCTCGCTGTCCTACCTGCACGGCTTCCCGCTGCAGGGCATCAAGATCGATCGCTCCTTCGTCGCCGCGCTCAAGTCCGGCGAGAGCGGCGGCACCACGGCGATCGTGCGCGCGATCCGCCTGCTCGCCGATTCGCTGGGCCTGGAAGTCGTCGCCGAAGGCATCGAAACCATCGCGCAACGCGAGCAGCTGACCGAACTCGGCCTCACGCTGGGCCAGGGTTACCTGTTCTCCAAACCGGTTTCGATGAACGAGATCAGCACGAAAGTTCTCGTGCGCGATCGCCAGGCCTGATGCGCGCACGCGGCTCGCGGCGTCCCGGCGTTTCGAATTCGCGATGACAGATCAACCGGTTTCCGATTGGCTTGGCGCGCAGTTTGCGCTGCTGCATCCGCAACTGCAGTCCTTGCATCGCGACGGTGGCGTGTTGCACGGCGCGGTGGACATCGTTTTCGGTCGCAGCCTGGCGGGCGTGTTCGGCCGCCGTCTCGCACGCAGGCTGGGCATTCCCGACGCCGCCGGCACGCACGCACTCGAGGTCGACATCAGTCACGACGGCGCCGCGCTGTATTGGGATCGCCGCTTCGACCAGGGCTCGCGCATGGCGTCGGTGTTCCGCCCGGTCGGCCATTGGCCCGAGGGTTACTGGCTGGAACAAACCGGCCCGATCGAACTGCGCCTCAGCGTCGATGTTCTTGATGGCGGCTGGTATTGGCGATTACTCGGCGCGAAATTTCGTGGCATACCGCTGCCGCTATGGTTGCTGCCGCAAAGCAAGGCTTACAAACGCATCGAAAACGGAAGCTATCGCTTCCATGTGGGATTTTCGCTGCCGCTGTTTGGCTTGGTGCTGTCTTACGGCGGGTTGCTGACGGCGAAGATCGGCGACTGAAAATCAGCGCAGCATCTGCACGCTGCGCATCCACGCGATCGTGTCGGCAAGCAGCGCCGGCAGCGGCGTGGCGCGGTAGTCGAGATCGCGGATGGCTTTCGACGAATCCACGGCCAGGTCGTGGCAGGTGAACATCGCCGACTCCGGCGTGATGTCGGGCGGCTTGCGGGTGATCAGCGAGACGCGGTATTTGAATTGCGCGAAGATTTTCAGCAATGGCAGCGGCAGCGCGCGCTTCGGTGTCTTGCGACCGAGCTGCCCGCCGATCAGGGTGACCAGTTCGAGAAAGCTCGCGTGTTCGCCGCCGAGCAGATAGGCCTCGCCGAATTTTTCGCGCTGCCAGGCACGCACCTGCGCCTTGGCGATCTCACGCACGTCGGCGAAGGCGCCCGATCCCGGTGGCACGCCGGGCAGACGATTCTGGTCGATCATCGCGATCAGCCGCGACCAGTTGCGGGTATCGCCCGGGCCGAGGATGTGCGAGGGCTGGAAGATGATGAAGGGGATGCCTGCGGCGCGCACCGCCTGTTCGGCGAGGAATTTCGTGCGCTCGTAGTTGATCCAGCTGTCGCCGCCGCGCTGCGCCACGTCTTCGCGCAGCATGCCGTGCACCAGATGCGAATACGCCGAGACGCTGGAGGTGTGCATGAAACTGCGCACGCTGGCTGCTTTCGCCGCAGCCAGCAGATTTTCCGCGCCGCCGACATTGGTGCGCGTCTGCGCGTCGTTGTGCGGGCGCCAGGTGTTGGTGTCGGCGGCGGTATGGAACACCGCGTCGACGCCGGTCATCGCCGCGGTCAATGACGCGACATCGGTGACATCGGCGCGCACCGGCGTGCCGCCCAGCGCGCCGATCACCGCATCGGTTTCCTCGCGGCGCGACAGCGCGCGCACCTCGGCACCGGCCGCGACCAGTTCGCGCAGTACGTGCTGACCCAGGAAGCCGCTGGCACCGGTAAGCAGGACAGTCGTCATGGCCGCAGCTTACCGTAGGTCTTGTCGCCAGCAAGCTGGCTCCTACGGATCGACGTTGTAGGAGCCAGCTTGCTGGCGACCGCTCACGCGCCAGTGGACAATACCGTCATGAATTCCCTCGCCCACCTGCAGCCCCAGCTTGAATCCGGTCTCGATGCGCTGGCACTGCCGACGACACTGGCGCCGCGCCTGCTCGATTACCTGGCCCTGCTCGATCGCTGGAACAAGGCCTACAACCTCACGGCGATCCGCGATCCGCGCGAAATGCTGGTCAAGCATCTGCTCGATTCGTTGGCGATGCATGCGCATGTCGAACCCGGCCGGCTCGCCGATCTCGGCACCGGCCCGGGTCTGCCGGGCATTCCGCTGGCGATCGCCAAACCGGAATTGCAGGTCGCGCTGGTCGAGAGCAATGGCAAGAAGGCGCGTTTCCTGCGCGAGGCCGTGCGTCAGCTGCAACTGGACAATGCCCGCGTGCTGGAGTCGCGCGCCGAGGAGGTCGATGAGCCCGGCGCCTTCGATCTGATCACTGCGCGCGCGCTCGACCGGCTCGCCGGAATTCTCGCGGTCGGCGGCCATCTGCTCGCGGCCGATGGCCAGCTGCTGGCGATGAAAGGGCCGCGCGTCGACGAGGAGGTCGCGGAATTGCCAGCGGGATGGGCGTTGGCCGCGGTCCACAAGCTGACCGTGCCGGGCCTCGATGGCGAACGTCATCTGGTGGTGGTGTCACGGAAAAACCCGTGATCGGGTCGCCGGTCGCGATCCGGGCCATCCAAAGCCGACCCGAACCGGCATAATTGCCCGCTCGGGCTCGGCCAGGCCAGACCCGAGCCCCGCCTGCAAGGAACCGTTCATGGGTCGCATCATCGCCATTGCCAACCAGAAGGGCGGCGTCGGAAAGACGACGACGGCCGTCAACCTGGCCGCTGCACTCGCAGCCACACCACGCAAGGTGTTGCTGATCGACCTCGATCCGCAGGGCAATGCCACCATGGCCTCGGGCGTGGACAAGCGCGACCTGGAAAATTCCACCTGCGAAGTGCTGCTGCGCGAATGCGACGCCGCCACCGCGATCGTGAAAACCGCCGAGGGCTACGATCTGCTGCCGGGCAACATCGACCTCACCGCCGCCGAAATCCAGCTGATGGACGAAACCGAGCGCGAGCAGCGGCTGAAGGCCGCGTTGGCGCCGATCCGCAGCAACTATCAATACATCCTGATCGACTGCCCGCCCTCGCTGTCCCTGCTCACGCTCAATGCGCTGGCCGCGGCCGACGGCGTGATCGTGCCGATGCAATGCGAATATTTCGCGCTTGAAGGCTTGTCGGCGCTGGTCAACACCATCGATGCGCTCAAGCAGCGACTCAATCCGACGCTGCAGATCGAAGGCATCGTCCGCACCATGTTCGACGTGCGCAACAACCTCGCCAACGCGGTATCGGGCGAGCTCACCACGCATTTCGGCGACAAGGTGTTCCGCTCGATCATCCCGCGCAACGTGCGCGTCGCCGAGGCACCCAGCCACGGCCAAAGCATCGTCGGTTACGACAAGGCCTCGCGCGGCGGCATCGCGTACATGGGCCTGGCCGGAGAAATCATCCGGCGCGAAAAGAAAGCAAGTAAGGAGACCGCGTAATGTCCTTGAAGAAGCGCGGCCTGGGCCGGGGGCTCGATGCCCTGCTCGGCACCAGCAAGGCGGCGGCTGCCGCAACGCCGGAAGAAATCCGTTCCGACGCGATGCGCACGTTGGCGATCGATCTGATGCAGCCGGGCAAGTACCAGCCGCGTACCGGCATGGATCCGGAGCGCTTGGCCGAGCTCGCTGAATCGATCAAGGCGCAGGGCGTGATCCAGCCGATCGTCGTGCGCGAGATCGGCAAGCACAAATACGAAATCATCGCCGGCGAGCGCCGTTGGCGCGCTGCGAAACAGGCCGGGCTGACGGAAATCCCGGTGGTGCTGCGCGAGGTCGACGACCGCGCGGTGATCGCGATGGCGCTGATCGAGAACATCCAGCGCGAAGACCTCAATCCGCTGGAAGAAGCCCTGGCGTTGTCGCGACTGATCGACGAATTCTCGCTCACGCACCAGCAGGCAGCGGAAGCGGTCGGCCGTTCGCGCGCGGCGGTGTCGAACTTGCTGCGTCTGCTCGAGTTGCCCGAGGAAATCCGCAAACTGCTCGAAGACAAGAAACTCGAGATGGGCCATGCCCGCGCCTTGTTGACACTGGTGCCGCAGGCGGCGATTGCGTTGGCGAAGGACGCGGCGGAAAACGGTTTGTCCGTGCGCGAAGTGGAGCGTCGTGCGCAGCAGCTCGCGCAGGGCAAGATTCCGAGCAAGAAAGCCGCCGTTCCCGCCAAGAAAGCCGACGCCGACATCGCCCTGCTCGAGCGCGAACTCGGCGAGCGCCTCGGCGCGAAAGTCGCCGTGCAGCATGGCCGCGGCGGACGCGGCAAGCTCGTGATCGCCTATCACGGGCTGGAAGCGCTCGAAGGCATCCTGGAGAG
>NZ_DATGBO010000043.1:0-8972 GCF_035312645.1 Arenimonas sp.
TGACTGTTGGCCTCGTCGGGCAGCGCGGCGATCGCGGCTTCGGCGAGTTTGCCGGCGAGTTCGTAGCGTTTGAGCTGTTCGGCATCGTCGTCGAGCAGGTAGGTGGCATGGATGCCGATCGCCTTGACTGCGACCGAGGCACCGATGGGGCCCAAGGCTTCGCCAGCCTCGAAGGCCTGCTGGAAATCACCGTGATGGAAGGCGCGCCAGGCGTCCTGCAGTTGCGCGGCCAGGTCGGCGGCGGCGAGTCCTTTCGGCGCGGTCTTGCCGGCGGCCTTGATCAGTGCGGCAGCGCGCTTGTCGTCGGGGAAGGGTTCGCCATCGCCAGCATGCAGGCTGGGCCAGGCTTTCTTGAGTTTGTCGCCGGCGTAATCGAAGGCCTTGGCGTCGTGGGGAAACTTGCTCCAGCCGGATTTCTTGGTCGCCATCTCGTTCTCCCTGGGATGGTCGGAGAATGTCGTGGCCGGGGAGGGCGTGCAAGTTCTGGGGGGTTAGTGTGAAAGCTCAGCCCTGACTATCGAGACTCGGCAGCGAACCATCCGGCCGCGTACGGCCCAATCCCCACAATCGAGGTTTCCCATGGCCCGTAAGACCAGCAAGCGCGCTGCCGCCCGCACCGCCAAGCCCGTCCAGTTCCAGCCGCATGACCTCCTGCTCGCCGGCATCGGCGCAGTCTCGTTGGGTCGCAAGCAGGCGATCAAATCCTATGCCTACACCATCGACAACGCTTCCGATCTGCGCGCCCGTGCCGGCGCCGCCGTGCAGGATGCGGTCGAGACGGTCAACGACAGCGTCATCGCCTTCCGCAAGAAAGCCAAGGCCAAGGTGGGCCCTGTGAAGAAGCAGGTGATCGCGCTGGCAACCGAAGCAAAAGCCCAGGCTGAAACCCGTCTCGCTCCGGTGCTGGTAAAGCTCGGCGTGAAAAAGGCGCCGGCCAAGCGCACGGCGGCGAAGAAGAAGCCGGTAGCGAAGCGCCCGGTCAAGCGCACCCGCCGCGCCGCCTGATCGATTCACGTTGCCATCCCCTCGTCAGGGAAAACGAAACGCCCCGGTTTTCCGGGGCGTTTTTTTGTGGCGATGATTCTTGCGGGCGGTGATTTTTACGTCTCGCAATCGACCGGGCGTCGGCTGATCCGCCTCAGCCGTCGTGGCGTTTTTGCGCCGCCGCGAATGCCGCGAGTTGTTCCGGCGTCGCCTCCGGCTGGTATTTCGCTTTCCATTCGGCGAAAGGCTCGCCGTAGATCAATTCGCGCGCCTGCTCCTTGGCCAGTGGAATGCCGGCCGCTTCGGAGGCATCCCGGTACCAGTCGGACAGGCAATTGCGGCAAAAGCCAGCGGCAATCATCAGGTCGATGTTCTGTACGTCCTTGCGGGCGTCGAGATGTGCGAGCAGGCGCCGGAACGCTGCGGCTTCGAGTTCGATCGATCGTTTCATATGGCGGGGCAGGGAGCTCATCGGGGATAATTGGCCGGACCCCTTCGCGAAGTCCGGGGTGCCGCGCAACGGCATCCCGCACCAGTGTAGCGTCCGCAAGATTCCCGCCGCAGCCAAGGAACCCGATGACCGCGCAAATCCTCGACGGCAAGCGCATCGCCGACGCCCTGCTCGACGATCTCGCCAAGCGGGTCGAGTTGCGCGGCGTAGTGGGCCTGCCGCCACCGGGGTTAGCGGTGATTCTGGTCGGTGCGGATCCGGCGTCGGCCGTGTACGTGCGCAACAAGCGCCGCGCCTGCAAGAAAGTCGGCATCCACGCCTATGATTTCGATCTGCCCGCCGATACCAGCGACGCCGATCTCGCGGCGCTGATCGACCGGCTCAATGCCGACCCGAAAATCCACGGCATCCTGTTGCAACTGCCGCTACCCGGCAATCGCGACGGCAGCTGGCTGATCCATCGCATCGATCCGCGCAAGGACGTCGATGGCTTCCATCCGGAAAACGTCGGGCATCTCGCGCTGCGCCAATTCGGCCTGCGCCCCTGCACGCCGCGCGGCATCACCACCTTGCTCGCTTACACCGATCGTCCCGTGCGCGGCCAGACCGCCGTCATCGTTGGCGTCAGCAACCACGTTGGCCGGCCGATGGCGCTGGAATTGCTGATCGCCGGCTGCACGACGATCAGCTGCCACAAGTTCACCCCACGCGAGGTGTTGGAGGCGCAGGTGCGGCAGGCGGACATCCTCGTGGTCGCGGTCGGCCGTCCCGGTCTGGTGCCGGGCGAATGGGTGAAGCCGGGCGCGGTGGTGATCGATGTCGGGATCAATCGCATGGACGATGGCCGCCTGGTCGGCGATGTCGGTTTCGAAGCGGCCGCCGCGCGCGCCAGCTGGATCACGCCGGTGCCGGGTGGCGTCGGCCCGATGACGGTGGCGACGTTGATGCAGAACACGCTCGAAGCGGCGGAAGCCTCGGAAGTGGCACCGGCGTTTTTGTCATGACTGTTATGGGAGACTGCCGCGCATGAAGCCTATTCCTGCCCTCATCGCCTTGCTGATCACCACCAGCCTCGCCGGTTGCGCGAGCATCGTGCAGAAAGCCAGCGACAGCTTCGCCAACAATCTCGGCAGCGCGATCCTCGACAGCGAAGATCCCGCGACCGTGCGCGACGGCTTGCCGGCGTATCTGCTGCTGCTCGACAGCCTGATCGAAGGCCAGAAGCCCGGCGCCAAGGGCAATGCCGCGATGCTGATGGCGGCGGCGAAACTCAACGGCGCCTACGCCGGGAATTTCACCGGCGACGACAAGCAGCGGGCGCAGCGACTGGCGAAGAAATCCTTCGCGTACGCGCGCACCGCGACCTGCCTGGAAGATGCCGCGTTGTGCGCGGCGATCGACCAGAACCCGGAAAAATTTGCCGCCGTCGTCGCGGCCGATGGCAACGCCGACCTGATGTATGGCCTGGCATCGAGCTGGTCGGGCTACCTGCAGGCCAATTCCGAAGACTGGGGCGCGATCGCCGACCTACCCAAGATCGAAGCCCTGCTCGATCGCGTTGTCGCGTTGAAACCCGATATCGACCAGGGCCAGGCCTACGTCTATCTGGGCGTGATGAATTCCCTGCGGCCGGAAGCGGTCGGCGGCAAGCCGGAACTGGGGCGCAGCTACTTCGAAAAAGCGATAGCCTTGTCCGGGGGAAAGAACCTGTACGCGAAAACCCTGTTTGCGCAGTACTACGCGCGGCTGGTGTTCGATCAGGCTTTGCACGACAAATTGTTGAATGAAGTTCTGGCGGCCGATCCGAAGGCGCCCGGCTTCACGCTGACCAATACGCTGGCGCAGGACCGCGCCCGCAAACTGCTTGAAAGCGGCAAAGACTATTTCTGAGGATCTGCATGAAACACGCTCATCGAATGACCCGCCCGTTTGTGAGCCGCGCGCTGGCCGTGCTGTGCCTGAGCTTCGGCCTGTCCGCCGCCGCCTCGGCGCAGCAGGTGATCAAGATCGCCACGCTGGCGCCGGATGGTTCGGCCTGGATGAAGGAACTGCGCACCGCCGCTGCCGAAGTGCAGACGAACACGCAGGGCCGCGTGCAGGTGAAATATTTCCCCGGCGGCGTGATGGGCAGCGATGCCGTCGTGCTGCGCAAGATCCGTCTCGGGCAGTTGCAGGGCGGCGTGCTGACCTCGAGCGAACTCGCTGCGGTTTATCCCGATGCGCCGATCTACGGTCTGCCGTTCCTGTTCAGTGGCTGGTCGCAGGTCGACAAGGTCCGCCCGCAGATCGATCCGCTGCTGGCGAAAGGTTTCGAAGGCAAGGGCTTCCACATGCTCGGTGCTTCCGGCGTGGGTTTCGCCTACATCATGAGCATCAAGCCTTTGCATTCGAAGGCCGACATGATGGGCACCAAACTCTGGATCCCGCAGAACGACGTGATCGCTGAAAAAACCTTCAAGATGGCCGGGATCAGCCCGATCCCACTGCCGCTGGGCGATGTCTTCACCAGCCTGCAGACCGGCCTGGTCGACACCGTCGCCAACACGCCGTCCGGCGCGGTGGCGCTGCAGTGGCACGGCAAGCTGCGCTACATGATCAACCTGCCGCTGTCCTACATCATCGGTTTCACTCTGATCGACCAGAAGACCTGGCAGAAACTCACGCCGGCTGATCAGGCCATCGTTGGCAAGGCGTTCGCCGCGGCGTCGGCGCGCACTGACGCCGGCATCAAGCACGGTGACGATGCCGCACTGGTCGCAATGCAGAAGCAGGGCTTGAGCGTGATCAACATGGATGCCGCCGAAACTGCGCGCTGGCGCGATATCGGCGCCCGCGTCACCAAGCAGATGGAAACCGACAAGACCGTGTCGCCGGAAATGATGGCGGCGATCCGCAAGGCCGTTGCCGGGGCTGGCAAGTGATCCAACGGTTGCTGCGCGGCTTGCACCGCGCCGAGGACCTGTTGCTGGCCGGATTGCTCGGCACCTTGCTGTTGCTGGCGCTGACCCAGATCGGTCTGCGCATGTTTTTCGAAACCGGCCTGGAATGGGCCGAAACCATCAGCCGCATGGGCGTGTTGTGGCTGGCGCTGATGGGTGCGCTCGGTGCGGCGCGTGCGCACCGGCATATCGCGATTGATGCGTTGCCGCGGCTGTTTTCGCCGCTGTGGCGTCGCGTCGCCTGGGCGACCACGCAACTGGCGACTGCGATCCTCTGCGGCCTGCTCGCCTGGTATGGCTGGGGCATGTTGCAGATGGAAAGGGAGGCGCCGGCGGTGTTCGTCGAAGGTATCGCCAGCTGGTGGCCGATGCTGGCGTTTCCGGCGGGCTTCGGCCTGCTGAGCCTGCGTTTCGCCGTCGCGGCATTCGCCCAGCCACCGGAGCATGAAGTCTGATGTTGATCGGGTTGACGATCGTCCTGCTGTTGGCGGCGCTGGGCATGCCCTTGTTCGCGGTCATCGCCGCGATCGCGTTGCTGGGTTTCAACGCGGCCGGTTACGACCTGATCGCGGTCGCCGTCGAGTACTACCGGCTGGGCGACAAACCCGGGCTGATCGCGATCCCGATGTTCACGCTGGCCGGTTACCTTCTCGGCGAGAGCGGCACGCCGACGCGACTGGTTCGCCTGTCATTGGCGATGCTCGGCTGGCTGCCCGGCGGCTTGGCGATCGTCGCGATCGTTGCCTGCGCATTTTTCACCGCGTTCACCGGCGCGTCCGGCATGACCATCGTGGCGATCGGCGCGTTCCTGTATCCGGCGCTGGTCAAGGCCAATTATCCCGAACGCTACAGTCTCGGTCTGGTCACGTCGTCGGGCAGCCTGGGCCTGTTGTTCGCGCCCTCGTTGCCGCTGATTCTCTACGGCTTCGTCGCCGGCCAGCTCAACACCACGCCGGCTGTGACGATGCGCGACCTGTTCCTGGCTGGCCTGATGCCCGGCAGCTTGATGATCCTGGTGCTGGCGCTGCACGCGATGTGGGTCGGCCGCCGCCTGCCCAAGGCCACGCAGGGTTTCGATGCTGGCGAACTGTGGTCGGCGTTGAAAGACGCGAAATGGGAATTGCCGCTGCCGCTGATCGTGCTCGGTGGCATCTACTCGGGAAAATTCGCCGCGAGCGAGGCGGCGGCGGTTACGACGCTTTACGTGCTGATCGTCACCGTGCTGATCAAGAAAGAGATCAAGTGGCAGAAATTGCCCGACCTGATGGCGGAAGCGATGCGCCTGGTCGGTGCGATCCTGATCATCCTCGGCGCGGCGGGTGCGCTGTCGAACTGGCTGGTCGACCAGGAAGTGCCCAACCATCTGTTCGATTTCAGCCGCCAGCACGTGCATTCGGCCGGCATGTTCCTGCTGCTGCTCAACGGCGTGCTGCTGCTGGTTGGGATGTTCATCGACATCTTCTCGGCGATCGTAATCCTCACGCCGCTGCTGGTGCCGGTGGCAGTGGCTTACGGCATCCATCCCGTGCATTTCGGCATCGTGATGCTGGCCAACCTGCAGATCGGCTACTTCATGCCGCCAGCGGGCATGGACCTGTTCATCGCCGCCTATCGCTTCAAGACCAACATCGTGAACCTGACCCGCGCCTGCGCCCCATTTTTCCTGCTGGTGGGCGCCGCCTTGCTGATCATCACGTGGGTGCCGTGGTTGTCGCTGGCGTTGTTGTAGGTGGTGAGCGGTGAGCGGTGAGCGGTGAGCGGTGAGCGGTGAGCGGTGAGCGGTGAGCGGAAAAAGCCTATGAGGTTTCGTCATCCCCGCGAAGGCGGGGATCCAGTGACTTTTTAATCATCACGACCAAGCCCCAAAGCGAAAGACACTGGATGACCGGCTTCGGTGTTGTGAAGCGCTTCCCGCCTTAGCGGGCATGACGGGCACAATCTCACCGCTCACCGCCGGGTCGGACGTGCATGGAGCGCTGGCCAAGCTGAGATCCGGGCAGACGCAAGGGCAGGGCGCACGCAGCGGGGCGGACAGGCTATAATTGCGCGCTTCCCATTCCCGGAACCGCACCCTCATGCTGCGCATCCAGGCCGAAGCCCTGACGTTCGACGACGTCTCCCTCGTTCCCGCCCATTCCACCGTCCTGCCCAAGGACGTCAGCCTGTCCACGCAGCTGACCCGTGGCATCACCCTGAACCTGCCGATCGTGGCTGCGGCCATGGATACGGTCACCGAAGCTCGTTTGGCGATAGCCATGGCGCAGTTGGGCGGCATCGGCATCCTGCACAAGAACATGTCGCTGACGCAGCAGGCGGCGAACGTGGCCAAGGTCAAGAATTTCGAAGCGGGCGTGATCCGCGAGCCGTTCACGGTCAGCCCGGACGCAACCATTGGCGACGTGATCAAGCTCACCCGCGCGCGCAACATCTCCGGCGTGCCGGTAGTCGATGGCGGCCAGCTGCTGGGCATCGTCACCAGCCGCGACATGCGCTTCGAAACCAAGCTCGACGACCCGATCCGCCACATCATGACCAAGAAGGAAAAACTGGTCACGGTCGGCGAGGGCGCCAGCGACGACGAAGTGCTCGCGCTGATGCACAAGCACCGCATCGAGAAGGTGCTGGTGGTCAACGACAGTTTCCAGCTGCGCGGCCTGATCACCGTCAAGGACATCCAGAAAGCCCGCGACAACCCCAATGCCGCCAAGGACAGCGACGAGCAATTGCTGTCGGGCGCTGCGGTCGGCGTCGGTGGCGATACCGAGGCGCGCGTCGAGGCGCTGGTCGCTGCCGGTGTCGATGTGATCGTGGTCGATACCGCGCACGGTCATTCGCAGGGCGTGCTCGATCGCGTCGCCTGGGTGAAGAAGAATTTCCCGAACGTGCAGGTGATCGGCGGCAATATCGTCACCGGCGACGCCGCGCTCGCGTTGATGGATCACGGTGCCGATGCCGTGAAGGTCGGCGTCGGTCCTGGCTCGATCTGCACCACGCGCATCGTTGCCGGCGTCGGGGTTCCGCAGATCACCGCGATCGGCATGGTCGCCGACGTGCTCAAAGGCCGCATTCCGTTGATCGCCGATGGCGGCATCCGCTATTCCGGCGACATCGCCAAGGCGTTGGTCGCCGGTGCGAGCACGGTGATGATCGGCGGCCTGTTCGCCGGCACTGAAGAGGCACCGGGCGACGTCGAGTTGTTCCAGGGCCGCAGCTACAAGAGTTATCGCGGCATGGGTTCGTTGGGCGCGATGGAGCTGGGCAGCAAGGATCGCTATTTCCAGGATGCATCCGATGCCGACAAATTGGTGCCGGAAGGCATCGAAGGTCGCGTCCCGTATCGCGGCCTGCTCGCCAACATCGTCCATCAGCTCGCCGGTGGCGTCCGCGCGTCGATGGGTTACGTCGGCTGCGCGACCATCGAGGAAATGCGCACCCGCCCGAAATTCGTCCGCGTTACTTCGGCCGGCACGCGCGAGAGCCATGTGCATGACGTGCAGATTACGAAAGAGCCGCCGAATTATCGGATGGGGTGAGTGGTGGGAGACGGGAATGGGGAGACGGGAGACGTGAAAGCAGCACTTTGCTTCGAATCTACTGGTTTTCTTCCGCCCATCGTCGATTGCCTGGCCCTCCGTATCCCGTCTCCCCATTCCCGTCTCCCGAATCCATGACCGACATCCACCACGACAAGATCCTCATCCTCGATTTCGGCGCGCAGTACACGCAGCTGATCGCGCGGCGCATCCGCGAGTTCGGCGTGTACTGCGAGATATGGGCCTGGGATCACGATCCGGAAGAGATCGCGCGTTTCGCACCGAAGGGCATCATTCTTTCCGGCGGACCGGAGTCGACCACCGAGGCCGGCTCGCCACGCGCGCCGCGGCAGGTGTTCGACAGCGGCCTGCCGATCCTCGGTATCTGCTACGGCATGCAGACGATGGCGATGCAGCTCGGCGGCGATGTCGAGGGCGGGCACCATCGCGAATTCGGTTACGCCGAAGTCGAAGTCACTGCCGAGTGCGCGTTGCTCGATGGCCTGAAGGACCACGCCGGCTCGCCGCCAAAACTCGATGTCTGGATGAGCCACGGCGATCGCGTCACCGCGATCCCGGACGGTTTCCAAGTCGCCGCGCGTAGCGAGTCGGTGCCGATCATCGCGATGTCCGACGAGCGCCGCCGCTGGTATGGCGTGCAGTTCCATCCCGAAGTCACCCACACCAAATCCGGCGAGCATATGCTGCGCCGGTTTGCGGTCGATATCTGCGGCTGCAATACCTTGTGGACCGCCGCCAACATCATCGAGGACCAGATCGCCCGCGTGCGTGAGAAAGTCGGCAGCGATGAAGTGCTGCTCGGCCTGTCGGGCGGCGTCGATTCCTCGGTTGTCGCCGCGCTCTTGCATCGCGCGCTAGGCGAGCGCCTGACCTGCGTGTTCGTCGATACCGGGCTGTTGCGCTGGAAGGAAGGCGACCAGGTGATGGCGACCATGGCCGAGCACATGGGCGTCAAGGTCATCCGCATCGATGCCGCCGACCGCTACTTCAAAGCGCTGGCGGGCGTTTCGGACCCGGAAGCCAAGCGCAAGATCATCGGCAAGT
>NZ_DATGBO010000044.1:0-12627 GCF_035312645.1 Arenimonas sp.
TGGAAATCGAAGTGACGGCGCCGCGTGCCGACAACGAGGCGCAGCGCGAGGCCTACGCGAAGCTCGCGGAAGTGTTTGCGAAGAAGTAGGGAAGCGCGGCTTCGGGAGCGGCGTTAGCCGCGGCCAGAATCAGCCCGGAACGAGCAACGAGTTGATCACTTCGATCAGCTGCGTCTCGGTGAAGGGTTTGGTGATGTAGGCTTTGGCGCCCTGGCGCATGCCCCAGACCTTGTCGGTCTCCTGATCCTTGGTGGTCACCAGCACGACCGGAATATGCGCGGTGGTGGCTTCCTTGGAGATCGCTCGGGTTGCCTGGAACCCGTTGAGGTTGGGCATGACCACGTCCATCAGGATCAGGTCGGGGAGCGTCGCCTTGGCCGCTTCGACGCCCGCCGCGCCATCTTCGGCACTCAATGCCTCGTGGCCGAGCTTCTCCACGATGCGCTTCATGCCCATGAGCTGGGACGGGGAATCGTCAACAATCAGGATGCGTGCCATAGGGGCCCTCCACAAAGATTGCGTGATTGTATGCCTGTGAAAGCCGGATGACGCAAGAATGAGATCACAGTTTGACGATTGTCCGACCGAAGGAGGCTCCAGCCAGCATGGGCGGGAAGACCTCGGGCAACTCTTCCAGGCTCGCTTCGCGCGTGCAGATGCGTTCCAGCGCGGCTGGTTTCCAGTCCGATGCCAGATGCGACCAGACCGCCTCGCGGATGTCCCGGGCCGTGCCGGCAGAGGCGATACCCAACAGGGAAACGCCGCGGATGATGAAAGGCATGACGGTGGCCTCCAGCGTCGGGCTACCGGCCAGGCCACAGCTCGCGACATTGCCGTAAGGCGCGATCTGCGCGAGCAGAGCGCCCAGCATCGGGCCACCGACGTTGTCCAGGGCGCCGCCGAAGCGCGCGGTATCCATGGGTTTGTTCGTCAGGACGGCGTCGCGCCCGAGCACCGCGCTGGCGCCGAGTTCGCGCAGGTAGTCGCCGTGTTCGGCCTTGCCGCTGATCGCATGGACCAGATAGCCGGCGCGGGCAAAGATCGCCGTCGCAAGGCTTCCGACGCCGCCGGTCGCGCCATTGACCGCGATCGGGCCGAGCTCCGGCGACTGGCCGTTCTGCTGCATGCGATACAGGGCCAGTGCGGCGGTGAAGCCAGCGGTGCCCAGGATCATGCTCTCGCGCAGGCTCAATCCATCCGGCAGCGCGATCGCCCATTTCGATTCCAGCCGCGCGATTTCGCTGTAGCCGCCATCGCGGGTTTCCGACAACCCGCAGCCGGTGCACAACACCGCATCGCCTTCGCGGAATTTCGGATCACTGGAAGCAACGACATGGCCGGCGACATCGATGCCGCCATTGAGCGGAAACGTCCGCAGGATTTTTCCTTGCCCGGTACCGGCGAGCGCGTCCTTGTAATTGACACTGCTGTAGGCGGTCTTGATGACGATCTCGCCGGGGCTGAGCGTATCGACAGTCATGCTCTCGATTCCGGCGCGGTGGCCGGAAACGTCGCTGTGGATACGGAAGGCGCGGAAGGGGTTTTGGTCAGTCATTGCGACTCCATCATTCCGGCAGGTGCCGGGAACCGGCTATGTGATATCTGGGTATAGATCGCGCCACGACGGATTCATTTTTTCGATCAATTCGATCTTCCAGATGCGTTTCCATTCTTTGATGCATTTCTCGCGATGGATGGCGGAGACCATCGTTTCGTGTTGCTCATGCCAAACCAGTTCGTGAACGCGATGTTTTGCGGTGAATCCGATGACTGCTCCGGTCTTGTGCTGCCAAATGCGAAGGCGTAAATCCGAGGTGACACCAACGTAAAGTGTTCCGCGTTCGCTGCTGGCAAGTATATAGACGCAGGGCATACGTTCGCGCATTTCGATTGATTCTGTAGAGACGTGCGAGCTTCTGTAATTTGTGGCCGACCGTCAGTCAGCGTGTGCCGGATGTTCTGTAGGGCATGGTTGCCCAGAGTCCGTCATCCCGGCGAAAGCCGGGACCCATTTGTTTTTTCCTGTCTCGAAAGATCAATTTTGGTCCCGGCTTTCGCCGGGATGACGGGAAAAAAGCGGGCCGAGGAACAAACAAGAAAGCCGCCTTTCGGCGGCTTTCCTGCAATGCATCGATGGTGCTCGAAAAGGTGATCGAGAAAAACCTCGCCGCTCAATTCGCCTTGTGTATCGCCCGCTTGTCCACGGCGAGCGCCGCTTCGTGCACAGCTTCCGACAGCGTCGGATGCGCGTGGCAGATGCGCGCGAGGTCTTCGGCGGAGCCGTTGAATTCCATCGCGACGACGCCTTCGTGGACCATTTCCGAGACGTTCGGTCCGCACATGTGCAGGCCGAGGATGCGGTCGGTTTCTGCGTGCGCGATCACCTTCACCAGGCCGGCGGTTTCGTTCATCGCGACGGCGCGGCCGACGGCGGCGAACGGGAAGGTGCCAACCTTGTACGGAATGCCGGCGTCCTTGCATTCTTTTTCGGTCTTGCCGACCCAGGCGATTTCCGGCTCGGTGTAGATCACCCACGGCACGGTGTCGAGGTTGACGTGGCCGGGCAGGCCGGCGATCAACTCGGCAACTGCGATGCCTTCCTCGGATGCCTTGTGCGCGAGCATCGGGCCGCGTACGCAGTCGCCGATCGCCCAGATGCCGTCGGCACCCGTGGCGCAATGTTCGTCGACGACAACGCGGCCGCGCTCATCGAGCTTTACGCCGGTGCCATCGGCGAGAAGGCCGGCGGTGGCGGCTTTGCGGCCGACCGAAACCAGCAGCTTGTCGACGACGATCGTCTGCTCGCCGGCGGCATCGGTGTAGGTGACGTGGACTTCCTGGCCCTTGATCTCGGCTTTGCTGACTTTCGCGCCGAGCTTGATGTCCAGGCCCTGTTTCTTGAATTCGCGTGCGGCGGCTTTGGCGATGTCGGCGTCGGCGGCGGCGAGGAACTCAGGCAGGGCTTCGAGGATCGTGACCTCGGCACCGAGACGGCGCCAGACGCTGCCGAGCTCGAGACCGATCACACCCGAGCCGATCACGCCAAGGCGTTTCGGCGTACTGCCGATGTCGAGCGCGCCGGCATTGTCGAGGATCAGCTTGTTGTCGTATTTCGCGAACGGCAGTTCGATCGGCGCCGAGCCAGCCGCGAGGATCACGTGCTTGGCGGTGATCTCGGCGACGTTGCCATCGTGGCCCTTGATGCTGATCACCTTGCCCGGCTTGAGCGTGGCGAAGCCAGCGATCGGCGTGACCGCATTGCCTTTGATGCCCTTGAACAACACGTTGATGCCGCCGGTGAATTGCTTAACGATCTTGTCCTTGCGCGCGATCATCGCGGTGACGTCGATCTTCGCATTGTCGGCGCTGATGCCGTGGTCCTTGAAGCTGTGCGTGAGGTTGTGGAACTGGCGCGAGGAATCGAGCAGCGCCTTCGACGGAATGCAGCCGATATTGAGGCAGGTGCCGCCGAGCGCGGGCTTGCCGTCCTTGCCGATGAAGGCGTCCACGCAGGCCGTTTTCAGGCCCAGCTGCGCGGCGCGAATCGCGGCCACGTAACCGCCGGGGCCGCCGCCGATCACAACTACGTCGAATTGTTCGCTCATGAAACTTCCTCTGGAGACGGGAGAGGAGAGACGGGAGACGCAAGAGCTGGGGTCTTTCTCCCGACTCCCTTCTCCCATCTCCCGGCATTACAGGCCCAACAGCATCCGGTGCGGATTTTCCAGCTGGTTCTTGATGTCGACCAGGAACAGCACCGCGTCCTTGCCATCGATGATGCGGTGATCGTAGGACAGCGCGATGTACATCATCGGCGCGATCACAACCTGGCCGTTCTCGGCGATCGGACGCTCCTTGATGGCGTGCATGCCCAGGATCGCCGACTGCGGCGGATTGACGATCGGCGTCGACATCAGCGAGCCGAAGGTGCCGCCGTTGGTGATCGTGAAGGTGCCGCCCTGCAGGTCTTCAAGCTTGAGGCCACCTTCGCGCGCCGCTTTCGCGTAATTGGCGATCGCCAGCTCGATGTCGGCGAAGCTCTGGTTTTCGACCCCGCGCAGCACCGGCGTGACCAGGCCTTTTTCGGTGGCGACTGCGATCGAGATGTCCGAGTAGCCGTGATAGATCACGTCGGTGCCATCAACCGAGGCGTTCACCACCGGATACTTGGCCAGCGCGTTGGCTGCGGCCTTGGCGAAGAAGCTCATGAAGCCGAGCTTGATGCCGTGGGTCTTCTCGAACGGCTCGCCCAGATCCTTGCGCATCGCCATGACCTTGCCGAGGTTGACCTCGTTGAAGGACGTGAGCATCGCGATGGAATTCTTCGACTGCATCATGCGTTCGGCGATGCGCTGGCGGATGCGCGTCATCGGCACGCGCGATTCCGGGCGGGCGCCGCTGGCGACATTGGCGCCGCCGCTGTTGACGAAGTTGACGAGGTCTTCCTTGGTCACCGCGCCGCGACGACCGGTGCCGGCGACATCGGCCGGATTGACGTCGTTGCGCGCAGCGAAATTGGCCGCGCCCGGCGGCAGCGCCGAATCGATCTTCGCAGGCGCAGGAGCGGCTTTAGCCGCGACTGGTGTCGCCGAAGCCGCGGCCGGAGCCGTTGCAACAGGCGCAGCAGCCGGCGCCGCAGCAACCGCGCCTTCCTCGATCACCGCGATCACCTGCGAACTGGTGACGGTGTCGCCTTCCTTGAACTTGATTTCCTTGAGCACGCCGTCGACTGGCGAGGGCACTTCCAGCACGACCTTGTCGGTTTCCAGATCGAGCAGGTTCTCGTCGCGGCGGACGCTGTCGCCGGCTTTCTTGTGCCAGGTAGCGATGGTGGCGTCGGAAACGGATTCCGGCAGAACCGGTACTTTGACTTCGATGCTCATGGACAGGGCCCTGGGTGAGGTTTCGGTTATTCGCTGACGTGTTCGCCGTTGGCCGGATTGACCAGCGCATCGGCGAGCAGCTTCGCCTGTTCGGCGTTGTGCGTGTTGAGATGTCCGCAGGCCGGCGCGGCGGAACGGCTGCGACCGACGTAATGCAGGTTCTGACCGGCTTGCAGGCAGAAGCGCAGGTGATGCTGGACCTGATACCACGCGCCCTGGTTCTGCGGCTCTTCCTGGCACCAGATCACTTCCTTGGCGTTGCCGAAACGCTTGAGCTCGGCTTCAAGTTCGGCGCGCGGGAATGGATACAGCTGTTCGATGCGCACGATCGCCACGTCGGTAAGACCCTTGGCATCGGCGGCCTCGGCGAGGTCGTAATAAACCTTGCCGCCGCAGACCACGACGCGCTTGGCTTTCGTCGCGTCCTTGCAATGGCTGTCCGGGATCAAATTCTGGAAGCTGCCATTGGCGAGCTCGTCCATCGTCGACACCGACACCTTGTTGCGCAGCATCGATTTCGGCGTCATCACCACCAGCGGCTTGCGCGTGGCACGCAACATCTGCCGGCGCAGCATATGGAACATCTGCGCGGGCGTGGTCGGTGTGCAGACTTGGATGTTGTTGAGCGCGCACAACTGCAGGAAGCGCTCGAGGCGCGCGGAACTGTGCTCCGGGCCCTGGCCTTCATAGCCGTGCGGCAGGAACAGCACCAGGCCGCAGAGGCGCTCCCATTTCGATTCGCCGGAGGTGATGAACTGATCGATCACCACCTGCGCGCCGTTGGCGAAGTCGCCGAACTGGCCTTCCCAGATGTTGAGCGTCATCGGCTCGGCGGTGGAATAGCCGTACTCGAACGCCATCACTGCTTCTTCGGAAAGCAGCGAGTCGATGATCACCGCGTGCTCGGGCTGCGGTGCGAGTTCGGCGAGCGGCATGTAGGTGCCGTCGGTGACCTGGTCGTGCAACACGGCATGACGATGGAAGAAGGTGCCGCGACCGGAATCCTGGCCGACCAGGCGCAGGCGATAACCTTCGGTGAGCAAAGTGGCGTAGGCGAGGTTTTCCGCGAAACCCCAATCCATTGCCAGCTCGCCGGTCATCATCTTGCGGCGGTCTTCGTAGATCTTGGCGACGCGCGGATGCAGCGTCAGCGTCTCCGGTAGCGTGTTGATCTTCTTGGCCAGGCTGTCGAGCGAGAAGCGCGCGAGACCGGTCTTGACGGCGTCGGCCAGCGTGCCGTTCAACCACGGCGTCCAGTCGACACCGAACGGGTCGCCGTCGACCTTGGCGATCTCGGTAGTGACGTCACCGCGATCAAGCTTGTCGCGATAGGCGTCGACCAGCGCCTTGCCGGCATCAGTGGCGATCGCGCCCTGCGCGACCAGCGCGTCAGCGTAAAGCTCGCGCGTGGTCTTGCGGGCGCGGATGTTCTGGTACATCAGCGGCTGCGTCGCGGCCGGTTCGTCGGCCTCGTTGTGGCCGTGGCGGCGATAGCAGACCAGATCGATGACGATGTCGCGGCCGAACTGCTGGCGGAAGTCGTAGGCGACCTGCGCGCAGAACACCACGGCTTCCGGGTCATCGCCATTCACGTGGATCACCGGCGCGCCGATGATCTTGGCGGGATCGGTGCAATACAGCGTCGAGCGGGCGTCGTCGGGGCGGCTGGTGGTGAAACCAACCTGGTTGTTGATCACCACATGCACCGTGCCGCCGACCGCGAAACCGCGCGCCTGCGACATCTGGAACAGTTCCATGATCACGCCTTGGCCCGCGAATGCGGCATCGCCGTGGATCAGGATCGGCAGCACCTGCTTGCGCTCGCCGTCCTGGCGGCGCATCTGGCGCGCACGCACGCTGCCGGCGACCACCGGATTGACGATCTCCAGGTGCGAGGGATTGAAGGCCAGCGCGAGATGCACCGGGCCGCCGGGCGTGGCGACATCGGCGGAGAATCCCATGTGGTATTTCACGTCGCCGCTGTGTTCGGGTGTATCGGGATGGTCGAAGCGGCCTTCGAACTCGGCGAAGAGTTTCTGCGGCGACTTGCCCAGGGTATTGATCAGCACGTTGAGACGGCCGCGATGGGCCATGCCGATCACGGCGTCCTTGACGCCGGTGCTGCCACCGCGACGGACCAGCGTGTCCATCAGCGGAATCAGCGAATCGCCGCCTTCCAGCGAGAAACGCTTCTGGCCGACGTACTTGGTGTGCAGGTAGCGCTCAAGACCTTCAGCCGCGGTGAGGCGCTCGAGAATGCGTAGTTTGTCTTCCTTGGCGAAACCCAGCGCGCCGGCGGCGCCTTCGAAGCGCTCCTGCATCCAGCGCCGCTGCGCGGCGTCGGAGATGTACATGAACTCCGCGCCGATGGTGTTGCTGTAGGTCGCCTTGAGCTTGGCGACGAGGTCGCGCAATTTGTACTTGGGGGCGCCGAAGTAGGTGGCGACAGCGAATTCGTGGTCGAGGTCGGCATCGCTCAGGCCGTGGAAGGCGAGGCTGAGGTCGGGCGCGTCCTGCGACGGGGCCATCGCGAGGGGATCGAGGTGTGCCGCGAGATGGCCGCGGGACCGGTACGCCGTGACCAGCTTGCCAACCGCAGTCTGCTTGCGCGCTGCTTCCTCATCGATGCTGCCAGCGCTGGCGTGGGCACCCTGCCTGGCGGCGGCCTGCACTTGCATCATCACGACCGAGTGCGGGACGTCGCCGGCTTCGCGGCCCTTGAAGCCGTCGAAATACGCCTTCCATTTGCTGCCGACGCTGTCGGGATTGACCAGGTACTGCTCGTACAGGTCTTCGATGAAGGCGGCATTGCCACCGGAAAGCTGCGAGGACTGAGAAAACTGCTTGATCAGGCTATCCACGGCGTCCGCTCGGGCCCCATTAGGAGTGCAGGCCAAGTCATTGTTCGGGTTGGGATTCGTTGCCCTGCCGGCCAAGGGCAGACAAGGCCGGGAAGTATAACGCGAGCGGGAAGGGCATTAGTACCCGTCTCCCAGGCCCTACAACCCTAGCGCGCGGAATTCCGTGCACGGCCGGCAGCGTTCCCAGACGCGGCCGAAGTGTTCGTTGAGCTGGCGGCTGCGCGCGGGCAGGGCCGGGCTCCAGTCGCCTTCGAAGCGACTGCCGAGTAGTCGGAACAAGTAGCCGTCGTGATCGCTGGCCAGATAGACCGAGGCGTATTGCAGGTCCTCGGGGTCGACCGGTGTGCGGAACTGGAACGCGGTCGGCAAGCGCTGCGCCAATGCCAGCAAAGGATGCGGCTGGCGCTGCGCGAGAACTGGATCCTGCACCAGGATGCGCGCGACGCCGCCGCGGCCCGACACCGCGAACTGCTTGAAGGCATCGACCACCGCCGGCTGCGCGTACAACGCGTGTTCGAGATCGCGGGTATAGGCGACCAGACCACGACGCGCTTCGACGATCACCCGGCAGGTGGCTTCGATCGCTGCGTCGACATGATCGAATTCGATCGCTTTCTGCGACGGTCCGCGCGCGGCGGCGGTATGTCGCTGCAGCGGTTCACGCGGCGGTAGCGCGAGCTTCATCGCCTGGTGCTGGATACCGGCTTCCTCGAAGCGCGCGTCGTATTCGACGAAGCCGAATTTCGCGTAGAACCCGATCGCATCGACCTGGGCATTGAGGCTGACCTCGCTCCAACCCAGGTCGCGAGCCTGTTCGATCAACGCCTGCAGCAGGGCATCGCCGACGCCCTTTCCGCGCCATTCGCGCAGCACGGCCATGCGGCCGATCTTGTGTTCGGGCGTGAGCCGGCCGGTGCCGATGGGTCGATGTTCGCTGTCGCGGGCGATGACGTGGTGGCAGAGCGGATCGAGCTCGTCCCACTCCATCTCGATCGGCACGTTCTGTTCGACCACGAACACCGGCTCGCGGATGGCGCGCAGGTCGTCGATATCGGCCGTGTAGTCGGCGGGTTCGACGCGAAAATCCGGGATATCCAACGTGTTCATTGGCTCCTCCTCGGCGGGTTATTTGCGGGATTTTGGCGGACGTTGCAGCTGATAGTGCCCTTGGCCGATCAAGGTTTCCAGCGCCGCGCGTGCCGGCGCATCGAGCTTGGCGAACGCCGCTTCATCGAGGGCATCGTAACTGGCAAGCAAGCGCGCGGATGCGGCGCCCATCGCATACGACTCGCCGGTTACGAACAGCGTCGCCTGCTTGCCATCCTTCGCCCAGGCCGTGCGCGCGAACGGATGCCGCAGCAGCAATCCGCCTTCGAGCAGGGTTTTCTCAACCACCGCGAGGCTTGGCGTTTTCGGCGCGGCGGAAATTTCGCCGGAGGCACGATAGCGGGTGATGAAACGGCCGAACCATTCGCGTTTCTTCGCGGCCGGCAGATCCTGCAATGCGGCGAGTGCGGCATCGACGCGCGCAAACGCGGCCGCATCTATTTCAAAAGCATCTTCGGGTTCGTTCAGATCGGGATCGCCATAGCGCGATTCCTCCGGCAGTGTCGCGGCGATTTCCTCGGCAAGATCGACGATCAATTCGGCTTGCGACGGCGCGCGCATGCCGATCGAAAACGTCATGCAGGCATCGACCGCCTCGCCGTGATGCGGCACGCCCGGCGGCAGATACAGCATATCGCCGGGTTCGAGTATCCACTCGTGCGACGGTTTGAATGTTTGCAGAAGTTTCAGGTCGACATCGGGGCGGAAGGCTTTCGACGCTTTCGGATTCGTATCGATCTGCCAGCGACGCTGGCCCTGCGCCTGCAGCAGGAAAACATCGTATTGATCGACATGCGGGCCGACCGAGCCGCCCGGCGTGGCGAAGCTGATCATCACATCGTCGACGCGCCAGGCCGGCAGGAAGCGGAAGCGGTCGAGCAGGGCGCGCACGTCCAGGTCCCACTTGTCCATGTCCTGCACGAGCAGGGTCCAGTCCTTCTTGCCGAGTTTCGGAAATTCCGATTCGGCGAACGGGCCGCTGCGCAAGGTCCACGCATCTTTCTTGCGGTTGTAGTTGACCAGGCGCGAGAGCGCAGCTTCTTCGCAGGCGAGCCCGGCGAGGTCTTCCGGCGCCAGCGGCGCGTCATAGTCGGGAAACGCCTGCCGGATCAGCAACGGTTTTTTCTGCCAGTAATCGCGCAGGAATTGCGCGACAGGCAGACCGAGGAAGTTTTTTGCTGTGGCGGCAACTTCGATCATGGCTGGCGTCCTCATCATGCTTTGGTAGGAGCGACGCAAGTCGCGAAATGCCCGGCAGGTTTTCGTAGGAGCGATGGCAATCGCGACGAGAGGTCTCGCGCCAGGCACGGTCGCGATTGCCATCGCTCCTACGCAATCAGATTCTTTTCGCCAGCGCTTCCGCCAAGCCCACGTATCCGCCCGGCGTCAGCGCCAGTAATCTCGCCTTGGCATCGGCAGGCAGATCCAGCCCGGCGACGAATTCGCGCATCGCCGCTTCGGTGATGCCCTGGCCGCGCGTCAGCGCTTTCAACTGCTCATACGGGTTCGGCAGGTCATAGCGACGCATCACCGTCTGCACCGGCTCGGCCAACACTTCCCAAGCGGCATCGAGGTCGGTGGCGAGGCGTTCGGGATTGGCGCTGAGCTTGCCCAAGCCGCGCATCAGCGCATCGATGGCGATCAGCGAATGGCCGAAGGCGGTGCCGAGCGCGCGCAGCACGGTCGAATCGGTGAGGTCGCGCTGCCAGCGGCTGATCGGCAGTTTCTCGGCGAAATGCGTCAGCAAGGCATTGGCGATGCCGAAATTGCCTTCGGCATTTTCGAAATCGATAGGGTTGACTTTGTGCGGCATGGTCGACGAACCGACTTCGCCGGCTTTCACCGACTGCTTGAAATACCCCAGCGAGATATAGCCCCAGATGTCGCGGCACAGATCGATCAGGATGGTGTTGATGCGGCGCTGCACGTCGCACAGTTCGGCGATGCCGTCGTGCGGTTCGATCTGCGTGGTGTAGGGATTGAAGGTCAGGCCCAGCGATTCGACGAAGCGCTGCGCGAACGCCGGCCAGTCGATTTCCGGGTAGGCGACGATGTGCGCGTTGTAGTTGCCGACCGCGCCGTTGATCTTGCCGGGCATCTCGATCTGCGCGAGTTGCTTCTGCTGCCGCAGCAGGCGCGCGAGGACGTTGGCGATTTCCTTGCCGACCGTGGTTGGCGACGCGGTCTGGCCGTGCGTGCGCGACAGCATCGGCAGCGCGGCGTGTTCATGCGCCAGCGCGCGCAGCTTGTCGGCGAGCGCGGCGATGGACGTGGCGATCACCTGCGCGCGCGCCTGGCTGAGCATCAGCGAATAGCTGAGGTTGTTGATGTCTTCGGACGTGCAGGCGAAGTGCACGAATTCCAGCGCCGGTCCGAGCTCGGCGTCGCCCTTGAGTTTTTCCTTGATGAAATATTCCACGGCCTTGACGTCGTGGTTGGTGGTGCGCTCGATCTCCTTGACGCGGGTGGCGTCGGCGACAGAGAAACCCGATGCCAGCGCACGCAGGCGTTGGGTCGCGGCGGCAGTGAACGGGGCGAGTTCGACGATGCCTTTTTCCATCGCCAGCGCCAGCAGCCATTCGACTTCGACCGTCACCCGCGCCTTGATCAGGCCGTATTCGGAGAAGATCGGCCGCAGCGCTTCGACCTTGCCGGCGTAGCGGCCATCGAGCGGAGACAGGGCGAGCAGGGTGTGTTCGGACATGGGCGCGATTCCGGAAAAACGAAAGGTGACGACGGCGCCTTGTCGCGAGGTTCCGGGCGGAGCCAGGAGCGCGGCCAGCGCGGGCAAGGCGCAAATTCTACACGGCGAGCGGGGCTATCATTCCGGCAAACCGTCTCCAGGATGCTGCCGATGACCGCCAAGACCCGCCTCGAACACGACAGCCTGGGCGAACTTCGCGTCCCCGCCGATGCCTTGTACGGCGCGCAGACCCAGCGTGCGGTGGACAATTTCCCGATCTCCGGCCTGCGTCTGCCGCGCAGCTTCATCCGCGCGCTGGGCCTGATCAAGGCATCGGCGGCGACGGCGAATGCCGGGCTGGGACTGCTGCCGAAAAATGCCGCCGCGGCGATCGCCAAGGCCGCTGAGGACGTAGCTGCCGGCGAGTTCGACGGACATTTCCCGATCGACGTCTTCCAGACCGGATCGGCGACGTCGAGCAACATGAATGCCAACGAGGTGATCGCGACGCTGGCGTCACGCACGCTGAAAAAGCCCGTGCATCCCAACGATCACGTCAACCTCGGGCAGAGTTCCAATGACGTGATTCCCACGGCGATCCAGGTGTCGGCGGCGCTGGTCTGGCAGGAGCAATTGCGACCGGCGCTCAAGCATCTGAAAGCGACTATCGACCGCCGCGGAAAATCATTGGCGAAGGTGATCAAGACCGGGCGCACGCATCTGATGGATGCGATGCCGCTGAGCCTGGGCCAGGAATTGTCGGCGTGGTCGGCGCAGCTGGCCTCGGCGATCGAGCGCCTCGACGACAGTGCGCGTCGCCTGCATCGATTGCCGCTGGGTGGTACTGCGATCGGCACCGGCATCAACGCCGATCCGCGTTTCGGAAAACGGGCGATTGCGCAACTGCGCGAGCGTACTGGTGTGAAATTTTCCCAGGCGACGAACCTGTTTGAAGGCATTGCTTCCCAGGACGCGGCGGTGGAGTTTTCCGGGCAGCTCAACACGCTTGCCGTGGCCTTGAACAAGCTCGCCAACGACCTGCGCTGGATGAATTCCGGGTCGCTGGCCGGGCTCGGCGAAATAGAATTGCCCA
>NZ_DATGBO010000045.1:0-6985 GCF_035312645.1 Arenimonas sp.
CCCGGCATGGCGACCGGCGGCATGGGCGATATCCTCACCGGCGTGATCGCGGCGCTGCATGCGCAACATCTGCCGCGATTCGAAGCGGCGGTGTTCGGCGCACTGCTGCACGGCGCGGCCGGCGATGCCGCTGCGCGCATCGATGGCGAACGCGGGCTGCTGCCTTCCGATCTGTTTCCGCACCTGCGCCGCATGGTGAATCCGGAATGACGGCGCCGGTTTTCGCGCTGCTCGACGCCGACGCCACCGAGGAGTTGGGGCAACGGTTGGCACAGGCATTCACCGCGCCGCTGGTGATCCATCTGCACGGTGATCTCGGCGCCGGAAAATCCACGCTCGCGCGCGCCATGCTGCGTGCGCTGGGCGTGACCGGCGCGATCAAGAGCCCGACGTACACACTGATCGAGCGCTACCGGCTCGCCGATGGCGAAGCCGCGCATCTCGATCTTTACCGGATCGCCGAAGCCGCCGAACTTGATTTCCTGGGCTTGGACGAACTCGCCAGCCAAGCCCAGCTCTGGCTGGTCGAATGGCCCGAGCGGGGCGGCTCGGGCCTGCCGGCAGCCGATCTGGATATCAGTCTGGCCGTGGCGGGCGAGGGTCGCCGCGCACAGTTGCACGCAGGCAGTGACATCGGCCGGGTCCTGCTGGCAAGACTCAATGAAATGGCGGCTCCTGGAGCCTCTTCTTAGGAATTTCCGAGGAAAGTCGCCCAGGTGCTGGATTTTAAAGGGGAAACCCCTTGCAATCCGGAAAAGCTGGTGCTTCAATCCGGGCCATGCGCCCGACCCCGCTCCTGATTCCGCTTTTCGCCGCGCTGGCCACAGCAGCCGGCAGCGCGTCGGCGGCCGATCTGCGCAGCGTGCGGCTGCTGGAGAACGACCAGGGCACGCGCGCTGAAATCGAGCTTTCCGCGCCGGCGCAGTACAAGTTTTTCACCCTGAGCAATCCCGCGCGCCTGGTCGTCGACCTGCAGGGCGCCAAGCTCGACGCGGCTTACGACTTGCCCGCTGCCAACGGCGTGGTCACCAATGTTCGTACCGGCCGGCCGACGCCGGACACTTTGCGCATCGTGTTCGAGTTGGGTCGCATGGTTTCCACGGACGCCCATGTCGAGGGTAGTGGCGGCCGCACGCGCCTCTTGCTCGATCTGTCGCCGCCGGGCGGTACGCCGCGCGCCGCGGCGCCTCTGCCCTCATCGATCGCTGTCACTTCGCCTGCAACAACCACCAGGCAACCCGAGTCAATCGCCGCGGCGTTGCCGGCGATCGAGCCCGCCGAAGTCGTCACGCCACGCGTGCCGCCAGCAAAAACCATGAAGGACGTGATCGGCCCGGGCCAGCGCCAGTTGATCATCGCCATCGACGCCGGCCATGGCGGCAAGGATCCCGGTGCGCACGGCCCCAGCGGCCTCAACGAAAAAGCCGTCACGCTCGCCGTGGCGCGTGAACTCGCGCGCCAGATCGACGCCGACCCCGGCATGCGCGCCGTGCTGATCCGTGACGGCGACAGCTTCGTGCCGTTGCAGGACCGCTACATGAAGGCGCGCTCGGCCCAGGCCGACCTGTTCATCTCGATCCATGCCGATGCCGCGGTCAACGATGCCGCGAACGGCGCTTCGGTGTTCGTCCTGTCCACGCGCGGCGCCTCCTCGCAAGCGGCGCGCTGGCTGGCCGATCAGGAAAATGCCGCCGACCTCGTCGGCGGCGTTTCCCTCGACCACAAGGACCACAATCTTGCCGCCGTGCTGTTGGATCTGTCGCAGAGCGCAACCATGCGCGCCTCCGACGACATCGCCGGGCAGGTGCTGGCCTCGCTGAAGAATGTCGGCAAGGCGCACAAGTCCAGCATCGAGCGCGCGAACTTCGTTGTGCTGCGGTCGCCGGACGTGCCGTCCATGCTGATCGAGACCGGTTTCATCACCAATCCGGTTGAAGAGCAGAAGCTCAACGACCCCGACTATCGCAAGCGCCTGGCTTCGGCGATCACCTCCGGTGTGCGTTCGTATTTCACCGACCAGCCGCCGCCGGGTACCTGGTACGCCGCCCGGCAGGACGACGTGCCGATGCCGGCGATGGTTGCCGTGAACGATCGCAGCCCGCGACGCAGCAGCAGCCACGTGGTCAGCCGCGGCGAAACCCTGACCCTGATTGCCGCCCAGCATGGTGTGCCGGTAGACACGCTGCGCGAGGCCAACAACAAGCACAACGACCGCGTCCGCGTCGGCGAGCGCCTGCGCATCCCGATGGTCGCCGCCCTGCCGCAGTAAGGCCGCGGCCGTTCCGGCCAGGCGCCATGCCGCTGCTATCATTCCGGCTTTGGAGACCGCCAAAGCCGTGCCGATCCGCCTGCTGCCCGACACCCTCATCGACCAGATCGCCGCCGGCGAAGTGGTCGAACGCCCGTCTTCCGTGGTCAAGGAATTGGTCGAGAACGCCCTCGACGCCGGCGCGCGCCGGGTCGACATCGATCTTGAGGAAGGCGGCATCCGCCTGATCCGCATCCGCGACGATGGCGGTGGTATTGCCGCCAGCGACCTGCCGCTGGCGGTGTCGCGACACGCGACCAGCAAGATCGGTTCGCTCGACGATCTCGAGCAGGTCGCCACACTCGGTTTTCGCGGCGAAGCCCTGCCGTCGATCGCCTCGGTCAGTCGTTTTTCGCTGAGTTCGAAAACGCCAGCCGCCGAGCACGGTGCGCGCCTGGAAATCGACGGTGGAAAGCAGTCCGGCGTGCTGCCGCATCCGCATCCCAACGGCACCACCATCGAGGTACGCGACCTGTTCTACAACGTGCCGGCGCGACGCAAATTCCTGCGCGCCGAGCGCACCGAATTCGGTCATGTCGAGGAATGGCTGCGTTCGCTGGCATTGGCGCGGCCGCAGGTCGAGCTTCGCGTTTCGCACAACGGTCGCCTTGCCCGTCACTACCGTCCGGTCGCCGAATCCGGCGAGCGCCTGGCTCGCGTCGCCGAAGCGCTGGGCGAGGAATTCGTCAGCAACTGCCTCGCGCTCGATCATGCCGGCGCCGGCCTGCGCCTGCATGGCTGGGTCGGTCTGCCAACGGCATCGCGTTCCAGTGCCGACCAACAATATTTCTACGTCAACGGCCGCGCAGTGAAGGATCGCGTGGTCGCGCACGCGGTGCGCCAGGCGTATTCCGACGTGTTGTTCCATGGCCGCTATCCGGCCTTCGTGTTGTTCCTCGATCTCGATCCGCGCCGCGTCGATGTCAACGTACATCCGGCCAAGCACGAGGTGCGTTTCCGCGACGGCCGCCTTATCCATGAGTTCGTGTTCAAGACCTTGCATGAAGCGCTGTCGGCGACGCGCGCGGGCGCGGCCGCAGTGCCGGAATCCGCCTATGCCGTCGCCGAAGCGGGTGCGTCGTATTCCGCCTGGCAGCATGCGCCGCAGGGCGCGATGAATCTGCCGGTGGCTGATGCGCTGGCGTCGTATGCGGCGCTTTATCGCAGCCCTTCCACATCGATGCCGATCCCGGCCGGCGCGGCGCTCGCACCGATGCCCGCGGCCAATGAGTCGGCGCCGCCGCCGCTGGGTTTCGCGCTCGCGCAGTTGCACGGCATCTTCATTCTCGCGGAAAACGAACACGGCCTCGTGCTCGTCGACATGCACGCCGCGCACGAACGCATCACCTACGAACATCTCAAGCAGGCCAAGGACGGCGAGGGCATTCGCGCGCAACCGCTGCTGGTGCCGTTGGCGCTGGCGGTGGCCGAGCGCGAGGCCGACATCGCCGAGGAATACGCCGAGACGCTGAACACCCTCGGCTTCGACCTGCGTCGCGCCGGCCCACAGGCACTGAGCGTGCGTTCGGTGCCGGCCCTGCTCGCTGATCTCGATCCGCGCCCGCTGGTGCTTGACCTGCTCAACGACCTGCGCGAGCACGGCAGCAGCCGGGTGATCGAGCAGGCCCGCAACGAATTGCTCTCGACCCTGGCCTGCCATACCTCGGTACGCGCCAACCGGCGCCTGACCCTGCCGGAAATGAACGCATTGTTGCGCGACATGGAGTCCACGGAACGCTCCGGACAATGCAATCATGGCCGCCCGACCTGGGTGCAACTGACCAAGGCCGAACTCGACAAACTTTTCCTACGTGGACGCTGACCCACCATGCGCAAACTGAGCCTCGCCACCGCTTTGATCGCTGCTCTCGTCCTGCTGGGCGCCTGCGGCAAGAATGATGACGCCGCCACCGCCGACCCTGCCGTCGCCGCGCACAAGCGCGCTTACGACAAGGAAATCATGGACTGGCGCAATGAGCGCGTGCAGCGCCTGCAGAAACCCGATGGCTGGCTGTCGCTGGTCGGCATGCACTGGATCGATGTCGGCACTACCCGTGTCGGCAGCAACCCGAAATTCAGCACGCGCCTCGCGGTCGGCCCGTCGTTGATCGGCATGCTCACCCTCACCAAGGAAGGCAAGACGACCCTGGTGCCGGAACCCGGCGCCGAGATCCTCATCGATGGCCAGCCCGCCACCGGTGCGGTGAATCTGGTCAACGATGTCGATGCCGGCAACGACGGCAGCCCGACGGTGGTCGGCTTCAACAAGGGCGATGCCAGCTTCATCGTGATCAAGCGCGGCGACAAGTTCGCCCTGCGCGTGCGTAACGCGATGGCGCAGACGCGGATCAACTTCGCTGGCATCGATTATTTCCCGATCGACGAATCCTTCCGCTTCAAGGCGAAGTTCACCCCGCATGAGCCCGGCAAGAAGATCGATATCGTCAACATCCTCAGCCAGGTCGAGCCGATGGACAATCCCGGCACGGTGACCTTCGAAAAAGATGGAAAGAGCTTCACGCTGGAAGCGGTCGACGAAGGCGACCACCGCCTGTTCCTGATCTATGCCGACCGCACCAGCGGTCACGAGAGCTACGCCGCTGCGCGTTTCACCTATGCCGATTATCCCGGCGCCGACGGCACCACCATCGTCGACTTCAACAAGGGCTACAACCCGCCCTGCGCGTTCACGCCGTTCTCGACCTGCCCGATGCCGCCGCTGCAGAACCGTCTCGACCTGGCGATCAACGCTGGCGAGAAAAAGCCACGCAAGCCAGGCTCGGTGGCGCTCTGAGATGAGCAAGGCCGCGCTTAAAAAGTGGTTGCCGCTGCTGCTGTTGTCGCTGTGCTGTTCCTGCGCCCAGGCCGAACCGCCCAAGCCGCTGCTGTGGAAAGTCGGCGATGCCGACAACCACATCTACCTGCTCGGTTCCTTCCATGCGCTCAAGCCCGAAGACTATCCGGTGGCGCCAGCGGTCGATGCCGCCTTTGCCGATGCCGAGACCGTGGTGTTTGAGTTGTCGCCGCAGGAAATGCAGTCGCCCGAGCTGATGCAGAAAATGCTTCGTGCCGCCGCGCAGCCGCCGGGCCGGACGCTGGAGCAGAATCTGTCGCCGCGCAGCTGGCAGCAATTGCAGGCCTACACCAGCGAGCGTGGCCTGCCGCTGCAGACGTTCGAACACTTCGATCCCTGGTTCATGGCGTTGGTGATCAGCTCGACGGAAATGCAGCGCACCGGTTTCGATCCCAAGCAGGGGCTGGACCAGCAGCTGATGACGCGCGCCGCCGATGCCGGCAAACCCACGCGCGGCCTGGAAAGCGTCGACGAACAGATCGCCGCGCTCGACAGCATGAGCGAGGAAGAACAACGCCAGGCGCTGACAGAAGCGCTGGATGAATCGGCGACAATGAAGTCCGAGCTCGACACCTTGCATGCACAGTGGCGCGCCGGCGACGACAAGGCCTTGTTCGCTGCGATGGGCACGAAACTCCAGCACGAATATCCCAAGCTCTACCAGCGCATCGACGTTGATCGCAACAATGCCTGGCTGCCGAAAATCCGCCAGATGCTCGATCAGCAATCGGGCACCGACACCCTGGTCGTCGTCGGCAGCCTGCACCTGCTGGGGCCGGATGGCCTGATCGCCAAGCTCAAGGCGGCGGGCTACAAGGTGGAGCGGCTGTAGCTGTTTGTAGGAGCGACGCAAGTCGCGATAGTTCGCTTTGAAGCTATCGCCAATCGCGACTTGCGTCGCTCCTACGACGACGCCACCGCCACCAGATCGATGCAATCCACCGGACACGGCGGGATGCACAACTCGCATCCGGTGCACAGGTCGGCCAACACGGTGTGCATGAGTTTCGGTGCGCCGATGATCGCGTCGACCGGGCAGGCCTGGATGCATTTGGTGCAGCCGATGCATTCGGCCTCGCGGATCAATGCGACGACGGCCGGTTTCTCGATGCCGTTGTCGGGGTTGAGTGCGATGACTTGTCGGCCCAGCAGTTTCGCCAGTGCGCGGATGCCGTCAGCACCGCCGGGCGGGCATTGGTTGATGTCGGCCTCGCCGCGTGCGATCGCCTGGGCATAGGGTTTGCAGCCGGGGTAGTTGCATTGGCCGCATTGCGTCTGCGGCAGCAGGCGGTTGATCTGCTCGACGATCGGATCCGGCGCGGCCTGGAATCTTTTTGCCGCCCAGCCAAGCAGCGCGCCAGCGGCCAACGCCAAGAGGACGATCGTGGCCAGCGCCGTGATCGTTGTCATCATCCGTGCGTCATGCCGGCAAAGCCCATGAAGGCCAGCGACATCAGCCCGGCGGTAGTCAGCGCGATCGGCGCACCGCGCCAAGCGGCCGGCACGTCGGCGGTTTCGAAGCGTTCGCGCATCGCCGAGAACAGGATCAACACCAGCGCAAAGCCCAGCGCCGCGCCAAAGCCATAGACGATAGCTTCCAGCAGCGAGTGTCGCGCCTGTACGTTCAGCAGCGTCACGCCCAGCACCGCGCAGTTGCTCGCGATCAACGGCAGGTAGATGCCCAGCAGCCGGTACAGCTGCGGATTGCGCCGCGTCATCACGATCTCGGTGAATTGCACCACCGCCGCGATCACCAGAATGAAAGCCAGCGTGTGCAGATAGTCCAGTCCCAACGGCTGCAGCAGCCAGTGATGCAGCATCCA
>NZ_DATGBO010000046.1:0-57340 GCF_035312645.1 Arenimonas sp.
TGATGGATGTGCCGCCGGATCACGTCGAGCAATGGCTGGTGAAAACGCCAGTCGCACCGGTGAGTGCGCCGGCACCCGAGCCGGAGCCCGAGGATGTCGATCCGGACACCACTGCCGTTGCCGCAGCACCGGCGCCCGCCGCAGCGGCGCCGGGAGGGCAGCGATGATGCGCGCGATGCCCCTGCACGAATTGCTCGCCGGCGAAGTGCCGGCGATGCCGATTTTCAATCCGGTCATTCACGGCTTGTCTGCCGACAGCCGTGAGCTCAGCGAAGGCGATGCGTTTATCGCCTTGGCTGGTGCGACCACGCATGGCCTGAATTTCGTCGACAAGGCGCGCGCCGCCAAGGTCGCGGCGATCGTGTTCGAGCTGCCGGCGCCGGCTGATGTCGTGCTGCCGGAACACGCCATCGGCGTGGCGGATCTTCGCCACAAACTCGGCCGTCTCGCCGATCGTTTCTACGGCGCACCGTCGAAAGCGTTGACGATGACCGGCGTCACCGGCACCAACGGCAAGACCTCGACGGTGCAGTTGATCGCGCAGGCCTTGAGCACGCACGGCGAAACAGTCGGCACCATCGGAACGCTCGGCGCTGGCCTGTATGGTGAGGTCGTCGCGCACGAACGCACCACGCCCGACGTGATTCCGGTGCATCGCCTGCTCGCGGAAATGCGCGAACAGGGCGCGACGCAGGTGGCGATGGAAGTGTCATCGCACGGGCTCGAGCTCGGTCGCGTCGATGAAGTCGCGTTCCGCGTCGCGGTGTTCACCAACCTCACCCGCGACCATCTCGATTTCCACGGCAGCATGGAAAGCTACGGCGCAGCCAAGGCGAAGCTGTTCGCCTGGCCGACGCTGCGTGCGGCAGTGATCAATGTCGACGATGCGTTCGGCATCGAACTGCTCGGCAAACTCGCCACCGACGTGCGTGGCATCGGCGTCAGCTCGCGCGGCAATGCCGCCGCGAGCCTGCGTGCCGAGCGGCCGATGCTGTCGCCGGAAGGTCTGCGTTTCACCCTCAGCGAAAGCGGTCAGGGTTTCGATATCGCCTCGCCGCTGCTCGGGCGTTTCAATATCGACAACCTGCTCGCTGTCGCTGGTGCGTTGCGTGCGTTGAACTGGAATCTCGAAAAAGTCGCGCAGGTGTTGCCGACGCTTTCGCCGGTCGGCGGCCGCATGAGCCGCGTCGGCGGCAGCAATGGCCAGCCGCTGCTCGTCGTCGACTATGCGCATACGCCCGATGCGCTTGAACAGGCCCTGGCCAGTTTGCGCGAACACACGCCGGGTCGTCTGACCTGTGTGTTCGGTTGCGGTGGCGACCGTGATCGCGGCAAGCGCCCGCAGATGGCGTTGCTGGCCGAGCGCGGCGCCGATCGCGTGATCGTCACCGACGACAATCCGCGCAGCGAGAACGGCGATGCGATCGTCGCCGACATTCTTGAGGGCTTCAACAATCGCAGCCGTGTCGAAGTCGAGCGCGACCGTGCGGCAGCGATCGCCCTGGCGCTTGCCGGCGCGGGCGGCGACGACATCATCCTGATCGCCGGCAAGGGTCACGAAACCTATCAGGATGTCGGCGGCGTCAAACATCCATTCGACGATCTCGCGGTCGCCCGCGGCCTGCTGGAGGCGCGCGCATGAGGCCGTTGCCGCTCTCGCAGATCGCCAGTTGGTGCGAAGGTCGCCATTTCGGTGCCGATGTCGAGATCCGCGCCGTCAGCACCGACACGCGCAACGTCGCGGCCGGCGCGCTGTTCATCGCGCTGCGTGGCGAGAATTTCGACGGCCACGATTTCGTCGCCGAAGCGCAGGCGCGCGGCGCCGCGGCGTTGCTGGTGCATCGTGAAGTCGATTCGTCGCTGCCGCAGATCCGCTGCGCCGATACCGAGGAAGCGCTGGGCGAGCTCGCCGCCGGCGTGCAGCAGGGCCGACGCGCGGTCGTCGTCGCCTTGACCGGCAGCAACGGCAAGACCTCGGTGAAGACGCTGACCCAGGGCATCCTGGCGCGGGCAGGCCGCACGTACTTCAATCCCGGCAATCGCAACAATGAAATCGGCCTGCCGCTGGCGGTGCTCGACGCGCCCGAAGACGCGCAGTTCGCGATCTACGAAATGGGTGCAGGCAAGCCCGGCGACATCGCCTACTTGGCCAGCATCGCACCGCCGCAGGTGGCGCTGGTCAACAACATCGCACCGGCACATATGGAGCGCATGGGCAGCCTGCTCGGTATCGCCGAAACCAAGGCGGCGATCTACGAAGCCTTGCCGGACGACGGCGTCGCGGTGATCAACGCCGACGATGCCTTCGCGCCGTTTTTCATGCAGATCGTCGGCGCGCGGCGCAGTTTCCGCTTCGGTATCGAGAACGATGCGCACGTGCGCGCCGATCACATCGTCGCTTCCGCCGATGGCTCGCGCTTCAGTCTGCACACGCCAGCCGGCTCCGCCGATATCGCTCTGCCGCTGCCCGGTCGCCACAGCGTGATGAACGCGCTCGCCGCCGCTGCCTTGGCGCTGGCGGCGGGTGCGCCGTTCGATGCGATCGTCGCCGGCCTCAACAACGCCGAAGCGGTGAAAGGCCGGCAGATTTCCCAGCGCCTGACCAACGGCGCGGTGTTGATCGACGACAGCTACAACGCCAATCCGGGCTCGGTGAGCGCGGCGATCGCGACACTGGCGCAGTCCGGCGACGAAGCCTGGCTGGTGCTCGGCAACATGGCCGAACTTGGCGAAGGCGCGGCGGCATTGCATGCCGAGATCGGTGCGCAGGCCAAGCGTGCCGGGCTGAAGAAGTTGTGGACAGTTGGCGATCTCGCCCGTGAGGCGAGCCGTGCGTTCGGTGATGGTGCGCGGCATTTCGACAATCAACAGACATTGATCGCTGCGCTCACGTCCGAGCTGCATGCCGGCGTGCGCTGCCTGGTGAAGGGTTCGCGCTCGAGCGCGATGGACAGGATCGTCAATGCGCTGCTCGCGCAGGACAGGGGAGAGGCCGGACATGCTGCTTGAGTTGGCCCGCTGGTTGCAGGCATTCGCGCGATTGTTCGCGCTGTTCGACTACATCACTATGCGCGCGATTCTCAGCGCGCTCACGGCGCTGGGTCTGTCGCTGTGGTTGGGGCCGTCGGTGATCGCGCGCCTGGCCAAACTCAAGGGCGGCCAGCCGATCCGCAAGGATGGTCCGGCTTCGCATTTTTCCAAGGCCGGCACGCCGACCATGGGCGGCGCGTTGATCCTGTTGACGATCACGCTGTCGACGCTGCTTTGGGGCGACCTGCGCAATCGTTTCGTCTGGGTGTTGCTCGCGGTGCTCGTGAGCTTCGGCGCGATCGGCTGGCTCGACGACTGGATCAAGATCGTCCGCCGCGATCCGAATGGTCTGAAGTCGCGGCACAAGTACGCGTTGCAATCGTTGTTCGGATTGCTGGCGGCGTTCGTGCTGTTCTACACCGCGAAAGTGCCGGCGGAAACCACGCTGTATCTGCCGTTGCTGAAGAATTTCGCGTTGCCGCTGGGCGCGGGCTTCATCGTGCTGGCGTATTTCTGGATCGTCGGCTTTTCGAATGCGGTCAATCTCACCGACGGCCTCGATGGTCTGGCGATCATGCCGACTGTGCTGGTCGCCGCCGCGTTGGGCGTGTTCGCCTACGCCTCGGGCAACTCGGTGTACTCGCAATACCTCGGCATTCCGGCGATTCCCGGCGCTGGCGAACTGGCGATCATCTGCGCGGCGATCGGTGGTGCCGGCCTCGGCTTCCTGTGGTTCAACACCTATCCGGCGATGGTGTTCATGGGCGACATCGGCGCACTCGCGCTGGGCGCGGCATTGGGCACGATCGCCGTCATCGTCCGCCAGGAACTGATCCTGGTGGTGATGGGCGGCATCTTCGTGATCGAAACCCTGTCGGTGATGATCCAGGTCGCGAGCTTCAAGCTCACCGGCAAGCGCGTGTTCCGCATGGCGCCGATCCATCATCATTTCGAACTCAAAGGTTGGCCGGAGCCGCGCGTGATCGTGCGCTTCTGGATTATTTCCGTCGTGCTTGTGCTGGTGGGTCTCGCCACCTTGAAGGTGCGCTGATGGGCTACCTCAGCGACCGCGCCAGCCAGGCCCTGCGCTTCGACGAACTCGAAGGCCGTTTCGATCCGTGGCTGCTCGGCATTGTCATCACGCTGGCCTGCGTGGGGCTGGTGATGGTTGCGTCGGCATCGATGCCGTATGCAATGAGCAATGGTGCCGGGCCGTTCTACTACTTCAATCGCCACGTGATCTTCCTGGCGATCGGTCTCGTGCTGGGTTTCGCGCTGATGCGCATCGAACTCAAGCGCGTCGAGCAGCAAAGCCATCTGTTGCTCGCCATGTGCTTCCTGTTGCTGCTGGCGGTGTGGCTGCCGGTGGTCGGTGTACGCGTCAATGGCGCGCGTCGTTGGCTCAATCTCGGTGTCTCGCACTTCCAGGTGGTCGAGGCGGTCAAGCTGATGCTGATCATCTGGCTGGCGAGCTACCTCGTGCGCTTCCGCGATGTCATCGGCGACAGCTGGAAAGCGCTGCTCAAGCCATTGATCGTCGCCGGTCTGCTGGTCGGACTGCTGCTGATCCAGCCCGACTTTGGTTCGGCCACGCTGATCCTCGCGGTCACCGGCGGAATGGTCTGGCTCGGTGGTGCGCGCGTGCGCAATCTTGCGTTGCCAGCGCTCGCCGGTCTGACGGCGATGTCTTTCATCGTGATGCTGGAACCGTATCGCGTGCGTCGCCTCGCGTCCTTCAGCAATCCCTGGGCAGATGCGCAGGACAGTGGCTACCAGCTTGTGCAGGCGCTGATCGCAATTGGTCGCGGCCAGGCCACCGGTGTCGGTCTCGGCGGCAGCATTCTCAAGCTCGACTACCTGCCGGAAGCGCATACCGATTTCATCTTCTCGGTGACCGCCGAGGAACTCGGCTTCGTCGGCGTCTGCTTCATCATCGGCCTATTCGCATTGTTCACCTGGCGCGCCTTCAGCCTGGGCCTGCGCTGCATCGAGATGCGTCGGCATTTCAGTGGCTACTGCGCGTTCGGCGTCGGTCTGTGGATCAGCCTGCAGGCATTCGTGTCGATGGGCGTGAATCTGGGCATCCTGCCGACCAAAGGTCTGACCCTGCCGCTGGTGTCTTCGGGCGGTTCCAGCGTGTTGATGACCTGCGCGGCGATGGGTCTGTTGCTGCGCGTGAGCTACGAGCTCGATCGCGCCGAACGCAAGGTCGCGAAGTTGCGTGGCCAGTCGCAGGTCGCCGACGTGATCGTCGATGACGAACTCTACGACTCGACGCCGCATCCGGCGGCATCGGCGCGTCCGGTCACGGCGACGACGATGCCGGCGACGCGCGGCCAGCGCGCGCGCATCGAACCCCGGCTGGGAGCGCAGCGATGAACGCAGGCGCAGCGCAGTCGCCCGTGATGATTCTCGCCGGCGGCACCGGTGGCCACATTTTTCCGGGGCTCGCCTTGGCGCGGGCGCTGCGCGAACGCAGCGTGCCCGTGCTCTGGCTCGGCTCCATGGGCGGCATGGAAACGCGGTTGGTGCCTGCCAACGATTTCCCGATCGAAACCATCGCCGTGCGTGGGTTACGTGGCAAAGGCCTGGTCAGTATGTTGAGCGCGCCATTCGTGTTGCTGCGCTCGGTCTGGCAGGCGCTTTCGGTATTGCGGCGCACGCGACCGCGCGCGGTGGTGAGTTTCGGCGGTTTCGCGGCGGGTCCCGGCGGCATCGCGGCATGGTTGTTGCGCCGGCCACTGATCGTGCACGAACAAAATCGCGCGCCGGGCATGACCAATCGCGTGCTCGCGAAAGTCGCGCGGCGTGTCCTCTGCGGATTTCCCGACAGTTTCTCCGGCGTCGCCAACGAAGTCGTCGGCAACCCCGTGCGTCCGGAAATTTCCGCGCTGCCGGCACCAGCGGAGCGCTTCGCCGATCGCCATGGCGCGCTGCGTCTGCTCGTGCTCGGCGGCAGTCAGGGTGCACGCGCGATCAACGCCACGGTGCCGAAAGTGATCGCGTCGCTGCAGGCGGCGACGCCATTCGATGTCCGGCATCAATGCGGCGAGAAGATGTTTGAGGAAACCGTTGCAGCCTATGCGGCGGTCGGCGTCGAGGCGAGCGTCGAGCCGTTCATTACCGATATGGCCGCGGCTTACGGTTGGGCGGATATCGTGATCGGCCGCGCCGGTGCGTTGACCATTGCCGAACTCTGCGCTGCCGGCGTCGGCAGCGTGCTGGTGCCGTTCCCCGGCGCGGTCGACGACCACCAGGCGCGCAACGCCGATTACCTCAAGGAACGCGGTGGTGGCGAGTGGCTGCGCCAGGACGGTGCGCTGGAGATGGAGCTGCGCGCGCAACTGCAATCGTTCGCCGGCAATCGCGCCCATCTGCTGCGCATGGCCGAGGCCGCACGCGCGGCGTCTTTTCCGCAGGCCGCGGAACGCGTGGCCGACATCGTGATGCAGGAGGCCCGGGCATGATGCGTCGTCGTCTTCAGGAAAGTGGCGATCTGGCACGGGCATTCCGCCGCGTGCATTTCATCGGTATCGGCGGCGCCGGCATGAGCGGCATCGCCGAAGTGCTGGTGACGCTGGGCTACCAGGTTTCCGGCTCCGACCAGAACGATTCGCTGACCACGCGCCGCCTGGTGCAGATGGGCGCGACGGTGCATCGCGGCCACGCCGCGACGAATATCGACAACGCCGACGTCGTGGTGATTTCCAGTGCGATCAAGCCCGAGAATCCCGAGCTGATGGCGGCGCGCGAGCAGCGCATCCCAGTGGTGCCGCGTGCCGAAATGCTGGCAGAGTTGATGCGCTTCAAGCGCGGCATCGCGATCGCGGGCACCCACGGCAAGACCACGACAACCTCGCTGGTCGCGAGCGTGCTCTGGGAAGGTGGGCTGGATCCGACTTTCGTGATCGGTGGCCAATTGTTGTCGGCGGGCGCGAACGCCAAGCTTGGCAGCGGCCAGTGGCTGGTCGCCGAAGCAGATGAAAGCGACGGCAGTTTCCTGCGCCTGAATCCGCTGATCGCGGTGGTCACCAATATCGACGCCGACCATCTGGAAAACTACGGCGGCGATTTCAATCGCGTGAAAGCCGCGTTTTCGGAATTCCTGCATCGGTTGCCGTTCTATGGTTTGGCCGTGCTGTGCATCGACGACGAGGAAGTCGCGGTGCTGGCCGAGCAGATGCCGCGGCATCTGATGCGCTACGGTTTCGCCGAGCAGGCCGATGTGCGCGCGACCGACGTGAGCCAGGACGGCGGCAGCATGGCCTTCACCCTGCATCTGCCGGACACCGCGCCGCAGCGCGTGCGCTTGAACTTGCCTGGCCGCCATAACGTGCAGAACGCGCTCGCCGCCGCGGCGATCGCCTGGCAGCTGGGCGTGGCGCCAGCGGCGATCGCCAGCGCGCTGGAAAAATTCCAGGGCATCGGCCGCCGCTTCAATCTCAAGGGTGAGCTCGACACCGGCAAGGGCAAGGTGCTGCTGGTCGATGACTACGGCCACCATCCACGCGAACTCGAAGCGGTATTCGCGGCAGCGCGCGGCGGTTGGCCGGAGCGCCGACTGGTGGTCGCATTCCAGCCGCATCGCTACAGCCGCACGCGCGATTTGTTCGATGACTTCGCCGCGGTGCTGTCGAGCTGCGATGCCGTGGTGCTGACCGAGGTCTATGCCGCTGGCGAGGCACCGGTCGCCGGTGCCGATGCGAAATCGCTGGCGCGTGCGATCCGTGCGCGCGGCCGCATCGATCCCGTCGTTGTCGCGAGCGCGCGCGAGCTCGCGGCGGTGTTGCCCGACGTCCTCAACGACGGCGATCTGCTGTTGATGATGGGCGCCGGCGACATCGGTCACGTCGCCGCCGATATCGCGGCGCATGGATTCGAAGGAGCCAGCAAGGCATGAAGCAGATTTCCCAGCCCAGCGCATTCGGACGCGTCGCCGTGTTGATGGGTGGCAGCAGTTCCGAGCGCGAGGTTTCGTTGAACTCGGGTGCGAACGTGCTCGAGGCCCTGCGCGCCAAAGGCGTCGATGCGCAGCCGGTGGACGGCATTCCGGCGCTGGTTGAAGCGCTGATCGCGAAGAAGTTCGACCGCGTGTTCAACATCCTGCACGGCAACAAGGGCGGTGGTGAGGATGGTGTGCTGCAGGGCCTGCTCGAGGCCTTGAACGTGCCCTGCACTGGTTCCGGTGTGCTCGGTACGGCGCTGGCGATGGACAAGATCCGCACCAAGCAGGTCTGGATGACGCTGGGTCTGCCGACACCGAAATATATGCGTCTGGCTCCGGGGGATGATGTGCACACCGCAGCGCGTTCGCTCGGTCTGCCGGTGATCGTCAAGCCGGCCTGCGAAGGTTCCAGCGTCGGCGTCAGTCGCGTTTTCAACGATGCCGATCTTGAAGCGGCGGTGGAACTCGCCGCGCGCTATCCGGGCGAGCTGCTGATGGAGCAGATGATCGTCGGCGAGGAGCTCACCGTCGGCATCCTCGGCGAAGAATCGTTGCCGTCGATCCGCATCGTGCCGGCGGGCGAGTACTACGACTACCACGCGAAATACATCGCTGAAGACACGCAATATCTCTGCCCGGGTCTGGATGGCGATGCGGAAAGCGAAGTCCGCCGGCTCGCGCTCGCGGCATTTCACGCGGTGGGCTGCAGCGGCTGGAGCCGCGTCGACGTGATGCGCGACCGCGCCGGAAAATTCTTCCTGCTGGAAGTCAACACCGCGCCCGGCATGACCAGCCATTCGCTGGTGCCGAAGGCTGCGCGCGAAGTCGGCATCGATTTCGAAACGCTGTGCTGGCGAATTCTCGAGACCTCGTTCAAGGAGACCGGCAAGCCGTGAACGCCGTCCTGCGCATCGCTGCGTGGATCTTCGCGATCGTGCTGGTCGCGCTGCCGGTCGTCGCCGTAGTGAACGGCTGGATTGGTGGTTCGCGCTGGCCGATGCGGCATCTGGCGGTCACCGGCGAATTTTCGCAGGTGAGCGATGCGCAGATCCGGGCGGCGGTAATGCCGAACGTGCGCAACGGATTCTTCGCGGTCGATCTCGACCGGGTGCGTACTGCGCTGGCTGCGCTGCCCTGGGTCAAGCATGTCGAAGTGCGCAAGCGCTGGCCGGATCGCCTGGAAGTGTCGATCAGCGAATACAAGCCGCTGGCGCACTGGGGCGAAGAGCGGATGTTGTCCGAGCACGGCGAATTGTTTCCCGCGCCCAAAGGCGTGACCGCGAATCTGCCGCAGTTCATCGGCCCGGATTCCCGCGCCAGCGAATTGATGGCGTTCTACAGCCAGGCGCGGCCGCTGTTTCTCGGCAATGGTCTGGCGGTACGCACGGTCGAATTGTCTGCACGCGGCAGCTGGAATCTGTCGCTGTCCGACGGCACCCGCGTCGAAGTGGGGCGGGGCGACCCGCAATCGAAGCTGCAGCGGTTCGCGCGGCTGCTACCGCGTATCCGCCACACCGATTCGCGCACGCTCGATCGCGCCGACCTTCGCTACACCAATGGTTTCGCATTGACCTGGCGCGCCGCAGATGCGACCGCGCCGACTCCGCTCAAACAGGCAGGAATATGAATCGCAAGGGCGACAAATCGCTGATCGTCGGACTCGACATCGGCACTTCCAAAGTCACCGCGCTGGTCGGCGAGTATTCGCCTGGTCAGGAGATCGAGGTGATCGGTATCGGCTCGCACGAATCGCGCGGCATGAAACGCGGTGTGGTGGTCGACATCGAGTCGACGGTGCAGTCGATCCAGCGCGCGATCGAGGAAGCCGAGCTCATGGCGGGCTGCGAAATCCGTTCGGTCTACGCCAGCATTTCCGGCAGTCATACGCAGTGCCGCAACTCGCCGGGCATCGTGCCAGTGGCGAGCGGCGAAGTGACTTACGGCGATCTTGACAACGTGCTGCAGGCGGCGCGCGCGGTGGCGATCCCGTCCGATCAGAAGATCCTGCATGCGATTCCGCAGGAATACATCGTCGACAACTCGCAGGAAGGCATCCGCAATCCGGTCGGCATGTCCGGCGTGCGCCTGGAAGTGCGCGCGCATATCGTCACCGGCGCGCAGTCGGCGGCAGCCAACGTGATGAAATGCGTCAATCGCTGCGGCCTGCAGGTCGACGACCTGATCCTGAGTTCGATCGCGTCGAGCACCGCTGTGTTGACCGCCGACGAACGCGAGCTGGGCGTGGTGCTGGTCGATATCGGCGCTGGCACCACCGATATCGCAGTGTTCGTGCAGGGCGCGTTGCGCCATACCGCGTCGCTGCCGATCGCCGGCGACCAGGTCACCAATGACATCGCGCATCTGCTGCGCACGCCGACGCCGGAAGCCGAGCAGATCAAGGTGCGTTACGCCTGCGCGCTTGCGCAGTTGGCGACGGCCGAGGAAAGCATCCAGGTGCCGAGCGTGGGCGATCGTCCGCCGCGTCGGCTTGCGCGCCAGGCATTGGCGGAAGCGGTACAGAACCGTTACGAGGAAATTTTCGAAATGGTGCAGGCGGAATTGCGCCGCTCCGGTTTCGAGGATCTGGTGCGCGCCGGCCTGGTGTTGACCGGCGGTGCGGCACGTATGGAAGGCGTGGTCGAACTGGCCGAAGAAATGTTGCACATGCCGGTGCGCGTGGGCATACCTCAACACGTGACCGGCCTGGGCGAAGTGGTGGGCAATCCCGTGCACGCGACCGGCGTCGGTCTGCTGCTCTGGGGCAGCCAGGTCGAACACCCGCATCGCCCACGCATCAATACCGGCAAGGCCGGGACATTTTTTACCAAGCTGCGGAATTGGTACCGCGGCGAGTTCTAGTCGCAACCCCCGAAAACAATAAAAAAATCCATCTGAAAATCACGAGGACACGGACATGGCACATTTCGAACTAGTGGAAAAGTTGGCTCCGAACGCCGTCATCAAGGTGTTTGGTGTGGGCGGTGGCGGTGGCAACGCCGTGGCGCACATGGTCAATGCCGGCGTCGATGGCGTGGAATTCATCACCGCCAATACCGATTCGCAGGCGATCAAGCAGTGCGGCGCCAAGCAGCAGCTGCAGCTCGGCGGAAACGTCACCAAGGGCCTGGGCGCTGGCGCGAATCCGGAAGTCGGCCGGCAGGCGGCGCTGGAAGATCGCGAGCGCATTCTCGAGGCGCTGGACGGCGCCGACATGGTGTTCATCACTGCCGGCATGGGCGGCGGTACCGGCACGGGCGCTGCACCGGTGGTGGCGCAGCTCGCGAAAGAGCGCGGCATCCTGACGGTGGCCGTGGTCACCAAGCCGTTCCCGTTCGAGGGACGCCGTCGCATGCAGGTGGCGCTGAAGGGTATCGAGGAGCTCGCCAACCATTGCGATTCCCTGATCACCATCCCGAATGAAAAACTCATCACCGTGCTCGGCCGCGACGCGACCATGATGCAGGCCTTCCGCGCCGCCAACGACGTGCTGCTGGGCGCCGTGCAGGGCATCGCCGACCTGATCGTCCGTCCGGGCCTGATCAATGTCGACTTTGCCGACGTGCGCACCGTGATGTCGGAAATGGGTCTGGCGATGATGGGCAGCGGCACCGCCCGCGGCGATGATCGCGCCCAGGCGGCGGCGGAAGCGGCGATCAGCAACCCGCTGCTCGACGAGGTCAATCTCGCCGGTGCCAACGGCGTGCTGGTCAACATCACCGCCGGTCCGGATTTCACGATGCGCGAGTTCGACGAGGTCGGTCGCATCATCGAGGAGTTCGCTTCCGAGGACGCGACGGTGGTCATCGGTACTGTGCTCGATCCGGACATGGCCGACGAAGTTCGCGTGACCGTTGTCGCCACCGGCCTCAACCGCAGCACCGCCGCGCGCCAGCCGATCCGTACCGGCGGCGAACGCGAGGTGATGCGCGAGCCTGTTCGCAACCAGGTCAAGCTGGTCCGCAATGCCACGACCGGACTGCCGGATTTCGATGCCATGGCCAACGTCACCGCCAATCCGTCGGCGGGTAACAACCTGGGCTTGCGCAGCCGCGGCGCCGAAACCGCCCCGGCGACTGCCTTGGGCGACCTGCCTACCGACCACAGCTATCTGGATATCCCGGCCTTTTTGCGTCGCCAGGCCGATTGATCGCAAACCGTATCCCCCCGCCAAGCCGCTGTGCCCGGGTTGGCGGTTCTTCCGTTCCCCCAAGGAAGGAGGGAACGGTGTGTTTGCCTCAGTGATTTTTTCCCGCCGGGTCTTCCGGCGGGATTTTCTTGCTCATCAGGAACTTGGCGACAAAAACCGGGTCTGGATCACACCCCTGGCAGGGCTTTTGGCTTACTCTTGCCGACCGTTGGTTTTCGGATTCGTTCAGGAAACCCTGTGCTATTCTCGTTAACGTTTTGTGTCCTCCCCTCCGGAGAACGCTGAGAAATGATCAAACAGCGCACTTTAAAGAATGTCATCCGCGCCACCGGCGTGGGTCTGCATAGTGGTGAGAAGGTCTACATGACCCTGCGTCCCGCAGCCGTGGACACGGGCATCGTTTTCCGTCGCACCGACTTTGCCAAACCTGTCGAGATCAAGGCCAAGGCCGAATTGGTCGGTGACACCAGCCTGTGCACCGCGCTCGTCCAGGGCGACGTGCAGGTCAAGACGATCGAGCATCTGCTCTCGGCCTTGGCGGGACTGGGTATCGACAACGCTTATGTCGACCTGTCCACGGCGGAAGTGCCGATCATGGATGGTTCTGCCGGTCCTTTTGTATTCCTGCTGCAGTCGGCGGGAATCGAGGAGCAGAACAAGGCCAAGCGTTTTATCCGCATCAAGAAGACGGTGCAGGTCGATTCCGGCGACAAATGGGCGCGTTTCGAGCCGTTCGACGGTTTCAAGGTCGGTTTTACCATCGACTTCAACCACCCCCAGTTCAACAAGGCGACCTCCAGCGCGGAGATCGACTTTTCCACCACGTCTTTCGTCAAGGAAGTCAGCCGCGCCCGGACCTTCGGTTTCATGAAGGACATCGAGTACCTGCGCGAGCGCAACCTTGCTCTGGGCGGCAGCATGGACAATGCCATCGTCCTGGATGACTACCGCGTCCTCAACGAAGATGGCCTGCGCTACGAAGACGAGTTCGTGAAGCACAAGATCCTCGACGCGATCGGTGATCTCTATCTGCTCGGTTACAGCCTGATCGGCGCCTTCTACGGCTACAAGTCCGGTCATGCCCTGAACAACCAGCTGCTGCGCGCCCTGTTGGCCGACGAGTCGGCTTGGGAAGCGGTGACCTTCGAGGACGAAGAGGCTTCCGCCTCCGCCCCGATTTCCTACGCCCATCCGGCGCAGGCGGTCTGAGAAACGGCTGGCGCCTGAATGGCCCAGCCCCGGGTTCCTTTTCTGGAACCCGAATCACGTAGTTATCATCTTGATTTAACTGGTTTTTAACGGTTGCTCGGATTTCATCGGGCAGAATGCCCCTCGCTTCACGCAAACCGAATCACGGCAAGGACGCCAGTTTCATTAGTTGGGCCCGGAGTTCCGGGTCTGTCACTGACTGGGCCGTTGTGCGTAGAGATTCACGCACAGCCTGGGAAAGAGGTTTGCCAGAAGATGGTTCGGGGAAGCCCGGCGTCAACGGGACCACTTTAACGACCAGCGTGCGGGCCGGTAGGCCAGCCGCGGCAGCAGCGTCCAGCAGGGCGTCTGTACTCAGCCGCAGCTTGTTCTTCCAGACCGGGGCGTTGACCAGAAACACGAGCTTGTCTTGATCCACGTTCGCCAGGCGGCAATGCCCGGCAAGCGCGGCGGGCAGACTCTGGCGCAGCAACTGATCGAGCCGGTCCAACCATTGGGCGCGTTCGATCAGGGATCCGAGTCCCGCCGAAGCAGCCTGCAAGGCCTGCGGAGGTGAACCCGATCCAGCGGTGCCACGATCCTGAGAGTGAGTAAGTTTTGCCATGATGAATGTGATCATCGTATCGAAATTCTTTCGTTCGCCGCAGAAATTGGCGTTCGACAACCCGAAAGTCGCATCGGCCACCGCCGGCATCGTGCTTTCCGTGCTGGCATTGGCATTCACCGCCGGCTTCGCCACTCGTGGCGCCAATGGCGCGGCCCGTGGCGAGATCGCGCAGCTCAAGAGTGAGCTGAGCAAGCAAAACACCGAGCTCAAGGCCGCTCGCGAAGACGCGCAGCGCGAGATCAACGCCGTCGCTGCCCGCGTCGGTGAGCTCCAGGCGCAGGCCAACCGTCTCAACGCCCTCGGCGAGCGCCTCACCCGCGACGGCAAGATGAGCGACGGCGAATTCGATTTCGACCACGTCCCCGGCATGGGCGGCGCGGAAGCGGTTTCCGACATCCCGGCCGGCGACCTGCTCAAAAGCCTGAACAACCTGCAGACGCAGTTCGACCACTCCGGTCGTCAGCTGTCGGTGCTCGAGGCCATGCTTTACAACCAGCAGGTGCAACTCAAGAGCACGCCCTCGCGCGCGCCCTCGCAGGGCTACATCACTTCCGGCTTCGGCGGCCGCGCCGATCCGTTCACCGGCGGCAGCGCCCACCACATGGGCATCGATTTCCACGCCAACATGGGCGATCCGGTGCTGTCCGCTGCCGATGGCGTGGTCAGCTTCGCCGGCGTGAAGAGCGGCTACGGCAACGTGGTCGAGGTCGATCACGGCAACGGTTATTCGACGCTTTACGGCCACAATTCGCGTCTTACGGTGCGTGTTGGCGATGTCGTCCATGCTGGACAGGAACTGGCCAAGGCCGGCTCGACCGGCCGCTCGACCGGTCCGCACGTGCACTTCGAGGTTCACGTCAACGGCGTCCCGGTGAACCCGCGCCCGTTCCTGGAAAAGCTCGGCAGCTGATCCATCCGGCCCGATTGATATCCCCGGGCCCGTCCCCAAGTTAAACTAGCCGGCCATCCGCAAGGGTGGCCGTTTTTTCTTTGGTGCCTGGCCCGATGGCCGGCGCGGACTTCGTACCTTCCCTATCTGGTTTATCCATGCTCAACAGCCTGCTCACCCGCCTTTTCGGCAGCCGCAACGAACGCCTGCTGCGCCAGTTCCAGAAGAACGTCGCACGCATCAATGCGCTGGAACCGGAGTTGCAGAAACTCAGCGACGACCAACTGCGCGGCAAGACCGATGAGTTCCGCAAGCGCATCGCCGAAGGCGCGACGCTAGACCAGCTGCTGCCCGAAGCCTTCGCCGTCTGCCGCGAAGGTTCGCTGCGCGCGCTAGGCCTGCGCCATTACGACGTGCAGATGATCGGCGGCATGGTCCTGCACTCCGGCCGCATCGCCGAAATGCGTACAGGCGAAGGCAAGACGCTGGTCGCGACCCTGCCGGTCTACCTCAACGCACTCGCCGGCAAGGGCGTGCACGTCGTCACCGTCAACGACTATCTCGCCCGCCGCGACTCGGCCTGGATGGGCAAGCTCTACAACTTCCTCGGCATGAGCGTCGGCGTCGTCTATCCCGGCATGCCGCACGCGGACAAGAAAGGCGCGTACTCGGCCGACATCACCTATGGCACGAACAACGAATACGGTTTTGACTACCTGCGCGACAACATGGCGTTGGCCAGCGAAGACCGTTTCCAGCGCGGCCTGTTTTACGCGATCGTCGACGAAGTCGACTCGATCCTGATCGATGAGGCGCGCACGCCGCTGATCATCTCCGGTCCCGCCGACGAATCGCCCGAGCTTTACATCAAGGTCAACAAGATCGTGCCGCGCCTGACCAAGCAGGAAAAAGAAGACGGCATCGGCGATTTCTGGCTCGACGAGAAACAGAAGCAGGTGCATCTGTCCGAAGCCGGCATGGAGCACGCCGAAGAACTGCTGCGCCGCGACGGCATTCTTGCCGCCGACGATGGCCTATACAGCGCCAACAATCTCGCGGTGGTTCATCACCTCAATGCCGCCTTGCGCGCGCATGCGATCTACCAGCGCGATGTCGATTACATCGTGCGCGACGGCGAAGTCATCATCGTCGACGAATTCACCGGTCGCACCCTGGCTGGCCGGCGCTGGTCCGATGGCCTGCACCAGGCAGTCGAGGCCAAGGAAGGCGTGGACATCCAGCGCGAAAACCAGACGCTGGCCTCGATCACTTTCCAGAACTATTTCCGCATGTATTCCAAGCTGTCCGGCATGACCGGCACGGCTGACACCGAAGCCTACGAATTCCAGAGCATTTACGGCCTGGAAGTGGTGGTGATCCCGACCCATCGCCCGATGGTGCGCAAGGACCATTCCGATCTGGTCTATCTGACCCGCCAGGCGAAGTTCGACGCGGTGATCGAGGACATCAAGGATTGCTACAGCCGCGGCCAGCCGGTGCTGGTCGGTACGACCTCGATCGAAACCTCCGAGCTCGTCGCCAACCAGCTCGCGCTGTCGAAGATTCCGCATGAGGTGCTCAACGCCAAGCAACATGAGCGCGAGGCGCAGATCGTTGCCCAGGCAGGTCGCGCCAAGGCCGTCACCATCGCCACCAACATGGCCGGTCGCGGTACCGACATCGTGCTCGGCGGCAGTCTCGAAGCCGAACTGCATACGCTGGGCGAAGACGCCTCCGAACTCGACAAAGCCCGCGCCAAGTCCGAATGGCAGAAGCACCACGACGAAGTGCTTGCTCTCGGCGGCCTGCATATCATTGGCACCGAGCGCCACGAGTCGCGCCGCATCGACAACCAGTTGCGCGGTCGTTCGGGTCGCCAAGGCGATGCCGGCTCTTCTCGCTTCTATCTGTCGCTCGAAGACAACCTGATGCGCATCTTCGCCGCCGAGTGGGTGCAGACCGCGATGCGCCGCATGGGCATGAAGGAACACGAGGTCATCGAATCGAGTCTGGTGACCAAGCAAATCCAGAACGCGCAGCGCAAGGTCGAAGCGCACAACTTCGACATCCGCAAGAACCTGCTCGATTTCGACGACGTCGCCAACGACCAGCGCAAGGTGATCTACCAGCAGCGCGACGAATTGCTGGAATCGGAATCGGTGCAGGAATCGATCGACGCGATCCGTGAAGACGTTTTCGCCGAGCAGTCGCGCCGTTATGTGCCTGAAAATTCCATCGACGAACAATGGGACGTCGACGGCCTGCAGCGTTCACTGGCCGACGACTTCGGTATCGAAGTCGACCTCCGTCAGCTGATCGCGACCAGCGCCGAGCTCGATGCCACCGGCGTCGCCAGTCATGTGATCGCCGCCGGCGAGAAGCATTTCGCGGAGAAGGAAGCGCAGCTTTCGCCCGACATCATGCGGCACCTGGAAAAACACCTGATGCTGAACGTGCTCGACCAGAGCTGGAAGGAGCATCTGGCGCGCATGGATTACCTGCGCCAGGGCATCCATCTGCGTGGTTACGCGCAGAAGCAGCCCAAGCAGGAATACAAGCGCGAGAGCTTCGAGCTGTTCACCGAGATGCTTGAGCGCGTCAAGCGCGAAGTGATCACGATGCTGGCGCGCGTGCGCATCCGCGACGAGGAAGAAGTCGCGCAGATGGAAGCCGCCGAACGCCAGCGTCAGGAAGCGCAGCTTGGCCGCATGCAGTTCCAGCATGCCGATACCGGCGGTTACGGTGCCGACGAAGAAGCCGCGCAGGCGCAGGCCTTGCTCGCGGCGGGCGAGGGCGTGCTGGCTGGCCCGAAGGTCGGCCGCAACGATCCCTGCCCCTGTGGCTCGGGCAAGAAATTCAAGCAATGCCACGGTCAACTTTCCTGAGTTGATCGCATGGGCGGCGACCGGCATCGCCAGCTCGCCGATGACGTGATCCATGTGGTCGCGGGCGTCCTCAGCGATGCCCGCGGCCGCATCCTGATCGCACGCCGCACCGCCGGTCGCGACCTGGCCGGTGCCTGGGAATTTCCCGGTGGCAAGGTCGAGCCCGGCGAATCGGCGCTGCAGGCGCTGGATCGCGAATTGGGCGAAGAATTGGGCATCCGCGTCGATGCGATCGAACCGTTGATCGCGGTGCCACAGATCTATCCTGACAAACGCATCCTGCTCGACGTCCATCGCGTGTTGGAATATCACGGCACGCCTCGCGGCTTGGAAAAACAGGCCCTGGCCTGGTCGCCGAGCGCGAAACTCGCCAGCTATCCGATGCCGCCGGCGGACATTCCGGTCGTCGCAGCGCTCAACCAGCCCGCGGAATATCTGATCACCCCGGACCCCGGTGACGATGATGCGGATAGCGATGACGATTTTCTCGCGAAGGTCGAGCTCGCTTTGATCGCCGGAATTCGTCGGCTGCAATTGCGCAGTCGCAAACTGCCGCCGGCACGATTGCGTGCCCTGGCCGTGGCGATGAAGCAGCGTTGTGATCATTCCGGTGCGCAGCTGCTGATCAATGGCGATATCGCGTTGGCCCGGGAGCTTGGTTGCGGGCTGCATCTGCAGGCCGCACAACTTGCTGCCTTCGATAGGCGATCATTTCCCGCGGAGCAGCTGCTCGCGGCTTCGTGCCATGACGCGGAAGAGTTGCGGCGTGCGCAGGCGCTGGGCGCGGATTTCGTCGTGCTCGGAGCGGTGGCGACCACCAGCTCGCACCCCGGCCAGGCCGCGCTGGGCTGGCGGGGATTCGCCGAGTTGCGCGAACAGGTATCGCTGCCGATCTACGCGTTGGGAGGGCTGGGTCGCGGCGATCTGCCGGCGGCGCGCCAGCATGGTGCGCAAGGTATCGCTGCGATTCGCGGCTTCTGGCCCGCCGATTCAGCCTGAGCGGATCGCCAGCTGGCGATACAGCGCATCCAGGCGCTGCGCCGGCGCCTGCAGATCTTCGGCGTCGGCATCGTTGATCACGACATCGTCGGCGATCGCCAGGCGCTGGCTGCGGCTGGCCTGCGCAGCGATCATGCGTTCGGCCAGTTCGTAGTCGACACGGTCGCGGGCGATCAAGCGCGCGCGCTGGATTTCGATCGGCGTATCGACCACCAGGATGCGTTGCAGCCACGGGTACGCCGTCTTGCCGCCGCCTTCGGTGAGCAATGGAATCGCGACCAGTGCATAGGTGCCGCCGGCCGCCGCGCACTGCTCCGCGAGTAGCTGGCGGATACGCGGATGGGTGATCGCCTCGAGGTCGCGCTTGGCTTGATCGTCAGCGAAGATGATTTCGCGCAGGCGGCCGCGATCGAGTTCGCCGTCATCCTTGCGCAGCGTCGGGCCAAAGCGTTCGAAGATTTCCGTCAGCGCGGGCTGCCCGGCCGCAACTACGCTGCGCGCCGCGACGTCGGCATCGACCACGGTGACAGCGAGGCTTTCGAACTGGCGGGCGAGTTCGCTTTTGCCCGAGGCGATGCCGCCGGTGATGGCGACCACGAACCTGGCCATGCTCAGCTCGCCGGCGAAGACCAGCGCAGATAGCTGCCGAGCAGGTCTGTGGCGAGAATGAAATGGATCCAGCCGGCGATGGCCAGATACGGGCCGAACGGGATCTGCGTGCCGCGGTCGCGGCCCTTCGCCAACAACCACAGCGAGCCGATCACCGCGCCGACCAGGGAAGCGATCAACAGGATCGGCAGGATCGCCTTGATGCCGCACCAGGCGCCCAGTGCCGCCATCAGCTTGAAGTCGCCGTAACCCATGCCTTCCTTGCCGGTGACCAGCTTGAACAGCCAGTACACGCTCCACAGGCTCAGATAGCCGACGGCCGCACCGAGAATGGCCGAGACCGGATCGACGTAGACGGTGATCACGCTCGCGAGCAGGCCCAACCAGAGCAGGGGGTAGGTGAGTTGATCGGGCAGGTAGGTGGTGCGCAGGTCGATGCCGGACAGCGCCACCAGTGCCGCACTGAACAGCAGGCCGAGGCCGCTTTCCCAGCCGATGCCGAAACGCCAGACGCAGGCGGCGAACATCAGGCCGGTGATCAGCTCGACCGCGGGATACTGCCAGCTGATCGCCGTCTTGCATTGCCGGCACTTGCCGCGCAACGCGATGAAACTCAGCAGCGGAATGTTTTCCCAGATCGCCAGCTTGTGGCCGCAATGCGGGCAATGCGAAGCCTCGATGACGATGCCCGGCGGCGCCGGATCGTAAGGCTCGGTCAACTCCAGGAGTTCGCGGCTGTCGTGCTTCCACTGCCATTCCAGGCGCCGCGGCAGGCGCAGGATGACCACGTTGAGAAAGCTGCCGATCAACAAACCCAGAACAAGGGCGGCCGTGACGGCCGCCGCGGGATTTTCCGCCAGGAATTCAAACATTCGCGATCAGATGGTCGCAGCGAGTTTGAAGATGGGCAGGTACATCGCGATCACCATGCTGCCGACCATGATGCCGATGATCACCATGATGAAAGGCTCGAGCAGGCTGGCCAGGGCGTCGACGGCGTTGTTGACTTCCTGTTCGTAGAAATCCGCGACCTTGAACAGCATCGTGTCGAGGGCGCCGGATTCTTCGCCGATCGCGGTCATCTGCGTGACCATGTGCGGGAAGATGTTGACCTGCTTCATCGCCATGTTCAGCTGGTAACCGACCGCGACGTCCTGGGAGATGCGCTTGACCGCTTCGTTGTAGATCACGCTGCCGGTGGCGCCGGCGGTGATGTCGAGGGCTTCCACCAGCGGCACACCGGCCTTGAAGGTCAGCGCGAGGGTGCGGGAGAAACGGGCGATCGCCGACTGGTGCAGGATCTGGCCGATGACCGGCACTTTCAGCATGAACCGGTCAACGAAATGCTGGACCTTGACCGAGCGTTTGAAGATGGTCATGAAGCCGACGATGCTGCCGATCACCACCAGCAGCACCAGCCACCAGTAGGACACCATGAAGCGCGAGGCATGCACGTACATCATGGTGAAAGCCGGCAGTTCGGCGCCGAAGTTCTTGAACACTTCCTCGAACTGCGGGATCACGAAGATCAGCAGGATCGACGACACCAGCAGGGCGATGGCGAGCACGCCGATCGGGTAGAACAGCGCTTTCTTGATCTTGCCTTTCAGGGCCTCGATGCGTTCCTTGTAGGTCGCCAGCGTGTCGAGAACCGTGTCGAGCACACCGGCGCCTTCACCGGCGCGCACCAGGTTGCGGTACAGCTCGTCGAACTGCACCGGATACTTGCCCAGCGATTCGTACAGGCTGGAGCCGCCGGAAAGACTGTCGCGGACGCCTTCGAGCATGTCCTTCATGCGCGGATTTTTCTGGCCGCCGGAAAGGATCTCGAAGCTCTGCACCATCGGCACGCCGGAGGCCAGCATCGTGGCGATCTGACGGCTGAACACGGCGATGTCGAGCGAGCTGATGCGCTGACCGGCTTGGCCGAACAGCGGCTTGGGCTTGGGCTTGACGATGGTCGGATTGATGCCTTGCTTGCGCAGCTCAGCGCGCAGGAAGTTCGCGCTCTTGGACTGCGACTCGCCCTTCATCTTGGTGCCGCGCTTGTCGGTGCCTTCCCACACGAACACCTCGAAAGGATTGGCTCGGGCGGCGGTCGCGGGGGCTTTGGTCGCGGTGGCTTTGGTCGTTGCCATGGCTTAGTCCTTGGTGACGCGGTTGATTTCGGCCAGGCTCGTCAGACCGTTCTTGGCCTTGAGCAGGGCGGAGAGGCGAAGGTCGCGAATGCCCGAGCGCAGGGATGCGTCGGCAATCTGCATGGCGTTGCCGCCTTCGAGGATGATCCTCTGGATTTCTTCGGACATCGGCATGACCTGGTAGATGCCCATGCGGCCCTTGTAGCCTTCGTTGCAGTCAGCGCAGCCGACGGCCTCGTAGATCTTGATGCCGGCCTTCACTTCCGCCTCGGTGTAACCCTCGGCGCGCAACGCCGCATCGGGCAGCTGTACTTCGCGCTTGCAGGCATCGTGCAGTCGGCGTGCCAGGCGCTGGGCGATCACGATGGTGACCGAACTGGTGATGTTGTAGGGCGCGATGCCCATGTTCATCAGGCGCGAAATCGTCTGCGGGGCATCGTTGGTGTGCAGGGTCGAGAGCACCATGTGGCCGGTCTGCGCGGCCTTGATCGCGATCTCGGCGGTTTCCAGGTCGCGGATCTCGCCGACCATGATCACGTCCGGATCCTGACGCAGGAACGAGCGCAGCGCGACGGCGAAGGTCATGCCCTTCTTCTGGCTCATCTGCACCTGGTTGATGCCCGGGACGCGGATTTCGACCGGGTCTTCGGCGGTGGAGATGTTGCGCTCGTCGGTGTTGAGGATATTGAGGCCGGTGTACAGCGACACCGTCTTGCCCGAGCCAGTCGGGCCGGTCACCAGGATCATGCCGTAAGGCTTGGCCAGCGCGTCCAGATACAACTGCTTCTGGTCTTCCTCGTAACCGAGCTTGTCGATGCCCAGCTTTGCCGCGGAGCCATCCAGCAGTCGCAGCACGATCTTCTCGCCGAACAGCGTCGGGCAGGTGCTGACGCGGAAGTCCATCTGCTTGGTTTTGGAAATGTTGAGCTTGATGCGTCCGTCCTGCGGCACGCGGCGCTCGGCGATGTCGAGCTGGGCCATGACCTTGAGGCGGGCGGAAATGCGCGGATGCAACTTGACCGGGGCCTTGGCCACGGCGCGCAGAATGCCGTCCATGCGCAGACGGACGCGGAAGTCGTTTTCGTAGGGTTCGAAGTGGATGTCCGAGGCGCCGCGCTTGATCGCGTCGAGCAACACCTTGTTGACGAATTTCACCACCGGCGTGTCGTCGCCGCCCTTGGTGTCCATCGCCGAATCGTTGGCGTCATCCTCGCCGCCGGTCGACTCGAGGTTTTCCAACCCCTCGTCGTCGCCCATGCCGGTGTCCATGGTGTCGCTGTTGGACAAGGCCAGCTCGACCGCTTTGCGCAGGCGCTCGTCGTCAACAAGGATGGGCTCGACCGACAGGTTGGCGGCAAACTTGATTTCGTCCAGTGCCCGCGTGTTGGTCGGGTCGGAGATTGCTACGTAAAGACGATTGCCGCGCTTGAACAGCGGCAGCGCCAGGTGCTTCTGGATCAGCTCCTCGCTGATCGACTTGGCGGCGGAGAAGCGCATGTCCATCGCAGTCGGGTCGAACAGCGGCATGCCGAATTCGACGGAATTGGCGGCGGCGATCTGCGCCGAATTGACCAGGCGCTGCTCAAGCAGATAGGCCTGGGCCTGTTTCTTGACCTTGCTTGCTTCGTCCAGCGCCTTGCGGGCGTCGGCTTCGCTCAGCGCCCCGTCCAGCACGAGCCGGCGGGTGATGCCGGTGATGCCTGCAAGGTTTGCGGTGGCAACATTCATGGCGGACTTTCCCCAGTAGCTCCCGGACTTTACCGCAATTTTCTAATCTGGCGTAGCACCTGGCCGCGGGCCCGGTCCGGCGTGGCTCCCGACCGGCCTTCAGGATACCCTGTGGCCCTGCACGGGGACCGGATAAATGCGGATAAGCTTGATTCTGCCAGCGAAAAACGAGGCTGAAGGCCTGCGCCGGACATTGCCCGGGGTGCGCGCCGTCCTTCCGGACGCCGAAGTTATCGTGGTCGATGATGGCTCCAGCGACGACACCGCCGCGGTCGCCCGCGAGTTCGGCGCCACCGTGCTCAGCTCGCCCTACTCGATGGGCAATGGCGCGGCGATCAAACGCGGCGCCCGCGCGGCGACCGGCGAGGTACTGATGTTCATGGACGCCGACGGCCAGCACGACGCCGCGTTGATCCCGCCACTGATCGCCCGTCTCGATGAAGGCTACGACATGGTCGTCGGCGCTCGCGGCTGGGACGGTCAGGCCAGCGTCGGCCGGGGGCTCGCGAACGGCCTCTACAACCGGGTCGCCAGCCTGATGACGGGGTTCCAGGTCGCCGACCTGACCTCGGGTTTCCGGGTGGTCCGCGCCGACAAGTTCAAGGAATTCCTGCACCTGCTGCCGAACGGCTTTTCCTACCCGACCACCATCACCATGGCGTTCTTCCGCAGCGCCTACGCCGTCGCCTATCACCCGATCCCGGTGGCCAAGCGGCTGGGCAAAAGCCACATCAAGCCGCTGCGCGACGGTGTGCGCTTCCTGCTGATCATCTTCAAGATCGCCACCTTGTATTCGCCGCTGAAGCTGTTCGCGCCGGCGGCGATCGTGTTCGCCCTGCTCGGCCTGGGCAACTACGCCTATACCTTCATCACCGAAGGTCGCTTCACCAACATGAGCGCGCTGCTGTTGAGCGCATCGGTCATCGTTTTCCTGATCGGCCTGGTCTCCGAGCAGATCACTTCGTTGACCTATGTGAAAGGCCGCGAGCAATAACCGGCCCCGTGGAAGATCGCGCGCAGCAGATGAGCGTCCAGGTTTTCATCCCCACCTTCAACCGCTCGGCGAAACTCGCGCGGGCCGTGGAAAGCGTGCTCGCCCAGACGGCCGGGGACGCGGAGGTGGTCATTCTCGACAACCACTCCGAAGACGACACGCCCGCCGTCGTGGCCGCATTGATGGCCGCCGACCCGCGCATCACCTACGTGCGCCGCGAGCGCAACATCGGGATGATCGCCAACTTCAATGCGATCCGCAGCCTGGTCACGGCAGATTTCTTTTGCGTGCTTACCGACGATGACGAGTACGAGCCCTGCTTCCTCGAAACGGCACTGGCCTGTTTCGGCAAAGACCCGCGCATCCGTTTCGTCGCCTGCAATGCGCCGACCCTGTTGCACGGCGAAGTCGTCAAGAGCCAGCTCGATGCCTGGCAGGAAGGCTTCTACCCGGCGAACACCACGGTCTTCAAATGCCTGAGCGGGCACTACCCGCTGATCACCAACTGCCTGCTGCGCGCGGAAACCGCCGGTGACTTCGTCTTCCACGAAGATCTGGGCAACGTCGGCGACGGCATGCTGCTCACCTGCCTGTTCTGCAAATACGACGCCTACATCAGCAAGGTGACCACGGGTTCCTGGAACAGCGATGGCGAAAACGCCTCGACCCTGCTCAAGGCCGACCCGGCGCTGCTCGTCGATACCGCGATCCGGGAGGCGCAGCACTATAGGGCGTTCTGCCAGAAAAATGGCATAGTCATGCGCGGGTTGCCGATGCTGTGGTTGAAGCGCTTCCTCACGGTTTTGATGGCCGCGGATCGCTCCGGTTTCCGGCATGTCCGGGAGGCCAGCGAAATGCGCCGCAGCTTCTGGCCATCGACGATCGCCGTGCTGTGGATCCTGCATCAGCTGCGGGTGATCCGGCTGTTCCACAAAGCTCTTTTGCTGTTCCGCCGGCTCAGCCTGTCCTGGGTTGCGCGGCGTGGAAAAGCGGGGCTGAGGCATTCCTGAGGTTGGGCAAGTTCAAGGAGAGGTGCGTTGAAAGCTGTGATTCTTGCCGGCGGCCTGGGCACCCGGATTTCCGAGGAAACCCACCTCAAGCCCAAGCCAATGATCGAGATCGGCGGCAAGCCGATCCTCTGGCACATCCTCAAGATGTATTCGGCCCATGGCGTGAACGAGTTCGTCATCTGCTGCGGCTACAAGGGCTACATCATCAAGGAATACTTCGCCAACTATTTCCTGCACATGTCCGATGTCACCTTCGACATGGCGAGCAACCAGATGCAGGTGCACGAACGCCACGCCGAGCCCTGGAAAGTCACTCTGGTCGATACCGGCGAAGAAACCATGACCGGCGGCCGTCTGCGCCGGGTCGCGCGCTATGTGCAGGATGATGAGGCCTTCTGCTTCACGTATGGCGATGGCGTCGCCGATGTCGACATCACGCGGCAGATCGCCTTCCACCGCGAGCACGGAAAAAACGCGACGGTCACCGCCGTGCAGCCGCCGGGCCGTTACGGCGCGTTGACGCTCGCCGGCACGGCGGTCACCGGATTTACCGAGAAACCGCGCGGCGACGGCGGCCTGATCAACGGCGGCTTTTTCGTGCTCTCGCCGAAATGCCTTGATTTGATCGAAGGCGATGCGACCAGTTGGGAGGGCGCACCCCTGGCAACGCTTGCGCGTACCGGACAACTGCAGGCATTCGAACATCCCGGCTTCTGGCAGCCGATGGACACGCTGCGCGAAAAGACGCTGCTCGAGGACCTGTGGAGCTCGGGCAAGGCGCCATGGAAAGTCTGGTGAACATCGCGCCGGAGCATTGGCAGGACCAGTCGGTTTTCCTGACCGGCCATACCGGCTTCAAGGGCGGGTGGCTGTCGCTGTGGCTGCAACAACTTGGCGCGCGTGTGCATGGTTATGCGCTGGATCCGCCGACCACGCCGGCATTCTTCGACGCCGCGCAGGTGGCTACAGCCTTGGCTTCCGATGTCCGCGCCGACCTCGGCGATGGCGCTTCGCTCCGTTCCGCCCTGCAGCAGGCGCAGCCGCGGGTGGTGTTCCATCTCGCGGCACAATCGCTGGTGCGCGAAAGCTATCGCGACGCGCTCGGCACGTTCGCCACCAATGCCATGGGCACGGCAAATCTGCTCGAAGCCGTGCGCGGCATCGACACGGTGCGTGCGGTGGTGCTGATCACCACCGACAAGGTGTATCTGAATCGAGAATGGAACCAGGGCTATCGCGAAGCCGATCACCTCGGCGGCCACGACCCCTACAGCGCCAGCAAGGCGGCAGCGGAAATCATCGCCGCGAGTTATCGCGCCAGTTTTTTCACGGGGCCGCATCGTCATCCTGCGCAGGTCGCAACCGCGCGCGCCGGTAACGTGATCGGTGGCGGCGACTGGGCCAACGATCGCCTGGTGCCCGATGGCCTGCGCGCTTTCGCTACCGGCGCACCGCTGCGCCTGCGCTACCCCGACGCCGTGCGTCCCTGGCAGCATGTGCTGGAGCCGCTCGCCGGCTATCTGCAACTGGCGCAGCGGCTGCTTTCGCCGGAAGGCGAGCGCTTCGCCCGCGCATGGAATTTCGGTCCGGATGAAAAGTCCGAAGCCACAGTCGTCGAGGTTGCGCAGATCCTGGCGCGAGCTTGGGGCGACGGCGCCCGCGTCGAAGCCGAAACGCGTTCCGGGCATCCGCACGAAGCCGGATTGCTGCGCCTCGACAGCTCCGCCGCACGGGACATGCTTTCCTGGCGACCGCGCTGGTCGCTGGCGCAGGCCGTCGAGCAAACGGTTGCCTGGCAACGCGCGATGAATCGCGGTGACGATATGGCCGCCGTAAGCCGCGGTCAGATCCGCGCCTACATGGCTGCGTCGGCATGAGTCCACGCTTCGACATCCTCGCGACGCCACTGCCTGGACTGCAACGGATCCAGCGCAGACCCGTGAGCGACGAGCGCGGCTTTTTCGAGCGTCTGTATTGCACGCAGGAAATGGCGGCATTTCTTTCCGGTCGCGGCATCGCGCAAATCAATCGCAGCCTCACGCGGCACGCCGGCGCCGTGCGCGGCATGCATTACCAGCGCCCGCCGCATGCCGAAACGAAAATCGTCAGTTGCCTGCGCGGCGCGGCTTTCGATGTCGCCGTCGACTTGCGCCGCGGCTCCAGCACTTTTCTGCACTGGCATGGCGAAATAATCAGTGCCGACAACCACGCCAGCCTGCTGATTCCCGAAGGCTTCGCCCACGGCTTCCAGGCACTCACCGACGACTGCGAAATGCTTTATCTGCACACCACCGCCTACGAGCCGGCCGCCGAGTCCGGATTGAATCCGCAGGATCCGACGCTGGCCATACGTTGGCCGCTGCCGATCGGAGAAATGTCGCCGCGAGATGCCGCGCACGCAGCGATCACCGATGGTTTCGAAGGGCTTGCGCCATGAAGTGCCGTCACTGCGCCGCGCAACTCGCGCTATCGATGCTCGATCTCGGCAGTGCGCCGCCATCCAACGCCTATCTCACCGAGGCGGCGCTGAAGCAGCCGGAAAAATGGTTTCCGCTGCGCGTGCTGGTTTGTCAGCACTGCTGGTTGGTGCAGACCGAGGATTTCGCGCGGGCGGAGGAATTGTTCGACGCCGAGTACGCGTATTTCAGCGCGTTCTCCAGCAGCTGGCTCGCGCATAGCGAGCGCTACGTCGCCGATATCATCGCCAGTGCCGGACTCGGCGCCGGCAGTCACGTCGTCGAGGTCGCGGCCAATGATGGCTACCTGCTGCAGTATTTCCAGCAGCGCGGCATTCCCTGCACGGGTATCGAACCCACCGCGAGCACGGCAGCGGCGGCACGAACCCGCGGCATCACCATCGTGGAAGATTTTTTCGGCGCGCGACTCGCGAACGAACTGGTCGCCAAGGGCCTGCAGGCCGATCTGACCGTCGCCAACAACGTCCTTGCGCATGTGCCGGACATCAACGACTTCGTCGCCGGCTTCGCGCTGCTGCTCAAGGAAGACGGCCAGGCGACCTTCGAGTTTCCGCATCTGCTCAGACTCGTCGCCGGCAACCAGTTCGACACGATCTATCACGAACATTATTCCTATCTGTCGCTGTCGGCGGTGACGCGGATTTTTTCCGCGAATGGCCTGGCGGTATTCGACGTCGAGGAACATCCCACGCACGGCGGCAGCCTGCGGGTGTTCGCACAGCGATCGGACACTGGCAAGCGACAGCGCAACGGGCGCGTCGACGAACTCCTGCAGCGCGAGCAGCATTCCGGAATGCTGGCCGACGATTTCTATGCGCGGTTCCAGCAGGCGGCTGAAGGCGTGAAGGACGCGTTTCTGGCATTTCTTCTCGACGCAAAAAAACGCGGCAAGTCCGTCGCTGCCTACGGCGCGGCGGCGAAAGGCAATACCTTGATGAATTTCGCCGGCCTGCGCCCTGACCTGATCGAGTTCGTCGTCGATCGCAATCCCGCCAAGCAGGGGCGATACCTGCCCGGCAGTCGCATTCCGATTTTCCCCGAGGCGCACTTGCGCGAACGCCGACCCGATTATGTCGTCATCCTGCCCTGGAACCTCCGGCAGGAAGTCGTCGCGCAACTTGCCTACATTCGTGATTGGGGTGGTCGCTTCGTCACCGCCGTTCCTGCGCTGGAGATATCGGACGCATGATCGCCATCCACGCCAGCGCCAAAGTTTCGCCACTCGCCGATATCGAGGATTCGGTGCGTGGCACGCGCATCGATATTTCCGAAGGCGTGGTGATCGACGCCTTCGTCAAGATCAAGCCGGTCGGCGGCGTCGGCGATGTGTTCATCGGGCCGGACTCGGTGATCAATTCCGGATGCGTGCTGTATTCCGGCAACGGCATCCGCATGGGGCGCGGCGTTCTGGTCGCGGCGAACTGCACTTTCGCGCCGGTGAACCACGAGTACGCGCGCAGGGACGTGCCGATAGCGAAGCAGGGCTTTCGTGCAGGCAAAGGCGGCATCGTCATCGGCGATGACGTCTGGATCGGCGCCAATTGCGTGATCCTCGATGGTGCGCAGATCGGCGACGGTTGCGTCGTCGCAGCCGGCAGCATTGTCCGCGGCGCGCTGGAAGCGTATGGCGTGTACGGCGGAAATCCGCTCGCCAGGCTCGGTGAGCGCAAATGAAGTTCACTGTCGTCGGCGCATCCGGGTTCATAGGCGGCGCCTTGGTCGCTACGCTGCGCAAGCTCGGTCACGAGGTGAATGCGCCGGTACGCGGGGCGGCGTCATTGCTGCACGAGCCGTTGGGACATGTGATTTGCGCCGCGGGAATTACCGCCGACTTCCGCACGCGTCCGTTCGATGCTTTGCGCGCGAACACCGCTCTCGTGGCCGAACTGCTGGAGCGGGCGGCGTTCGATTCCTTGCTGTATCTGTCGTCGGCGCGCATCTATCGCCATGCCGAACACACACGCGAAGATGCGCGGATTTTCCTCAGTCCCGAAGATCCGGAAGATTTGTACGATTTCACAAAGCTCACTGCGGAGGCGCTCTGCCACGCCAGTGGTCGTGCCAATGTTCGTGTCGTCCGATTGAGCAATGTGGTCGGCGCCGATTTCCGTTCGGGGAAATTCCTGTTCGAGTTGATCCGCGCCGCCTGCGACGATGGCGCGATCGCGTTGCAAAGCGCGCTCGATTCGGCCAAGGATTATGTGTGGATCGGCGATGTCGTCGAGCAGGTGCCGAAAATTGCCTTGTCCGGCCGGCACCACTGCTACAACTTGTGTTCGGGCACAAACCTGACGCACCGGCAATTGCTCGAACAGATCCAGACGGTGACCGGCGCCCGCTTGTCGGTGCGCGAGAATGCGCCCTGCACCGTCGCGGCGCCGATCGACATCGACCGGCTGCGTGAAGAGTTCGGCTATCGACCGACGCCCGTGCTGCCGCTGATCCCGCCATTGATTGATGATTACAGGAAGCAACGTCATGCTGAAAATTGATATGGAAAACGGCCTCGTGGAAGTCGATGGGCCGGACGGCAGTACGACGCTTGCGATCGGTTCGCCGGAAGCGTTCAAGCTGATATCGAAGGCATGGCTGCGTAGCGGCTGGGACGCGAAGTACGTCTACAGTTTCAGCTGGATGGGCCGCCCGATCATCCAGTTGCCCGAAGACATGATGCGCATCCAGGAAGTCATCTATGCGCAGCGGCCCGATGTCGTGATCGAAACCGGCATCGCCCACGGCGGCAGCCTGATTTTCTACGCCAGCCTGTTCAAGGCGATGAACCACGGTCGTGTCATCGGCGTGGATATCGAGATCCGTCCGCATAATCGTCAGGCGATCGAGGCGCACGAAATGTTCGACCGGATCAGCATGATCGAAGGCTCCTCGGTCGATGCCGGCGTCGTCGCGGCGGTCGGCAAACAGATCGCGGCGGGCGAGCGCGCGATGGTGATCCTCGACTCCAATCACACGCGGGCGCACGTGCTGGCGGAATTGCGCGCCTATGCAGGTTTCGTCGCCGTCGGTTCCTATCTCGTCGCCTGCGACGGGATCATGCAGGAAGTGGTCGGCGCGCAGCGGACGAGTCCGGAATGGATCAGCGACAATCCGCAATCGGCGGTCGCGAACTTCCTCGCTGAGCGCGATGACTTCGTGCTCGAGGAGCCGGCATTCCCGTTCAATGAAGGCGCGATTTCCGAACGCGTCACCTATTGGCCGAATGCGTTCCTGCGCAGGATCAAGTGAGAATTCGTTGTCGCGACGATGCTGGCCGCAAGGGAAAGCTGTCGCGCCTGCGTGCCCGTGACCTGATCCGGCCGATCCCGGTCGACGCAGAGCGGCGCGGATGTCGCTGAAGAAAAACGTCATCGCCAATTACTTCGGCGCCGGCTGGACGGCGCTGATGACGTTCGCGTTCGTGCCCTTCTACATCCGCTATCTCGGGATCGAGGCTTATGGCCTGATCGGCATCTACACGATGCTGCAGGCGTGGCTGTCGCTGCTCGACCTGGGCATGACGCCGGCAATGAGCCGGGAGCTGGCCGGCCTGGGCGATGATCGCAGGAAGGGGCAACAGGCCCGTGACCTTCTGCGCAGTGTCGAAGTGATTTTCTTCTGCCTCGCGACAGCGGTCGCGCTGGCGGTCTGGGCGTCGTCGCGCTGGCTGGCGTCGACCTGGTTGTCGAGCAAAGGCGTGGCTCCGGATGTGCTGGCGCAGGCCTTCGCGATCATGGGCGTGGTGGTCGGTCTGCGTCTGATCGAAAACATCTACCGCAGCAGCATCGTCGGTATGCAGCGGCAGGTGGCGCTGAGTGCGGTGACCAGCGTCGTGGCGACGTTTCGCGGCTTCGGCGCAGTGATCGTGCTGGCTTTCGTCGCGCCGACCATCCAGGCGTATTTCCTTTGGCAGTGCCTGGTGTCCGTGCTCTCGGTATCGGCGCTGGCCGCCACGGCGTATCGCGCGCTGCCGCCGGCGCTCGCCCGCGCCGGTTTCTCGCTGCCGGCGCTGCGTTCTGTGTGGCGTTTTGCCGCTGGCACCATGGCCATCACCTTCCTGTCGTTGTTGCTGACCCAGATCGACAAGGTGCTGCTGTCGCGCCTGCTTACCCTGGAGGCATTCGGTTATTACGCTTTCGCCGTCGTCGTCGCGCAGTTGCCGATCGCGCTGGTCGCGCCAGTGACGCAGGCGTTCTTTCCGCGTTTTGCGCAATTGCTCAAGCAGGACAACCAGGCCGGTCTGGCGCTGGCTTATCACACGGCCTGTCAGTTGATCACCGTGTTGCTTGGGTCGGCGACGGTGCTGCTGCTGTTGTCGGGGCAGGAAATTCTGCGCGCATGGACCGGCGACATCGACCTGTCTGCACGCACCTATCCATTGGTGGTGGTGATTGCCTTGGGCAGCCTGTTGAACGGCTTGATGACAGTGCCGTATTTCCTGCAGCTTTCCTCAGGCTGGACCGCGCTGAACATCCGCGTCAATCTCGTGGCGATCGCGCTGGTGGTGCCGGCGCTGTTCTGGGTCGTGCCCAGGCATGGTGCGATCGGTGCGGCCTGGATCTGGGTCGGACTCAATGCCACGTACGTTTTCGTGGTCATCCCGTTGATGCATCGGCGGCTGCTGGTCGGGGAAAAATGGCGGTGGTATGCACGCGACGTCGGGTTGCCGCTGGTCGCGGCGGCGGCCGTCGCCTTGTTGTTGGGCGCGGTGATTCCCGAACAGCACGGGCGGGTCGCGATGCTGGTCAAGACTGCGTTCTGTTTCGCTGCGATCGCGGCGGCGGCAACGTTCGCCGCGCCGATCGTGCGGGCGCAGTTTTTCGCCCATCTTCCTGCCGGACTGAAACCGCGCGCCCGCTGAGTGCGCGCTCAGCGAATTTTCGGCATGCCGTGGCGGAGCAACAGCAGGATTTTCTGCGGCAGGAAAACCACGGGCTGCAGATAGATGCGCAATCCGCCGCGCCGCGTCGATTGCAGCTGGCCTCGACGCGTGCGAAGAATGCCAAACTCGCGCAGTGGCAAAGTGATCGCCGGCCAGTAGATCTCCTTCCAGATGCGGACATCGCTGTTGATCATCGACACCAGCAAGCCCTCCATCGCCATCGCGGTCAGGTGCAGCGCGAGCAGCGGCCACATCAGCGGCCCGGGTGTTGTCACGAACAGCACGGCGGTCTTGTTGCGTTCGCTGAGGCGGCGCCGGCGGAAGGTGCTTTGCAATTGCCCGTCCTGCAGCTTGTTGCCGCCGAAACTTTTCCCCTGCCAATGCCGGTAGCCGCTTTCCCGCGTCGTCTGCACAGGCAACCCGCGCAGCCTGGCCTGGCAGCACAGGAACAGATCTTCGCCGATGGATTCGATCCACTCGGGAAATCCGCCGAGCTCGTTCCATGCCGCCCGCGGAATCCACAAACCGGCGCCGGGCACCATCGCCACGTCTACGCGCGCCGCATCGAGATTGGGCACGGGGTTGCAGAAAGGATCGAGCAGGCAGCCGCGATCGACCAGTTCCCCGGTCTGCCAGTTGTATTGCGGCAGCGTGAGTATTCCTTTCGGAGTTTGCTGGTCCGCGCAGCGTCGCAGTGTGGCGAGGGCATCGGGGAACAGCGCGGCGTCGTTGTTGAGCAGCAGAACGAATTCGCCGCGCGCGTATTCCACCATGCGGTTGTTGCTTACGCAGAAGCCGACGTTCTCCTTGCTCGCAAGCAGCTCGATCTGCGGATAGCGCTCGCGCAGCCACGCCACCGAGCCATCGGTGGAAGCGTCGTCGTGGACGATGATCTCGAACTCCAGATCACCGCTCTGCGCCAATACCGAATCCAGGCAATCGGCCAGCAGCGCGACGCCGTTGTAGTTGGCGATGCAGACCGAACACAGCGGCCGCGTCGGCCGGCTCAGCGAGGAATACTGCGCAACCATCGCCATGTCTGCCGCAGGCCTTCGTCCAGATCGGTTGTCGGCGACCAGCCATAGGCCAGTCGTGCCTGGCCGGCATCGATCACCGCGCGGGCCACGTCGACCTTGCGGCTGGCGTCGTGGCTGCGCTGCAAGCGCTGCCCGGACACCGCCTCCATCTTTTCGAACAGCGTGTTGAGACTGATGCCGACGCCACTGGCGGCGTTCAACACGCGCATGCCGGTCGGCATGTCGCGGTCGAGGATCGTCAGGCACAGCGCGACGAGGTCGTCGATATACAGATAGTCGCGTTCTGCGCTGCCATCGCCCCAGACCGTGAGCGCTTCATCGCGCAGCATCTTGCCGAACGCGGTGGGAATGATGGCGAAGCCCTGGCGTTCGTGTTGTCCGGGGCCATAGATGTTGGACGGGCGGAGAACCGTCGCGGCGCCGGCGAACTGGCTGCACCAGGCATCGATGAAATGCTCGACGGCGGCCTTGCCGGCGCCGTGGTAGGAACGCGGACGGATGCTGTCGCTTTCGTTGGCGGCCTTTGCCTGGACGTCGCCGTACAGCGTGCCGCCCGAGGAAAAATACAGCAGTGGCCGATCCGGGAAACTCTGCAGCGCCTGCAGCAGCGCGAGACTGGTTTGCAGATTGCCGCCGACTTCCGCCAGCGGATTTCCCGCGCTGCTGCCGGGAGTGGACGTCGACGCCGCGTGCACCACAGCGCGCGAGCGCGCCAGCAGCGGCAGGAATTCTTCCGACGTGTTCGGCGCGGCAACTATGGTTTCGATGCCGGCGTGCGCGCTCGCCGGCGAGTGACGGCCGACCGCGATCACCGGCGTGCCGCGTTGCGCCAGCGCCTGGCTCAGCGCATGACCGATGAAACCGTTGCCGCCGAGCACCAGGATGCTGTCAGCCATGACCGGTATCCAGCAAGCGGGAATACAGACCGATGTAGCGCTGCGCGCAATCGTCCCAGGTGCCGATTTCGCGCGCGGCCCAGACCCGCGCCGCTTCGCCGCAACGACGATTGCCCGATTCGTCCTGCAACGCGACGACGGCCGCGTGGTAGTCCTCGACAGCGTCGCAAAGAAAGCCGGTGCCGCCGTCGCTGACGAGGTTGGCATGCGCGGGCATGCGCGAAGCAATGATGGGCAATCCGGCGGCCATGGCTTCGAGCATAACCTGAGGCCGGCCTTCGGCATGCCGGCTCAGCGTGATCAAACCGTGCGCGTACGGAAACCACTCCTTTGCCAATTGTTCGGGCGACGCTGGCCCGTGGAAATGCACCCAGTCGGGAAGCTCGATGTTTTCCTGCATCGGACCGAACAGGTGCAGCTCGCGCGACTGCTCGCGGAACAAGGGTTCCGACCATTCGAACAGTGGGCCGAGTTTGTCGCGGGTCAGGCGCGTGACTACCAGCCAGCGCTGTGGCCGATCGCCGGCAAGTTCGCGCTTGATCGCATACCAGGTTGGATCGATGCCGAACGCGACGGTCCTGATTTCAGCGAGGTCGCCGAAAATTTCCGTCAGCGGTTGTTGCATCCAGTCCGCGTTCGGACAGATGGCGACGCGGCGACGGCGCATCACCCGGCGCAGCAGGGTTTTCACCATCGGCAGACGCAACAATTTCATGTCGTTGCCAAGCACCGTGATCAGCGCTGGCTTGCCGTTGCCGGGCAGGGGCAGCGCGCATTGCAGCCAGTTGACGTGATAGATGTCGACCGCGGTGTGCCGACGCAGCGCCTTGGCAATGAGGCGCAGCAGTTTCACCGGCGCCAGCAAGGCGCCGATTCCGCCCTGGCGCATGCGATGGGAAATGCCACCCGCAGCCATCAGCTCGGCCAGCCACTGTTTTTCTTTCGGCAGCGTGATCGCTTCGGCATTCGCAGGCAGCTCGCCTGGTGGCGCCCACAGGCAGAGTTCGACACCGCGTGCACGCGCCAGCGCATCGACCAGATGCCGGATGAACAACCCGCGCCAGTCGGAAAGATCGCGTGGATACGAGGTGCTCAGCATCAATACGCGCATTGCGGTGCTCGGGTTCTCGTGGAAATTTCGCATTGCAAGGTCGTTGATATGGCGGCCTGCAAGGCGAGCTTACAAAATTTGCGTCGGGTTTCATCGCCCCGTCGCGCGTTTTTCTCTCGCTGCGCGGCGCAGGCATAACCTTCCGGAATCCTCATGCCGCCGGACTCACTTGCTGCTGCCATCGGTGGGAATGCCGGTCGGGGCGTCGCGACGATGCAGGCTCGCCTGCAGTCGCGCTTCCAGCACGTCGGCGTCGCTGTTGTACTGGCCCAGTCGCCCGATCACGCGCAACTGCGCGATCTGTTCTCTGGCCTCCGGCAGCCGACCGAGAGCGATGTAGAGTTTCGCCAGGCTGATGTGGCGCTCCGAGCCGTTGGGTTCAAGCCTGGCCGCCTCGCGCCACAGACGCAGGGCCAGATCGCTGTCGCCAAGAATGTTCAAGGCATAGTTGCCGAAGATGCTCAACACTTCCGGATTGTCGCCTTGTTCCAGCGCGGCATCGAAGGTGTCGCGCATCTGGTCGGGCGGGAATTGGCAACGCCCGGTCACGCTGCAATCGACCAATGCCGCCAGCGAACCAGTTTCCTGCGGGCCGACGGCACGCGTGCGCAGTTTCTTCTGCATGTCCTGCCAGATCGCGGCGGCGCTGGGTCTGCCGATCCGGTTGTCGAAGATGAGCGCCGCCTGGTCGGGCAAGGTGTTCGCATTCCTGGCGTGCATGGCTTGGGCGAGCGCGGCATCGATCTTCGGAATCAGTGGCGAGTCGGTCTGGTAGCCGCTGATGATGATCAGGGTGCGGGCGAAGTCGTAGGTCGCGCGCGGCGATTGCGGATGCCTGGCCGCCTCGGTGCTGGCGAAGCGCAGCGGATCACTCCATTCGTCCGCGCGCAGATGCGTGGTCAGTGCGCACAGGCCAAGGAACACGACCGCGAACAACGCGCCCGCCCGCCGCGGCGTTTGCGCATCGGGCGCAAGCAAGAGCACATCCGTGACCATCAGGCACACGCCGAGCGAGGCGAAATAATTGCGATGTTCGAACACCAGTTCCAGCGGAATGATGGTGGCCGTCAGCGACTGCGCAGCAAGAAACCACAGCAGGCCTAGGCTGACCAGCGGCCGTTGCCGGCGACAAACCCAGGCGATGACGAGCAGCAGCGGCATCGCCAGCAATCCGACGATCGTCATCGCGGGATCCAGCAGGCCGCGCGAGAGCAGGTAATCGTCGTGATACAGGCCGAATTCGCCCAGGCGCGGAAACAGGATCCAATGCAGGTAATCGAGCACCACGCGCGGCTCGGTCAGCAGGCGCTCGATCAGGGTGAAGTCGCGGCCGACGATGATGTTCGAGCGCAGTGTCCCCGGCAGCAGCCAGGCCAGCCCCAGCAAACCTGGCAGCACCAGCACTACGGCGAATACTGCGAACAGGCGGTGATCACGCCGCCCGCCGCGCCCACGGAAATGGAACAGACAGCATTCCAGGATCAGCGCGTACAGCGGCAGCAACACCGCTGATTCTTTCGCCAGCAATCCCAGTGCCGTGCAAGGGACCAGGCCGCCGAGAATCCACCACCAGCCCGCCTGACCCTCGAGCTGGCGTTGCCGCCCGATCACATAGAGCAGCAGCCCCGCAAAAACGAAGACGTGGCAGAGGCTCTCCATGCGTTGCACGATGAACAGCACTGCCATCAGGTTGATCGGATGCAATGCCCAGCAGGCGGCGGTGAACAGCGCGGCCCATTCGCCGCGGCGCACGCGACCGGCATCGGCCGACGGCATCGCTGCCCGGATGAGCCGGCGGACCAGCGCGAACACCAGCAATGCATTGACCAGGTGGATGGCGATGTTGGTCAGTTTCATCGGCGCTGGATCGAGGCCGGTGAAGTAGTGGTTGATGGCGAAGCTGAGCATCGCCAGCGGACGCTGCAGGCTGCTGGCCGGCGAGGAAAATATCGCCGCCAGCCAGTCGCTCCAGATCAGCTGCGATACGTGCAGCGCCTTGTTGTCGACGATATTGGGATAGTCGTCGAACACGAAGCCGCCGCCACGACCGATCCAGTACGTCGCGACGACGACGATCAGCAAAAGCAGCAGCCAGAAAAAGACCGTCGTCCGTGACCAGCGTCCGGAAGACTGGGCTTCTGCGTGAGCAACGGCACTGCTGGATCCGGCGATGAAAGGAGCGGGCATGGTGGTATTCGTCAGGCTCGGATGTTGGCAGTGTGCGTTGCGGCGACTATAGCGGCAGCGGCGCTGGGGCTGCGGAATCGCTCTCAGGCGATGTCGTGATCCTGGCGCGCTGCGTATCGGAGGTGCGTTCCGGCGCATCGATTTCAGCGTGCAGCTTCGCCCGCAGTATCGCCATTTCGTTCGGCCAGTAATCCTGCCATTGCAGGACTTTCGCGTGCAGCTGCGGCATGCCTGGGGCGGGGCTGCGCGTTTGCGGTTTCAGGCGTTCGTAGTTGTCCAGGTGCGCGAGGGCCTGCCGGTAATAGCCGCCCGATGCCAACGCGGAGGCCTGGCGGGCGGCGACATCGGGACGGACGAACGCGGCGAGCGCGCGGTCGAAATGCAGCAGCGCCAGATCGGGTTGTTGCCGATGCATCGCGATCTGCGCGAGGACCGGTTCGATGTCCTCGTCGCGGGTGCGTTGGTCGAGTGCCGGGTTCTGCAACGCGGCGTCGATCAGGTTGTCGATGTCCGACAACATCAGTCCGGGGCATTGGCCTGCGCCGATCGCTTCGACGGCGTTTCCGCTCCAGGGGCTGATCAGTTGCAGGCCGCTGTCGGCATGGCGCACGGCCTCCGTCAATGCGGGGATGTCGCCTGCACGCAGGCCGCCCGAAGCGCAGGCAGCGTCGACGGCATTGAAGGCGATCTGCAGGTCATGCGGATGCCGTTTGCGCAGGGGCTGCAATCGCTGCAGCGCTTGCTGCGGTCTGCCGGCGGCGATATCGGCGATGGCGGCGGTGGCCTGTGCGCGCGATGAGTCGGGATTCTGTTTCACCCAGAGCCTGGCGAGGATGTCGGGCTGTCCCCACAGTTCGGCACGTTGATGCGTGGTGATGGCAAACACCGCAAGCAGTGCGAAGGCGATGGCCAGGCGCGGCGCGCGCGGAACCTTCAGCGCGCAGAGGCCGCGTGCGATCGGCCAGAACAGCAGCAATGCCGGTAGATAATTGCGGTGTTCGAAATACAGCTCCAGCGGCACCGCCGTGGACTCGAGCACATGGCCGGCGAAGAAAAACAGCAGCGCCGCCGACAAGGCCGGTGCGCGTCGCCGCAGGGAAAATCCTGCGACGATCAAACCGATGACGAGCAGCAACGCCGGTAGCGTGGCGAAAGGTCGCAGCAGGCCGAGCGAAGCGACGTAGTCGTCGTTGTACAGACCGGTGGAAATCGAACGCGGCACGAACAGCAGCTTGAGGTAGTCGAGCAGCACGCGCGGCTCGGTGAGCAGCCGTTGGCCTATTGTCCAGTGGCGTTTTTCCGGCATCGTGTCCAACATCGTCAGATAGTGGGCGATGTAGGCGACTGCGATCAGGCTGGGCAGGATCAGGACGATGCGCTTGCACCAGCGCAGTCTCGTTTCGGCGCGGGCATCAAGAGGGTTGTTTGGGGCATTCGCGTACACCGTGGCTTCCAGTGCCCACGCGAGCAACGGCAGCAGCAGACCGTTGGCCTTGCACAGCATCGCCAACCCCGCGCCGATGACGATGCCGCCCGTCAGCAGGAGCAGGCCGCTGCGACCGCCGGTTTGCAGATACCTTGCGCGTCCGCTGGCATAGGCCAGCAAGCCGAGCAGCGTGAATGTGGCAGGAAGCATGGCCTCGCGCTGCACGATGTAGAGCGTCGTCGACACGAACAGCGGATGCAGCAGCCACAAGCCGGCGGCGAGGAGTGCGGCGGCATCCACGTTGCGATCATTGCCGTCGAGAGTGCGGCCCAGGCGCCGCAGCAACGCAAAAAGCAGGACGCCGTTGCACAAGTGCAGCAACACATTGGTGCGCAGGAATGGCCAGGGCGCGGTTGGCCAATCATGGCCGTCGATGAGGAAGCTGAGCAGCGAAATCGGACGCCCGAAGGGATCGGCGGTTCCAGAGGTCAGGTAGCGCCAGAAGGTGCGCCAGTTGTCGACAGGGCCGCTGTTGCCGAGGGCGTCGAGATTGACGAAATCATCGAACAGGAAGCCGCCCGACAGGCCAGGGTGGTAGGCGATCCAGGTCAGCCACAGCAAGGCGACCAGGCCAACAACTGGCCAATGGCGACGGAGCGACTGCGGCATGGCGGTTGTCCGTCCTGGACGCGGCGGGAAAAAGAAAGGGTCGCACATGGCGACCCTTTCCTGGAATCAGCTACTAGCGCGATGACTACAGGCAGGCACAGCTGCTGGCGCACCATTTTTGTTTGATGGTCGTGCTCTTGCAATGCCATTCGACACTGCCGCCGCTGGAAACGGCGGAGAAGATGATGATCTTGCCGGCGCCGAGCGCGGCGTTGACCTTCGCGCCGCCCATTGCCGCCTGGATGGTGCCCTGGGCCACGCCGACGTTGACGGAACTCACGTACTGGCCGTGGATGGAGTTGGGCGAGGCAAGACCGGCCGAGGCGTTGCTGGGCGGGAAATAGCCGGCATAGGTATGGAACTCGACGAAGGCCGATTTGACGCCGTCAGTAAGCGCCGAACTTTCCGAGACCTGGGAGCGGATCACGTAATCCTGATACTGGCTGATGGCGATGGCTGCCAGGATCGCGATGATGGCAACCACGATCATCAGTTCGATGAGGGTAAAGCCCTTGGCGCTGCGCATGGTGGATCCCCTGATAGTGCTGGTCGTGATTGCCGGATCGCTCGAGAATCGTGTCGCGACAGCCACAGCCCCTGTCTGCGGTCGACGCGCCTTCCCTGGTTTCTGGAAGCAAATACCATGCCATGAAGCACCCCGGCGTGGGTTGAAAGAGGGGCGCCTCGGACAGCACGGACAGGTATTCCTGCCAGAGGCCGCTGCATCGGCAAAGTGACCCTACCAGACCGTTGCGGAAGCAAGCGGGCGGGGTTCGCCGGGGCAAAAAAAAGGGCCGCACAAGGCGGCCCTTTTCCATTCAACAAACGCTGCCGATTACTGGCAAGCGCAGCTGCTGGCGCACCACTTCTGCTTGAGCTGAGCGCTCTTGCAATGCCACTCGATGCTGCCGCCATTGGCGATCGGCGAGAAAACCAGCGTGGACGAAGCCGGAATCGCGACGTTGGCCTTGGCGCCGCCGAAGGAAGCCACGATGGTGCTGGTGGCGGAAACCTGGCTGACGTACTGGCCCTTGATCGAAACGGCGGTGGCGAGACCGGCAGAAGCGTTGTTGCTCGGCCAGGTGCCATGGTTGTTGTAGAACTCGGCAACGGCGGTCTTGGTGCCGTCGGCGAGCGAGGAGCCTTCCGAGACCTGCGAACGAATCACGTAGTCCTGGTACTGGCTGATGGCGATAGCCGCCAGGATCGCGATGATCGCGACCACGATCATCAGTTCGATGAGGGTAAAGCCTTTCTGATTCTTCATTTTGTATCCCCTAGGGTTATGGATATTGAGCTCACGTGCACCATCATCCGCGTTTCCCGTCCTTTGGTTGACGGACGCGATATACGTGCGGAGTGAACCTTGCACCATCCGTGCCAATTACGCCAGCGCGGAAGTGTGATTTGCCGCACAGAAGAAAAACGCAGGCCATCACGGAAACCGGGCAGGGCAGGAAAAGGGCAGAGCCTGATCTGCCCTCCGGTCAGATAGTGACAAATTGCGTCAGGTCATGCGCTGCGAGTGACCCGGAAATGGCCCGTCACCCGCGGCCAACGACTGCGGCAAGCCGTGGGCATCTCCCGATTTTCCAGGCATCGCCGCTTTCGTGATTTGGCTGAGAACAATCCTGTCCGTGCGCCGCGGATAGCGAGCAGCAAGATCGGAATGCTCATTCCATCCCGAGTTTTTTCAGCTTGTAGCGCAGCGCACGAAAGGTGATGCCCAACTGCGCCGCGGCCTTGGTCTTGTTGTAGCGACAAGCCTCCAGCGCTTTCTGGATGGTCTCGCGTTCGATCTGTTCGAGCGCGTGCGGCAGCGCCGCATCGGCGGTAATCGATACATTGCTCGCGACATTTCCAGCCTCGTGCGCATCTGCCGCGCGTGTGGGCAGGCGCAACTCGGCGACATCGATCTCGGCGTCGTCGCACAAGGCCACCGCGCGTTCGAGAATGTTCTCGAGCTCGCGGACATTGCCCGGGAATGGATGCCGACGCAGCGCTTCGATCGCCGCCGCCGACAACGGTGGAACCGGCTCGCCCAACTCCGCCGAAAGACGTTGCAACACGGCCTGGGCGATCAGTGGAATGTCTTCCTGACGATCGCGCAAGGGCGGTACCGGCAACTCGATCACATTGATGCGATAGAACAAATCGTGGCGGAACTTGCCGTCCTCGACCAACTGCGCGAGGTTCTTGTGCGTCGCCGAAAGGATGCGCACATCGACCTGCGATTCGCTGGCGGCGCCTACCTGGCGCACGGTTTTTTCCTGGATCACGCGCAGCAGTTTCACCTGCATGTGCAGTGGCAGCTCGGCGACTTCATCCAGGAACAAGGTGCCGCCGTTCGCGACCTGGAACAGCCCTTCCTTGTCGGCATGGGCGCCGGTGAAACTGCCTTTCTTGTGTCCGAACAATTCGCTTTCCATGAGTTCGGAGGGAATCGCGCCGCAGTTCACCGGCACGAACGGGCCTGTCGAACGCGAGCCCATTTCGTGGATCAGGCGCGCGACGAGTTCCTTGCCAACGCCGGACTCGCCGCTGATGTAAACCGGCGCCTGGCTGCGCGCGAGCTTGGCGATGGTGGCGCGCAGCTGTTGCATCGCCGGGGAATCGCCGATCAGACGGTTCGATGCTGGTTGCTGCGTACGGCGCTGTTCGCCGAGATCGAGCGCGTTCTGCACGAGCCGGCGCAGCACGGCGAGGTCGACGGGCTTGCTGACGAAATCGAAAGCGCCGGCCTTGAGCGCATTCACCGCCGCCTCGACGTTGCCGTAGGCGGTGATCATCGCCACCGGTGTTTCCGGATAGCGCTGGCTCATATGCGTGATCAGGTCCAGGCCGGTGCCGTCGGGCAGGCGCATGTCGGTCAGGCACAGGTCGTATTTGTCGGCAGCGAGCTGGGCCTTGGCCGAAGCGACATCGGCGGCGGTGTCCACACGCAGGCCCATGCGTCCGAGGGTCAGCACCAGCAATTCGCGGATATCGCGTTCGTCGTCGACGACCAGGGCGCTGCGGAGTGTGGTCATTGGTCCCGGAAACTTTGAATTCGGTCACAACCTTAGCCCAGGCTGGGGAAACGGCCAAGGCGTCCCTGCTATCCGGTCACCTGATCTTGCTGAACCAGGCTCTGCGATGCCGGCAGCGTGATCCGGAAACAGCTGCCGCCGCCGGGCACCGGCTGGAAGCTCAGCGTGCACAGATTGGCCTCGCAAAGTTGCTTGGCGATGTACAGGCCCAGCCCGGTGCCGTGCTCGTTGGTGGTGAAAAAGGGCGCGAATATCTGCTCGGCCACCTTCGCCGGAATGCCCGGGCCGCGATCGATCACCTCCAGCAAAGGCGGGCCCTGCGGGCCATCGCTGCGTGCCGACAGGGTCACCTGCGCCGGCTTGCCCGGCTCACGGCCATAGGTGAGGGCGTTATGTACCAGCACCGTCAGCACCTGATGCAGATGCTGCGGATCGACCATCGCGACCAGCAGGCGCCCACCCGGAATCGCCTGCAGCACGTCGGTCTCGAGAGGGTGGTTGGTGCGGTATTCCTCGGCGAAATGCCGGATGAAGGCATTCAGTTCCAGGCTGATCGTCTGCGAGCGTTCGCGGCGAGCCAGGCCCAGGATGTTCTGGACGATGCCGTTCATGCGCTGGCATTGCGAATGGATGATTTCCAGCAGGCGGCGGTCGGTGTCGGGCAGTGCCTGGGATTCTTCCAGCAGTTGCACCGAATAGCTGATCGCGGCCAGCGGATTGCGAATCTCGTGGGCGATGCTCGCCGACAGGCGGCCCAGTGTCGACAGCGTCAGTTCCTCGGCGCGGTCGGAGTAGATGCGGCTATCGTCGAGAAAGATCAGAAACAGCTTGTCGGTCAGGCTCAGCGCAACGAAACGCGGCAGTACTTCCGGGCTGCCTTCGGCAAACGTCATTGCCTTGGGCACTTCGCCGCGGCCCTGTCGCCACAGCCACAGACTCTGGTGCAGCGACGGCGCCACTTCGGCGAGATCGCGGCGATCAGGCGAGGGATTTCCCATCAAGGCCCAGGCGGCCTCGTTGGACAGACGGATGTGATGACCGCCATCGACCACCAGCACGCCGGTGCGCATGCGCCGGATCACCAGCTCGTTGAGCTCGGACAGGTTCGCCAGTTCCTCGCCGCGTTTTTCCGCCAGTGCCTGGCTGGCACTCATCTGCTTGCGCAGCTGCTGGCCCATGATCGCCATGCCGATGTAGGTGACCGAATACATCATCGGCTCGGCGATCGTGCGCGCGAAAGCGGGATAAAACAGCTGGTTGAACAGGTATTCGATCATCAGCAGGGCGGAGCCGGCCAAGGCAAACCCCAGGCTGGCGCTGGGCGTGAGGATCAGCGCGCCGGCGCCGATGTTGAACACCATGAACATCGCGATGCCGCTCTCGCCGCCATTCATCGCCAGCAGCGCGCAACCAATCGCCGACAGATCGAACAGCAGGCCGATTGCGGTCTGTCGGCGCAGGCGCTTGTCGATCCGGCGGCCGGCAATCAGCAGGCCGGCTGAAGCGATCAGATAGACCAGCGATGCGAACTTGAGAAGCAGCGGCTGCTGGATGTCGACGCTCCACTGCCCCAGCGGCGTGAACGCCACGAGAGCCAGGATGCCGGCTTCCAGTACGCGGAACAGATTGAAGAAGTAGAGCTCGCGCCGCTGCGGTATCGGGTTGACCTGGGCGGACGAGGGGGTCGGCATCGGGGGCTCGGGGCTCGCGGCAACGGAGCGGCCAGTATAGAAGCGGGCCGGCGGCTTTGCCTTTGCCGGGGGGGTCGGCGACAATGACGCCCCTTTCGGGCCGGCCTCGACCCAGATCGCGCCAGATCCGGTCGAGTCCGCCTGTCCCGTCAGCCCGTCTCCAGCCAGCCACCGGCGTTCCGCCGCTCCTTTCGAAGGTGTCGCATGAATTTTCACGAGTATCAGGCAAAGCAGTTGTTTGCCGACTACGGCATTGCCGTCCCCGCTGGCCGCATTGCCCGCACCCCGGATCAGGCTGTCGAGGCCGCCAAGGCCATTCCCGGCAATCTGTGGGTGGTCAAGGCACAGATCCATGCAGGCGGCCGCGGCAAGGCGGGTGGCGTCAAGCTCGCCAAGTCCTATGACGAAGTGAAGCAATACGCGGCCGCGATGCTCGGCACCAAGATGGAAACCTACCAGTCTGCGGGCGTCGCGTTGCCGATCGACACCGTGCTGATTTCCGAAGGCACCGACATCGCCAGCGAGTTGTACCTGTCGATCCTCACCGACCGCAGCAGCAAGACCATTACCTTCATCGCCTCGGCCGATGGCGGCGTCGAGATCGAAAAGACCGCGCACGACAATCCCGACGCGATCAAGGCTCTGCACGTGAATTACGTACAGGGCCTGCAGCCCTACGAATGCCGGCAGATGGGCTTCGACCTCGGCCTCAACGCCAAGCAGGTCGGCCAGCTGACCAAGATCATGCTGGGCCTGTACAAGCTGTTCAACGAAAAAGACCTCGCGCTGGTCGAGCTCAATCCGCTGGCGATCCTCACCTCGGGCGATCTCGCGGTGCTCGACGGCAAGGTCAACTCCGACGACAACGCGACCTTCCGCCACGCCGATCTCGCTGCGATGCGCGACATCCGCCAGGAAGACCCGACCGAAGTGCTGGCCAGCCAGCACGACCTCAACTACGTCACGATGGACGGCAACATCGGCTGCATGGTCAACGGCGCCGGCCTGGCGATGGCGACGATGGACGTGATCTCGCTCAACGGCGGCTCGCCGGCGAACTTCCTCGACGTCGGTGGCGGCGCGACGAAAGAACGCGTCACCGAGGCGTTCAAGCTGATCCTGTCGTCGGACAAGGTGAAGGCGATCTTCGTCAACATCTTCGGCGGCATCGTCCGCTGCGACATGATCGCCGAAGGCATCATCGCCGCGGTCAAGGAAGTCGACGTCAAGGTCCCGGTCGTGGTCCGCCTCGAAGGCACCAATGTCGAGAAGGGCAAGGAATTGCTGAAGAACAGCGGCCTGGCGATCACGCCGGCCGACGACATCAACGACGGCGCGAAGAAAGTCGTCGCGGCGGCAAAAGGCTGATTTTGTAGGAGCGACGCAAGTCGCGACCGCTTCCTCCAACCAACGACCTGTCGCGACTCGCGTCGCTCCTACAGGATCAAGGATTCGAACCCATGAGCGTTTTGGTCAACAAGAACACGAAAGTCATCGTCCAGGGTTTCACCGGCACCCAGGGCACCTTCCACGCCGAGCAGATGCTCGACTACGGCACCAAGGTCGTCGGCGGTGTCACGCCGGGCAAGGGCGGCAGCACGCATATCGGCCTGCCGGTGTTCAACACGGTGCAGGATGCGGTGAATGAAACCGGCGCCGATGCGTCGGTCATCTACGTGCCGCCGCCGTTCGCGGCCGATGCGATCCTCGAGGCTGCCGACGCCGGCATCCGCGTGATCGTCTGCATCACCGAAGGCATTCCGGTGCTCGACATGATGCGCGTCAAGAACACGCTCAAGGGTTACGACGATGTCGTGCTGATCGGCCCGAACTGCCCCGGCATCATCACCCCCGGCGAATGCAAGATCGGCATCATGCCCGGCCATATCCACAAGGCCGGCAAGATCGGCATCGTCTCGCGCTCGGGCACGCTCACCTACGAAGCCGTGCACCAGACCACGCAGGTCGGCCTCGGCCAGAGCACCTGCATCGGCATTGGCGGCGATCCGATGCAGGGCATGAACTTCATCGACTGCCTGCGCCTGTTCCAGGACGATCCGCAGACCGAGGGCATCATCATGGTCGGCGAAATCGGCGGCAGCGCCGAGGAAGAAGCGGCCGAGTTCATCGAGCAATACGTGACCAAACCCGTGGTCGGTTTCATCGCCGGCGCCAGCGCCCCGGAAGGCAAGCGCATGGGCCACGCCGGTGCGATCGCGTCCGGTGGCAAGGGCACCGCCGCCGGCAAGTTCGCCGCGTTGGAAAAAGCCGGTGTGACCACGGTGAGATCGCCGGGCGATCTCGGCAAGGCGATCGCGGCGCGTCTGCAGGCCTGATGCCGGCGTTCGTAGGAGCGGCGCAAGCCGCGATAGCTTTCCGTTCGGAGCGAGTGATCGCGGCTCGCGCCGCTCCTACACGACACCAGGCATGACAATCCCGGAAGGCCGCGCTACCTTGGCGCGGCCTTCCGCTTTTTGAGCTGAAACGATGTCCACGCTGCTGCGACTCGCCCTGGCCCAGTTCGATTTTCCCGTGGGCGCCATCGCTGCCAATGCGGAAAAGATCGGTGCGCTGATCGCCGAGGCGCGCGATGTCCACCAGGCTGACCTGGTGCTGTTCCCGGAATTGGCGCTCAGCGGTTATCCGCCGGAGGATTTGCTGCTGCGGCCGGCTTTCCTGGCCGATTGCCAGCGCGCGATGGATGCCATCGCTGCACAAGTGCACGGCATCGTCGCCGTGGTCGGTTGGCCGCAGGCCGCGGGCGCGGTGGTGTTCAACGCCGCCAGCATCCTGCGCGACGGTGCGATCGAACACACCTACCGCAAGCGCGAGTTGCCCAACTACGCGGTGTTCGACGAACGCCGCTATTTCGCCAGCGACACCGATGCCTGCGTGTTCGACGTCAGCGGTGTGCCGGTCGGCCTGGTGATCTGCGAGGACCTGTGGTTCGCCGAGCCGCTGGCGGAAACTGCGGCGCTCGGCGCACGCCTGGTGGTGGTGCCGAATGCCTCGCCGTTCGAGCGCGGCAAATCGATCCAGCGCGACGCCTTGCTCGCCGAACGCGTGCGCGAATGCAGACTGCCGCTGGCCTATCTCAACGTCGTCGGTGGCCAGGACGAACTCGTGTTCGATGGAGCTTCCGATCTCGCCGACGGCGATGGCGGCGTGCATCCGGCGGCGCGCGCCTTCGACGATCACCTGTTGATCGCCGACCTCGATGTCGACAGCGGCCGCTTCCGGCGCGTGAGTTGGCCCGAGGAAAATGATGAGAGCGAATCTTCGCTGGCCTGGCGCGCGATCGTCCGCGGCATCCGCGACTACTGCGGCAAGAACGGTTTCAAGGACGTCTGGCTGGGACTTTCCGGCGGCATCGATTCGGCGATGGTGCTGGCCTTGGCGGTCGACGCCTTGGGCGCGGCCAACGTCACCGCGGTACGGCTGCCCTCGCGCTACACCTCGGAGCTGAGCAACGATCTCGCCGACGAGCAGGCGCACGCGCTGGGTGTGCGCATCGAGACCGTGGCGATCGAGGCGCCGTTCGAAGGTTTCATGCAGGCGCTGGGCCCGATGTTCGCAGGCCGCGCCGCCGACACCAGCGAAGAAAACCTGCAGTCGCGCAGCCGCGGCGCGATCATGATGGCGCTGTCCAACAAGTTCGGCGGCCTGCTGCTGACCACCGGCAACAAGAGCGAATATGCGGTCGGTTACGCCACCATCTATGGCGACATGTGCGGTGGCTTCGCGCCGATCAAGGATCTCTACAAAACCGAGGTGTTCGCGCTGTGCCGCTGGCGCAATGCCCAGGTCGCGCCCGGCTTGCCGGCGATCATTCCGGAAGCGGTGATCGTGCGGCCACCATCGGCGGAATTGCGCGACAACCAGACCGATCAGGATTCGCTGCCGCCATACGACCTGCTCGACGCGATCCTGATGCGTTTCATCGACCAGGAAAAATCCCAGGCGGAAATCATCGCCGAAGGCTTCGATGCGGCGACCGTGCAACGCATTGCGCGGCTGGTGAAGATCAGCGAGTGGAAACGCCGCCAGGCCGCGCCTGGGCCGAAACTTTCGCGCCGGGCTTTCGGTCGCGAACGCCGCTATCCGATCACTTCGGGTTATCCGGGCTGATCGGGGGACGAGTTCTCCCGGCATCGGTAGCTGTCGCGTTCCGTGACGCAAAGAAAAACCCCGCCGCAGCGGGGTTTTTCGTGTCGATCCTTCGCGCCGCTTATTTGCGCGAACCAATTTCGCCGGAGAAGGGATTGAGCTTGTGCAGCACGCCCTTCTTGGTCGGCCAGTTGCCGGTCAAATACGGGTGCTGCGGGTAGTTCTTCTCGAGCACGCGACGGGCGTCATCGGCAAGCAGTTTCTCGCCCTGGCCAGTGTAGGAGGCAGCCATCAATGCCACCGCGTCGCCATCGAACTCGCTGCCCGGATAGGTCTCGACGAGGAACTTGCCGCGATTGGCCGCGGAAACATAGGCGCCGCGACGGTAGTAGTACAGGCCGACATTCACTTCGTAACGAGCGAGTTCGTTGCGCAGATAGACCATGCGCTGGCGCGAATCGGGGGCATAGCGGCTGCTCGGGAAGCGGCGCAGGACTTCGTTGAAGTCGTTGTAGCTCTGCGTCGGGCCGGACAGGTCGCGGTTGGCGGTATCGCGGCCGGTCCAGCGAGTCAGGAAGCCGGCATCGCGGTCGAAATTGATCAGCGCCTTCAGATAGTAGGCGTAGTCGATATCGGGGTGGCGCGGGAAAGTGCGGATGAAACGGTCGATACCCGCGGTCGCATCTTCGTGTTTTTCCAGCTTGTACTGGACGTAGATCAGGTCGAGCTGCGCCTGCTCGCTGTACGGACCGTAGGGGAAGCGGGCGACAAGGCGGGTGTAGTACTTCTCGGCCTGATCGAAATTGCGGTCATCGCGGTATTGCTTGGCCTGGGCGTAAAGCGCCTCGACGGGGAGGGTCTCGGTTTCGGCCTTGCCATCGCCGCCGAACCAGCCGCCTACCGTCTTGCAGCCACCCAGGCTCAGTGCGAGGGCGAGGAAAAGGAAAAAACGGGGCAAACCGGAGAGGCGGATCATCAGGGCTGGGCTCAACTGAGGGCTGGTGGACAGCAATTGGGGGATAATAACCGAAAGCTCCGGCCCGCCTCCACGAAGGCAGGGCGGGCGACACCGGGGCCAGCGGCTCCATTTCCGGGCCCGAACATGCAAACAGTGTCATCCGAACCTTCCGATTCATCCGACGAAGCCGATTACGAGCTGCTCGAAGCACAGGTGCCGGTCGAGTTGGCCGGCAGGCGCTTCGACCAGGCACTTGCCGAGATGTTCCCGGAGTTCTCCCGGTCCCGGCTCACCGAGTGGATCAAGGCCGGCAGTGCCCTGCTCGATGGCGTGCTGGTCAAGCCGCGCGATCCGGTCCGCGGTGGCGAGCCGGTCACGCTCAGCGTCAAGACCGAGGTCGAGACAACGGCCGAGGCCGAAGACATCCCGCTCGAGATGGTTTATGTCGACGAGGACGTGCTGGTGGTCAACAAGCCAGCCGGTCTGGTCGTCCATCCGGGCGCCGGCAATCCGCGTGGCACGATGGTCAATGCCCTGCTGCATTTTGACGCGCGCATGGCCGAGTTGCCGCGTGCCGGCATCGTGCACCGCCTCGACAAGGACACCTCCGGCCTGATGGTCGTGGCGCGATCGCTGCGCTCGCATTCGGCGCTGGTCGAACAATTGTCCGAACGCCGCGTGCATCGCCAGTACGTAGCCGTGGTGGTGGGGCCGATGATCGCCGGTGGCACCGTCGATGCGCCGATCGGTCGCCACCAGAGCGACCGCATCCGCCAGGCCGTGGTCAAGGAAGGCGCCGGCCGCGAGGCGATCACGCATTACCGCGTGCGCGAACGCTTCCGCGCCCACACCCTGGTCGAATGCCGACTCGAAACCGGCCGTACGCACCAGATCCGCGTGCACATGGCGCATGCCAAACATCCACTGGTCGGCGATCCGTTGTACGGCGGTTCCTATCGCCAGCCGAAAGGCGCGACGCCGGAACTCGCGGAAACCCTGCGCGCTTTCCGCCGCCAGGCGCTGCATGCGGAAAAGCTCGAATTCGTGCATCCGGTCAGCGGCGAAACCATCAGCACGGCGGCGCCGATCCCCGCCGACATGCAGACGCTGGTCGTCGATCTGCGCGCCGACACGGCGGCTTACAAACACTGAGATGCCGGCCGCGGCCTTCCTGACTGCCGACTGGCCTGCGCCCGCATCCATCCGTGCGCTGACCACGCTGCGCGCCGGCCCGGGCATCTCGCTGCCGCCGTTCGACCGTTTCAATCTAGGCCTGCGCTGCGGTGACGACAGCGCGCACGCGCAGACCAATCGCAATGCATTGATTGACGTCGCGCAACTGCCTTCCGCGCCGCGCTGGCTGCAGCAGGTGCACGGCATCGATGTCGCGCGTTTCGATCGCGGTGATCGTGAATTCACGTCCGCGCTCGCCGCCGGTGACTGGGACGAACCCATCGCCGATGCTGCGGTGACGGCCTCCGCAGGCGTGGTGCTCGCGGTGCTTACCGCCGACTGCCTGCCGGTGCTTTTGCGCAGCGACGACGGCAGCGAAATCGCTGCCGCGCATGCCGGCTGGCGCGGCCTGGCGAACGGCGTGCTGGAAGAAACCGTGCGCGCGATGCAGACGCCGGCATCGCGGTTGCTCGCCTGGCTGGGTCCGGCGGCGGGTCCGCAGGCCTACGAAATCGGCGTGGAAGTGCGTGCCGCGTTTCTTGCCGAAGATCCTGCGGCAGAATCCGCGTTCGTCGAAACACGCGACGATCATTGGCTGGTCGATCTCTACATGCTCGCTCGTCAGCGGCTGGCGCGCCTCGGCATCGAGCGTGTCTACGGCGGCGGGCTATGCACGATTTCCGATCCCGCGCGCTTTTATTCGCACCGCCGCGAGCAACGCACCGGACGCATGGCGACGCTGATCTGGCGCGACGCCTGAGCGGAAAAAATCGCAGTTGCGGGAATCAGAATTGGTCGCCGCCGCCGGTGAGTTGCTGTTCCATGGCATCGGCAGTGCGACTGGCGGCGTCGATCGCCTGCGAAAGCTGATACGCATTGGTGTTGACCGGAACCCTGACCACGAATGCCAGCGCATCCGACTCCATCCGCCATTGCCCCACCGCACTGTTGCGCGGGTCGTTGAGGATCTGGCTGGAGATCTCCGCCGGCAATGGCGCGCCCGGATTGCGATAGGCGAGGCTCCAGATCTCGCGCACGTTCACGCCGGCGTAGTTCTCGACGCGACTGCGGATCCAGCTTTGTTGCCGACGTCCGTTCTGAAGCGGCTCGACAACCCGAAAGTCGCCGTTGCCATCGACGCTGTACTTGATGCCGAGCAGATCCAGCGCCGCGGCGACGCCGGCATCCATCGCGGTATGGTTGACGGCACCGCTAGTCCCGCCGCTGTCGGTTCCGGCCGGTGCTGCCGCGCCGTTTGCCGCAGCAGGCGGGCTGGGATTGTCGGGCGCCGACGACGCGTAGTCATTCGATGACTGTTCGGCGTTGTTCGCGGCCGCCTTGAGCGTCAGATAAGCGACGCCGGCCAGGGCCATCAGCAGAAGAAAGGCCAGGCCGAGCCCAAGCAGCCAGTACAAGGCCGCGTTGGACGACTTCGCGGTAGTCGCGCGCTGGATGGTCGCGATGGGTGGCGGCGCGATGCGCACTGGCTTGACTGCTGCCGGGGTTGGCGGCGGTGTCGGCGATGGATTTGGCGACAATGGCGTCGGCGTCGGCGTCGGCGCGTGCGCGGGCAGTGGCGTGGTCACGTTCGCCGGTACCGCGTTCGGCGGCGCCGGCGGCACGGCGAGGAGCTGCGATCGCAATTCGTCGACGCGTCGCACGACCTCGGCGCCATCGGCCGGGCGGTTGTCGCGCTGCTTGGCCAGCAGCGCATCGAGCAAGGGCTGGAAGGCAGCGCGTGACGGTGGCAGGCGCGGAATATCCGCAGTCATGTGCTGCATGCCGATCGCCCAGCCATCGGTGCCCGAATACGGTGCCGCGCCGGTCAGCAGCTGATGGAAAACCACGCCCAGCGCATAAAGATCCGTGCGGCCGTCGAGCTCCTCGCCGCGCCATTGTTCCGGGCTCATGTATTGCGGCGTGCCCAGCGTCGAGCCCTCCGCCGTCAACGACGATGTCGCTTCGGACAGTCGCGCGACACCGAAATCGCTGAGCAGATAGCTGCCGTCGTCATGGCAGAGAATGTTTTCCGGCTTGATGTCGCGATGGATGACGCCATTGCGATGCGCATGATCGAGCGCATCGGCGATGTCGCGCATGCAGCGCAATGCGGCGGCGGCGTCGAGGCTGCCCACGCGCGCGGCGACCGAGCCGCCGGGGACGAATTCCATCGCCATGTAAGGCGCGCCGTCACTGCCCAGGCCGAGGTCGTGCACGGTGACGATATTGCGATGGCGCAGTCGCGCGACCACGCGGCCCTCGCGCAGGAAACGTTCGGCGTAAGCCGGGTCGCGCGCCAGTTCCGGCGCCATCACCTTGAGCGCGATCTCGCGGCCCAGCGACTCCTGCACGGCCCGATAGACCGTGGCCATGCCGCCGCGTCCCAACTCGTGCAGGATCCTGTAGCCGGCGATCATGTGCGTGCTCCCCAAGCCCCGAGTCATCATCCCCCAAACATCGGCGCAATGCAGCCGTCGTTCCCGGCGGGCTCTGATCACGGCGTGAATCGGCGCGGGGGCGTAGGCTTGAATCATGTCGACGTGGCCGCATTCAACAGCCATCGCGGCGCTTCGCCGCCCACGACTCCACCGGGATACTCGCATGCGCATGGACAAACTCACATCGCGATTCCAGCAGGCGCTCAGCGATGCGCAATCGCTGGCGGTCGGCCGCGACCACAACCTGATCGAGCCGACGCATCTGTTGGTCGCATTGATCGACCAGCAAGGCGGCAGTACGCGGCCCCTGCTCGCACAGGCCGGTGTCAATGTGACCGCATTGCGCCAGCGCCTCGGCGAGGCCCTGGACAAGCTGCCGAAAGTCACCGGCCAGGACGGCAACCTCAGCGTTGGCAACGATCTTGCCCGCCTGCTCAACGTCACCGACAAACTCGCACAGCAACGCGGCGACGCGTTCATCGCCAGCGAGTTGTTCGTGCTGGCCGCGTTCGACGACAAGGGCGAGGTTGGCCAAGCGCTGAAAGCCGCGGGCGCGAACAAGGCGGCAATCGAAAAAGGCATCGAGGCCTTGCGCGGCGGCGAAAAGGTCGATGATGCCAATGCCGAGGAAAATCGTCAGGCGCTGGAAAAATACTGCATTGACCTCACCGCGCGCGCCGAGAGCGGCAAGCTCGATCCGGTGGTCGGCCGTGACGAGGAAATTCGCCGCACTATCCAGGTGCTGCAGCGGCGCACGAAAAACAATCCGGTGTTGATCGGTGAACCCGGCGTCGGCAAGACCGCGATCGTCGAAGGTCTGGCGCAGCGCATCATCAACGGCGAAGTGCCCGAGGGCCTGCGCGGCCGCCGCGTGCTGTCGCTGGACATGGGCGCGCTGATCGCCGGCGCGAAGTTCCGCGGCGAGTTCGAGGAGCGGCTCAAGGCCGTGCTCAACGATCTGTCGAAACAGGAAGGCAACGTCATTCTGTTCATCGACGAATTGCACACGATGGTCGGCGCCGGCAAGGCCGAGGGTGCGATGGATGCCGGCAACATGCTCAAGCCCGCGCTCGCGCGCGGCGAACTGCATTGCATCGGCGCGACCACGCTGGACGAGTACCGCAAGTACGTCGAAAAGGACGCGGCGCTGGAGCGACGCTTCCAGAAAGTGTTCGTCGGCGAACCTTCGGTTGAGGACACCATCGCGATCCTGCGCGGACTCAAGGAACGCTACGCCGTGCATCACGGCGTCGAGATCACCGACCCGGCGATCGTCGCCGCCGCCACGCTGTCGCATCGCTACATCGCCGACCGCCAGCTGCCCGACAAGGCCATCGACCTGATGGACGAGGCGGCGAGCCGCATCCGCATGGAAATCGATTCCAAGCCGGAGGAAATGGATCGCATGGAGCGGCGCCTGATCCAGCTCAAGATCCAGCGCGAGGCGCTGAAGAAGGAGAAGGACAGCGAATCGAAGCAGCGCCTCGCCGATCTGCAGAACGAGATTGAAAAACTCGAACGCGAGTTCAACGATCTCGAGGAAATCTGGAAAGCAGAGAAGGCAACGCTGACTGGTGCGACCCGCATCAAGGAGCAGATCGAGCAGGCCAAGCTCGAACTCGATGCGGCGCACCGCCAGCAGGACATCGCGAAAATGAGCGAGCTCCAGTACGGTCGGATTCCGGACCTGGAAAAGCAGCTGACTGCCGCGCAGGCGGTTGAAACCCAGGGTTTCAAGCTGTTGCAGGACAAGGTGACGGCGGAGGAAATTGCCGAGGTGGTATCGCGCTGGACCGGCATTCCGGTCAGCAAGATGCTCGAAGGCGAACGCGAGAAATTGCTCAAGATGGAAGACGCGCTGCATGCGCGCGTGATTGGCCAGGACGAGGCGGTGAAGTCGGTGTCGAACGCGATCCGGCGTTCGCGCGCTGGCCTGTCCGATCCCAATCGCCCGAACGGTTCTTTCCTGTTTCTCGGCCCGACTGGCGTCGGCAAGACCGAACTGTGCAAGGCGCTGGCGGAGTTTCTTTTCGACAGCGGTGACGCGCTGGTGCGCATCGACATGAGCGAGTTCATGGAAAAACATTCGGTCGCGCGTCTGATCGGCGCGCCGCCGGGTTATGTCGGTTACGAGGAAGGCGGTTATCTCACCGAGGCGGTAAGGCGTCGGCCGTACAGCGTGATCCTGCTCGATGAAGTCGAGAAGGCGCATCCGGATGTGTTCAACGTGTTGCTGCAGGTGCTCGATGACGGCCGTCTGACCGATGGACAGGGCCGTACTGTCGACTTCCGCAACGCGGTGATCGTGATGACGTCCAACCTCGGTTCGCAGCACATCCAGGAGGTTTACGAAAACGGCGATGCCGATGCCGGCGACGATTCGCCCGAGCGCTACACGCAGATGAAGGCGGCAGTGATGGCATCGGTGCAGGGGCATTTCCGCCCCGAGTTCATCAACCGCCTCGACGACATCGTCGTATTCCATCCCTTGGGCCACGCGCAGATCCGTGCCATCGCGCGCATCCAGACCGCGTACCTGAGCAAACGCCTGCTCGAACGCCAGATCCGCCTCGACATCACCGATGCCGCGCTCGCGTTGCTGGGCAACGCGGGTTTCGATCCGGTGTACGGCGCAAGGCCGCTCAAGCGCGCAATCCAGCAGCAACTCGAGAACCCGCTCGCCAACAAGATTCTTTCCGGTGAGTTCGGAGCCGGCGATTCAGTGACGGTGGATGCCGAGGGCACAGGATTGGTGTTCCGGAAAGCCTGATCGGGCCCGTGCAGGAGCGCTGTAGGAGCGACGCAAGTCGCGATCGCTGGCTCGGGCGCGACGGTATTCGCGACTTGCGTCGCTCCTACGGCGCTCCTACAAGAGCGCTGTCTTCGCCAGCCGCGGATCGGCCAGCACCATCTCCGCCATGCTGAAGGCGAGTTCGCGTTCGGCCAGCACGGCGCCGTCGGCGCCGTGATCGAACAGGTGCCGGGCTTCGGCTTCGCTGTGCGCGCGGGCGAGGATGGTCATCGCTGCATTCGCCTTGCGCAGGCGGGCGATGATTTCGCCGGCTTCGAAAGCATTCGGAATCGCGATCAACGCGTGCGTCGCGGTTGCCGGCAGCAATTCATCCAGCAGGGCGGCGCTCGCGGCGTTGCCACGCACCGCCGCGATGCCGTCGCGATGCGCACGCGCTACCAGCTCGCGGTCGTTGTCGATCACCACCAGCGGCACGCCACGTTCGCGCAGCAAGGTCGCCAACTGGTGGCCGACGCGTCCGTAGCCGACCAGGATCGTGTGCTCGCCAACCGGCAAGGCAGGCCCTGGAAGCGGCTCGCGCTTCGTCGCGATGTTCGGAGCGCTCGCATCCGTCTGTCGCGACTGCCAGCGTGTCAATGCGACGAACAGCATCGGATTGACCACGATCGACAGCAGCGCGCCGGCGAGCACCAGATCTCGCGCTTCGACGGGCAGCAGCTTCAAGGCGACGCCGAGACTGGCGAGGATGAAGCTGAATTCGCCGATCTGCGCCAGGCTTGCGGAAATCGTCAGCGCGGTGGTGTTGGGATGGCCGAACAGGCGCACGACAAGAAATGCGATGGCAGGCTTGCCGACCGTGATGATCAGGAAAGTCGCCAGCACCGGCAGCGGCTGTTGCACGATGATCATCGGATCGAACAGCATGCCGACCGAGACGAAGAACAGCACCGCGAAGGCATCGCGCATCGGTAGCGAATCGGCCGCGGCCTTGTGGCTGAGTTCGGACTCGTTGAGCAGCATGCCGGCGAAAAACGCGCCTAGCGCGAACGACACGCCGAACAGTTGCGCCGAGCCGAACGCCACGCCCAGCGCGATCGCCAGAATTGCCAGCGTGAACAGTTCGCGCGAGCCGATGCCGGCGACGCGTTCGAGCATCCACGGAATTGCGCGTCGGCCCACCAACAGCATCAGCGTCACGAAGATCGCGAGTTTGCCCAGGGTGACGCCGAGCGAAGTCAACAATTTGCCGATTTCGAAACCGCCGGTGCCGGTCATCGAGTGCGCGAGCGCGGGCAGGAAGACCAGTGCGAGCACCATCACCAA
>NZ_DATGBO010000047.1:0-31293 GCF_035312645.1 Arenimonas sp.
ATCCGCGTTTCGGAAAACGGGCGATTGCGCAACTGCGCGAGCGTACTGGTGTGAAATTTTCCCAGGCGACGAACCTGTTTGAAGGCATTGCTTCCCAGGACGCAGCGGTGGAGTTTTCCGGGCAGCTCAACACGCTTGCCGTGGCCTTGAACAAGCTCGCCAACGACCTGCGCTGGATGAATTCCGGGCCGCTGGCCGGGCTCGGTGAAATAGAATTGCCCACGCTGCAGCCGGGCAGTTCGATCATGCCCGGCAAGGTCAACCCGGTGATTCCGGAAGCGATGGCCATGGTCTGCGCGCAGGTGATCGGCAACCACGCGACCATTACCTTTGCCGGCGCCAGCGGCAATTTCCAGCTCAACGTGATGCTGCCGGTGATCGCGCACAATTTGCTGCAATCGCTGGAACTGCTGGCGAATACCTCACGCCTGCTCGCCGACAAGGCGATCGCCGGCTTCACCGTGCGCCACGACCGCATCGACGAAGCATTGGCGCGCAATCCGATCCTGGTGACGGCGTTGAATCCGGTTATCGGCTACGAAGCGGCAGCGGCAATCGCCAAACGTGCGTACAAGGAAAAGCGACCGGTGATCGACGTCGCCCAAGAGATGACCTCATTGTCCGAAGGTCAGTTGCGGAAATTGCTTGATCCGAAGGCGCTGACGAAGGGCGGGATCGGATCGGGGACGGGCAGTGGTTAAAGCCCGCCGCTCGTAGGAGCGACGCAAGTCGCGACCGGTCTTCGGCGTGGTGTGGCAGACTTGTCGCGACTTGCGTCGCTCCTACGGAGTTGCTGAGGAAAACGCCCCGCATTGCGGGGCGTTCTTTGTTTCCGGGCGAGCAACCGTCCCTGGGGGAGGGCGCCAGGCCGCGCTCCCGGCGCGGCCCTGATCGGGATTGCGAGCTGCCATTCATGGCAGCTCGCGAGCTATTCCCGATCAGCCCTCGTCCCGGAAGCGGCGGAGGCGGATGGCGACGACGATCATCGCGATGCCCACCACTGCGCCGATCCAGATTTGCGGCGTGGCCATCACGTGCCAGGCGGCGACCATCGGCGAGCCGTGGTCCAGCGAATCGGCCGAGATCTTGCTTGGATCCTCGAGCAGGAAAGACCACGAGCCCGGCAGAACACTGAGCAGCAAGCGGCCAATGACGCTCTGCCAGAGGAATTGCAGGTTCCAGTTCATGCTCAGCATCGCGTTCGCCCAGCTCAGCAGGCCGCCGCTGACCAGGGGTACGCCCACTGCCCAGAGGAAGGGCTTGGTGCGCGCCCAGGCCGAGACCATCAGCAACCAGCCCGCAGTCGGCAATGCCCAGAGAATGTAGACGGGCAGAGATGCCAGGAACTCCAGCGGCAAGGTGTAGGTGTGCGAATTGCTCAGAACCGGACCGAAAAGGTTGACTCCGCCGACCAGCAGGCAGGCGCACATCAACACGGTCAACACGAAGCCGACGATGGTCGCGATTCCGAGGCTCAGCAGCGGGGCCACCACCAGCGCAGTCGCGAGTTTGGACAGCACCGTGGCGGTGTCCGACACCGGCAGCGATTTCCAGAACAGCACGCTGCGGTTGCTGCGATCATCAAACAGAGCACCGAGGTAATAGAAGAACACCACGAAGCTCATCACCGCCAGCAGCGGAATGGCGCTGCCGACGAACACCGTGCTCAACCCGTCTGCGACCTGGATCCGATCCGCAGGAGAAATCATCTCGGCCAGGCTGTGCATCTGCACGCCGTTGACGGTGAAATCGCCATGCATCTTGCCGCTACCGAGCGCAATCACGAAGGTGACAAGCATCATCGCCATCATCAGCACGCCGATTACCGTCGGTGCCCAGAACAGCCCGCCCTTGTGTTCCCAATATTCGCGCTTCATCAACCATTTGAAGGTGTTCATGCGTAGGTTCCTTTCATCTTGGCGACGAACAGGTCGGCGATGCCGACGTTGCGGGTCTCGCCCAAAGTCGCGAGTTGTGCGCGGGGCACGCCATCGAACAGCATCACCGATTTGCCGAATACCTGGCGTTCGTCGATCGGGTTGAGTGCGCGCGCGGCGTCGGCCTTGTCGGCGTTCACCATCACCTCGGCGAAACGCTCGCCGACTTCGTCCATCGAGGCCGACAGGATGATCTTGCCGTCCTGGATGAACATCAGGTCGCTGAGGATGTGTTCGATCTCCTCGACCTGGTGGGTGGTGACGATGATGGTCTTGTCCTCGTCGAAATAATCCTCGAGCAGGTTCTGGTAGAACTGCTTGCGGAACATGATGTCCAGGCCCAGCGTCGGTTCGTCGAGCACCAGCAGCTTGGCGTCGATAGCCATGACCAGGGCGAGGTGCAATTGCACGATCATGCCCTTGGACATTTCCTTGACCTTCATGCCCGGCTTGAGTTTGGTGTGCGCGAGGTAGCGTTCGGCCTTGGCGCGATCGAATTTTGGATGCACGCCGGCGACGAAATCGACGGCGTCCTTGACCTTCAGCCAGCGCGGCAGGATGGCGACGTCGGCGATGAAGCAGACCTGCTGCATCAGTTCGTCGCGCTGCGTGCTCGGGTCGAAGCCGAGGACTTTCAGTTCGCCTTCGAACGGCGCCAGGCCAAGGATGGCCTTGAGCGCGGTGGTCTTGCCGGAACCGTTCGGGCCGATCAGACCGATGATGCGGCCGGCGGGAATTTCGAAGCTGACGTTGTCGACGGCGACCTGCTTGCCGTAACGCTTGGTCAGGCCTTTGGCGGAGATGACGCTGTTCATTTGCCACCCCCGTTGCTGGCCGCGCTGAGCAGCTGGTCGATGTTCAGGCCAAGTTGGCGGATGCGTTCCACCATCGCCGGCCATTCATCGCTGAGAAAACGCTCGCGTTCGCTGGCCAGCAGCTTTTCGGGCGCTCCGTCGGTTACGTACATGCCAAGTCCCCTTCTTTTTTCAACCAAGGCGTCGTCAACCAGCTCCTGATAGGCGCGGGAAACGGTAATCGGATTGAGCTGGTACTCGGCGGCAATCTGCCGGACCGAGGGCAGGGCGTCGCCGGGTTTCAGCGCGCCATCCAGCATCATGCCCACCACCCGCTCCTTGAGCTGGCGGTAGATCGGTGAGTTGTCGTTCCAGGCAATGCTCATGCTCAGGACTCCCGCTTCGGCAGGATTGGCGCAAACGAGAAGTAGGGCATGACCATCTGCCGCTTCGCGCCCTGGCTGTGCCTGCGCACCAGGATTTCGTCGGCCTGGGCATTGATACCCGGCGACGACAGGTTGAAGCTGGCGATCTCGGCCTGCGGCGGCTTGCCGACCGTGTAGCTCACGGCCAACATGGACATCGCCACGGTCAGGCCTGCCAGTGTGTTTTTGATCTTGTAGTACATGGCGCCTCCCGGCTGGTGAGGTGATTCAGTGGTGTTGTAGGCAACTATAACACTATCGAAATCGATGTCAACACCTTCTGCACAGTTTTGGTACCAAACTGATGGCACATATCCGGGCAACGGCCCGAACAAGGCGCAAGACCATGAAAAAATTGATGTTTCTCGCCATTTCAGCAGTTCTCGCGGCGGCTCCGGTGTTCGCCGACAAGGCTCTGCTGGACCAGAACTACCGCCGCCTTGCCGGAAAAGAGGTGGTCAACCTGCAATCGGCCTATGCCGGCCAGGTGCTGCTGGTGGTCAATACCGCCAGCAAATGCGGTTTCACCCCGCAATACGAAGCGCTGGAAGCCATGCACGCGAAGTACAAGGACCAGGGATTTGCGGTGCTCGGATTTCCGTCCAACGATTTCCTCGGCCAGGAGCCGGGCACGGAAAAACAGATCCAGGATTTCTGCACGCTCACTTACGGCGTCAAATTCCCGATGTTCGAAAAAGTGCATGTGAAAGGCAGTGACGCCACACCTTTCTACAAGGACCTCAAGGCAGCGACAGGCGAGGCTCCGGCGTGGAATTTCCACAAGTATCTGATCGATCGCAATGGCAAGGTCGTCGCCAGTTACGGCAGCCGCACCAAGCCTGATGATCCGGTGCTGGTCGCGAAACTGCAGGCCTTGCTCGCCGAACCGAGGCCGGCGCACTGATCGTCACGGCGGTGTCCGCGTGGTGACGGACATGACCGTCATCGCTTGAAATCCCCGCCGCCCAATCCAAGATTGCCGCAGCGCCCCGCTGCCGTGACAATAGCCGCCGTTGCCGGATGCACCGGCTTCCTCCAGGAGTTCCACTGATGAATCCGGTTTTCCGTTCTGCCGTCCTCGTGACGGCGATCGCTACCAGCCTCACTGCTTTCGCCCAGACGCCTGCTGCCAAGCCGCAGGCCGCCAAACCCGCTGCCGCCAAGCCCGCAGCGGCCAAGCCTGCCAGCACCTTGAGCGAGCGTCAGAAAGTCAGCGTCATGATCGGCATGGAAGTCGCGAAGTCACTGCAGCCGATCCGCGATGAAGTCGATCCGGCCATCGTGATCCAGGCGATGCAGGCCACTCTCGCTGGTCGCCCGACCGGTCTGACCGATGCCCAGGCCGCGCAGGTCCAGGCCGAGTTCGGCCAGAGAATGCAGGGCAAGATGGCTGCCAAGGCTGCTGCCGAAGGCCAGAAGAATCTCGACGAAGGCAATCGTTTCCTCGCCGCCAACAAGAGCAAGCCCGGCGTGCACACCACCGCCAGCGGCCTGCAATACCAAGTGCTGCGTGCCGGTGCGGGTCCGTCGCCCAAGGCCACCGACACGGTGCGCGTGAACTACGTCGGCACGCTGCTCAACGGCACCAAGTTCGACAGCTCCTACGATCACGGCCAGCCGGCCGAATTCGCGCTCAACCAGGTCATCCCGGGTTGGCAGGAAGGCGTGGCGCTGATGGCGGTAGGCAGCAAGTACCGGCTGTGGGTGCCGGCGAAGCTCGGCTACGGCCAGAGCGGTCCGCCGCCGATCGGTCCGAATTCGACGCTGGTGTTCGAAGTCGAGCTGCTCAACATCGCCAAGTAAGCAAGTCATCGGCAAAGGGCGGCGCACTCCGCCGCCCTCAACCCGCATCGTCGTGGAGTCAGCATGCGCGTCACCGTTTTCGGTACCGGCTATGTGGGATTGGTTACGGGCACTTGCCTGGCTGAAGTCGGCCATCAGGTGATTTGTGTGGATATCGACCAGGCGAAGGTCGAAGGTCTCAATCGCGGTGTGATTCCGATCTACGAACCGGGTCTGGAAGACATGGTGCTGGCCAATCACGGCGCCGGCCGCATCGCTTTCAGCACTGATGCCGCCAGTGCGATCGCGCACGGCGAAATAATCTTCATCGCCGTCGGCACGCCGCCCGACGAAGACGGCAGCGCCGATCTCCAATACGTTCTCAATGTCGCGCGCACGATCGGCCAGAACCTCGGCCGCCGCGCGGTGATCGTCAACAAGTCCACCGTGCCGGTCGGAACCGCCGACAAGGTCCGCGCGACCATCGCCGCCGAGCTCGCCAAGCGCGACGCCGAGCACGCTTTCGAAGTGGTCTCAAATCCGGAATTCCTCAAGGAAGGCGACGCGGTCAAGGATTGCATGCGCCCCGACCGCATCGTCATCGGCACCAGCAATGCGCAGGCGCTGGAAGCGATGAAGCGCCTATACGCGCCGTTCAATCGCAACCACGAACGCATCGTGGCGATGGACGTGCGCTCGGCCGAACTCACCAAGTACGCGGCCAACGCGATGCTGGCGACCAAGATCAGTTTCATGAACGAGATGGCAAACATCGCCGAACGCGTCGGTGCGGATATCGAAATGGTCCGCCACGGCATCGGTTCCGATCCGCGTATCGGCTATTCCTTCATCTATCCGGGCGCCGGCTACGGCGGCTCGTGCTTCCCCAAGGACGTGCAGGCGCTTGAACGCACCGCGCGCCAGCACGGTTATCACGCGCAGATTCTCGAAGCCGTGGAATCGGTCAACGACCGCCAGAAATTCAAGCTGTCGGAATTGATCGAGCGGCATTTCACCGGCGAAATCCGCGGTCGCACCTTCGCGATCTGGGGCCTCGCGTTCAAACCCAATACCGACGACATGCGCGAAGCCTCCAGCCGCACCCTGCTCGCGCAGTTGTGGGCAGCCGGTGCGAATGTGCGCGTCTATGATCCCGAAGCGATGGATGAGGCGCGACGCGTCTTCGGCGAACGCGCGGATCTGGTCTATTGCGATTCGCCAGCGTCTGCACTGACCGGTGCCGATGCGCTGGTCGTGGTCACAGAGTGGAAGACGTTCTGGAACGCCGACTTCGACAAACTGAAAGCGGCGTTGAAGCATCCGGTAGTATTCGATGGCCGCAATATCTACGACCCCGTGGAAGTGGAGGCAGCCGGCCTGGCGTATTACGGCATCGGTCGCGGCCGCACGATCGCGGCGAAGTCCTGAGCCATGCCCATCCCCGACCCCAACCTGGAATTCCAGTTCGACCGCCGTTTCGCGGAACTGGAAACGCGCGTCGCTTTCCAGGAACACACGCTCTCCGAAATGAGCGATGCCCTCGCCGAATCGCGTGCGGAAAATGGCCGTACGCAACACCTTCTGCAGCGTGCGCTCGAAGATCTCAAGCAATTGCGCGCCTTGCTTTATTCGGACGGCCCGAGCGGTGGCGAACCCGGCATCGAACCGCCGCCACCGCATTATTGATGCTCTCCTACGCTGCGATCGATGCACCGCGTTGATGCCGCGCTCCCGGAACAAGCTGCGATGCGGCAGTTCCTGTCAAAATCCCTTCCCCAACGCTGATCCGGCCCGCGACGAAACATGAGCAATTCTCTCAAAGACCAACTGCTGGGCCTGGGCTACAAGGCCGCGCCGCCGCCGGAGCGCAAACCTGAGGTTCGCGATGGAACGACCGGTCGTCGTGATGCCAGTCAGCGCGATTCGAATCGACGCGATTCAAAACAACACGACCCCAAGCAGCGCGATACGCGCAAACCAGACGCGCGCAACCGATCCGATGCTCGTCCCGCTTCCGCCCGGCCTGGCAGCAAGCCCGCCGATGCTGCTCGTCCGCGTGACGCTTCGCGGCCATCGTCGGCGCGCGGACCGAGGCCTTCGGCGCCCCGTCGTGACCAGGCCGAAATCGATCTTGGCAAGGCCTATGCGATCCGCGCGCAGAAAGAAAAGGACGAGCGCATCGAAGCCGAGCGCCTGAAACAGGAAGAAGCGAAGCAGCGGCGCGAAGCCAAGGCAAAACTCGCCGAATTGCTCGCCGGCAAGGCGTTGAACGACCCGGCCGCGGAAATCGTCCGGCACTTCGAATACGGCGGCAAGATCAAGCGCGTCTACGTCAACGCCGAGCAGCTCAAGGCGCTCAACGTCGGCGAGCTGGGCGTGGTGCAGGACGGCGGTCGCTATCTGATCGTCAGCGCTGCGGTATTGGCGGAGGCGGAAACGATTTTCGCGCAGGCCGTCGCGTTGAAAGTCGACCCGAACGCGCCGGCCACCGACGACCCCTACAGCGACCCTGCCTATCAGGTGCCCGACGATCTCGTCTGGTAGTCAGTCGCGCAGGAGCGGTCATGACCGCGATAGCTCTTGCCGCATTCCGTATCGCGAAAAAATCGCGGTCATGACTGTCCCTGCGCTGCGGATTTTCGCGGCCAGTTCTTCAAGCGCAGCGCCGGTGCCTCCAACCCATGCCAGGACGCCATCGCCAACAGCAACACGGTCGGCGCAGCGATGGCGAACATCGCCAGTGGTGTGATGCCCGGCCACAGTGCCGCGATCGCCTGCTGCACCGGGAAGGCGTAAAGAAATACGCCGTAGGAATAATCACGACCCTTTGGCCAGGGCAGGGCGGGCAGGGCGTAGGCGATCCAGAAGCTCGCGTACAACACGGCCACTGTCACCAGCGCGAAAAACATGCCGGTGTTGCGCAGCAAGGCGGCACTCGCCACCAGCGCCGCCATCAGCAGATGCGATACCGGTACGCGATCGCGCCATTGCGCACACAGTCCCGCGGCGACGAAAATCAGCGACAACGCACGAAAAGACTTGTCGTCAGGCGGGCCTGCCCAGGTCGCCCAGGCTCCATGCAGCAGCAGGGCCGCAACGACCAGCGTGAACGCCCAGCGCCGCTGCACCAGGGTGAGCGCAGTCAGCACACCAAGGTAGACATACCAGCGTACTTCCAGTCCCAGCGACCAGATCGAACCGTTGACCACATCCGGGTAGGGGTTGTGCTTGAAGACGCCAGGCAGCACCCAGACGAAACTGGCCGGCAGGATATTGCCGCCGATGTAATGCCAAGTGCCCGGATCGCGAAAATAATCCGACAGCGGTAGCGTCGTGAAGATCGGCCCGAGAATCAGCGCGCACACCAGCAAACAAACCCAGTAAGCCGGAAACACGCGCAACAGGCGATTGCGGACATAGCGCCAGAGGCCCGGCTGCCTGATCAGGCTCAGCGTGACCAGGTAGCCGCTGATCGCAAAAAAGAAAAACACCGCCAGGCTGCCGCCGTAGAAACCGGGAAGCAATCGCGCGATGAAGTCGCTGTCGTTGTACGGCATCGTCAACGCATAGCAATGTCCGAACAGCACGCCGCAGGCGGCGAGCAGTCGCAGCGGCAGGTAATTGTCGGCGCCGCGCTGCGCGCAGTCCCCGAGGCTGGTCATCGCCGCGCCAGCCGGCCGACGTCAGGCCGAGGCATCGTCAAGCATCTTGCCAATAGATTTGCGGATCCGGCGCAGCGACGAATGTCCGGGTTCGCGGATCAGCACGTAGGCCGTGTGCGGATGCCGCGTCGCGGAGATGTCGTGCGGCGTCATATTCTTGTGATCGACGCCTTCGACGAACTCGATGCCAACGGTGGCGTAGCAATGCTGCACCATCGCCGAGCAATACAACGCGCCTTCGCTTTCCAGAAGGTTGCGACGTCGGCGCAGGCTGGGCTGCTGCATCGACAGCAAGGTGCCCAGCAATTCGCGCAGCGAATAATGCGACAGGCCCGAGAGCAGGTTCAGCGCTTCGGTGAGCACTGCACGCGTCTGTGTATCGTCGAGGCCAAAGTCCAGGATCGCGAGGTTCGGAAAAGTTTCGGCATCGTGATAGCGCGCGGCGCGATTTTCCTGAACGCCGAGACGAATCTGCTTGTGGCGGATGTCGAGGTCGGACTCGAGCACCCAGTGCTGATCGTCGATGCGCTTGCCACTGAACAGGAAAGCATGCGACCACGGGCTGCGATGGCCTTCCGGGGTGACGTGGTACTGCAGCTTGCGGATCGACTTGTTGATGAAATCAACACCGCCGCAGAGTCCGACGCGGCCAGCGCCGGCATGACGCTCGATGAACTCGGCATTGCTGATGCCGGTGACCACGACGATGCGCGGCGCCTGGGCGATCGGTGTGCCGGCGACAGAAATTTCTGCGGAACTCATTCGGGGTCGTAGTCCAGGTTGGAGGCCAGCCAGCGTTCGGCCTGCGCCAGGCTTACGCCCTTGCGCTTGGCGTAGTCGACGACCTGCTCGCGCGAAAGTCGGCCGACCACGAAATACTGGCTCTGCGGGTGCGAGAAGTACAGCCCGCTGACTGCGGACGCCGGGTACATCGCGAAGTTCTCGGTCAATTGCAGCCCGATCGCGTTGCCGGCATCGAGTAGCGCGAAAATCGTCGCCTTCTCGCTGTGTTCGGGGCAGGCGGGATAACCGGGGGCGGGACGGATGCCGCGATATTTTTCCGCGATCAGATCCTCGTTGGCCAGCATCTCGTCTGGCGCGTAAGCCCAGAGGCGTTCGCGCACTTCCCGATGCAGCCATTCCGCGCAGGCCTCGGCGAAGCGATCGGCCAGAGATTTGAGCAGGATCGCGTTGTAGTCGTCGAACGCCGCCTCGAAGGCGGCGACATGCGGGTCGATGCCGATACCGGCATTGACCGCGAACGCACCGACCCAATCCTGCTTGCCGCTGTCCGCAGGCGCGATGAAATCGGCGAGACAGAAGTTCGGGCGGTCGTCGGGTTTTTCGGCCTGCTGGCGCAGGCAGTGCAGGGTGGTTGTTTCTGCTGTAGGAGCGATGGCAATCGCGACATCGTTTTCTGTGGTCGCGATTGCCATCGCTCCTACAGACGAAAGATGAATATCGTCGCCCAGCGAATTCGCCGGCCACAGCCCGCACACCGCCTTTGCGGTCAGCCACTTTTCCTTGATGATTTGATCGAGCATCTTGTTGGCGTCGGCGAACAATTCCCGGCACTGCTTGCCAACGATGGCGTCGTCGAGGATCTGCGGATAGCGGCCCGACAGTTCCCAGGTCTGGAAGAATGGCGTCCAGTCGAACAGCGCGCGCAGCTCCGTCAGCGGCACGTCGTCGAACACGGTGACGCCAGGCTTGACGGGCGTTGGTGGCCGATAGTCGGCCCAGTCGCCCTTGAATTTCTTGCTGCGCGCACGATCAATCGACATCAGCGGTTTGGCGTCGCCGCGGTTGGCGTGGCGCGAGCGCACTTCGGCGTAGTCGGCAGCGATTCCCTCCACGAAGGGCGTGCGCAGCACGTCGGAAATCAGCGACTGCACCACGCCAACGGCGCGCGAGGCGTCCTTCACCCAGACCACGGGCTCGGCGTAATGCGGCGCGATTTTCAGCGCCGTGTGCGCGCGCGAGGTGGTTGCGCCGCCGATCAGCAACGGCAGGTTCAAGCCCTGGCGTTTCATTTCTTTCGCGACGTGGCTCATTTCCTCCAGCGAGGGCGTGATCAGGCCGGACAGGCCGATCACATCGACTTTTTCCTCGCGGGCGCGATCGAGGATCGTCTGCGTCGGCACCATCACACCGAGGTCGACGACTTCGAAGTTGTTGCAGGCCAGGACCACGCCGACGATGTTCTTGCCGATGTCGTGCACGTCGCCTTTGACCGTCGCCATCAGGATCTTCGCCTTGGGCTTGCCGGCGTTGCCCGAGCGGATTTTTTCCGCCTCGATGAACGGAATGAGGTGGGCAACTGCTTTTTTCATGACGCGCGCGGACTTCACCACTTGCGGCAGGAACATCTTGCCCGCACCGAACAGATCGCCGACGACATTCATGCCGGCCATCAAAGGCCCTTCGATGACCTCCAGCGGTTTGTCGGCATCGAGCCGGGCCTGCTCGGTGTCTTCCTCGACAAACTTGTCGATGCCATGCACCAGCGCGTGCTTGAGCCGCTCGATGACGCTCTTGGTGCGCCAGGCCAGGTCCTCGCCCTTGATCTCGCCTTTTTTCGATTTGTGCTTTTCGGCCTCGGTGAGCAAGCGCTCGGTGGCGTCGGCATCGCGGTTCATCACCACGTCCTCGACCGCCTCGCGCAACGCCGGATCGAGATCGTCGTAGATCGGCATGCCACCGGCGTTGACGATGCCCATGTCCATGCCGGCGCGGATCGCGTGGTAGAGGAATACCGCGTGGATCGCCTCGCGCACGGCGTTGTTGCCGCGGAAACTGAAACTGACATTGGAGACGCCGCCGGAGATATGGCTCAGCGGAAAGCGGCGCTTGAGCTCGGCGGCGGCCTCGATGAAGGCGACGGCGTAGCCGTTGTGCTCCTCGATGCCGGTGGCGATGGCGAAGATGTTCGGGTCGAAGATGATGTCTTCCGGCAGCAGGCCGGCTTCCTCGGTCAGCAACTGGTAAGCACGCGAGCAGATCTCGACCTTGCGCTCGTAGGTATCGGCCTGGCCGGTTTCATCGAAGGCCATCACCACCACGGCCGCGCCGTAGCGACGGACCTTGCGGGCATGGTCGATAAAAGCTTTTTCGCCTTCCTTCATCGAAATCGAGTTGACGATCGCTTTGCCCTGCACGCATTTCAGGCCGGCTTCGATCACGCTCCACTTCGAGGAGTCGATCATCACCGGCACGCGGGAAATGTCCGGTTCGGCGGCGATGAGTTTGAGGAAACGCGGCATTGCCGCGTCGGCATCGAGCATGCCCTCGTCCATGTTGATGTCGATCACCTGCGCGCCGCTTTCGACCTGCTGGCGCGCGACGGTCAGCGCCTCGTCGTAGCGGTTTTCCAGGATCAGTTTCTTGAACTGCGCCGAGCCGGTGACGTTGGTGCGCTCGCCGACGTTGACGAAATTCGTCTCCGGCGTGATCACGAACGGCTCCAGGCCGGACAGGCGCGTGTATGGCGCGATCACCGGCAGCACACGCGGCGGCAGTCCGGCGACGGCGTCGCTGATCGCCTTGATATGCGCCGGCGTGGTGCCGCAGCAGCCACCGACGATATTGAGCAGCCCGGCTTCGGCGAACCCGCGCAGCACGTGCGCCATTTCTTCCGGGCCTTCGTCGTAGCCGCCGAAGGCATTCGGCAGGCCGGCGTTGGGATGCGCGCTGACGTAGGTGTCGGCGACCTGCGCGAGCATGTCGACGTGTGCGCGCAGATCCTTCGCGCCCAGCGCGCAGTTAAGGCCGATCGACAGCGGGCGTGCGTGCCGCATCGAATACCAGAACGCTTCCGCGGTCTGGCCCGATAGCGTGCGGCCGGAGAGGTCGGTGATCGTGCCGGAAATCAGGATGGGCACGCGCACGCCGAGTTCCTCGAACAACACTTCCAGCGCGAACAGCGCCGCCTTGGCATTGAGCGTGTCGAAGATGGTCTCGACCATGATCGTGTCGCTGCCGCCTTCGATCAGGGCGCGTGCGGCTTCGATGTAGTTGTCGCGCAACTCGTCGAAACTGGTGTTGCGAAAGCCCGGGTCGTTGACGTCCGGACTGATCGAGGCCGTCCGCGAGGTCGGCCCGAGCACGCCGACGACGAAACGCGGCTTGGCCGGATCACGCGCTTCGATCTCGTCGCAACATTCGCGCGCCAATCGCGCGGCGTCGCGATTGAGCTCGGGAACGAGGTGTTCGAGCTTGTAATCGGCCTGGGACACGCGGGTCGAATTGAAGGTATTGGTCTCGATCAGGTCGGCGCCGGCTTCGAGATAGCCGCGATGGATGTCGGCAATGATCCGCGGCTGGGTCAGCGTCAGCAGATCGTTGTTGCCTTTGAGGTCGCCGGCGCAGCCGCAACTGGGGCCGTGGTGATGGCCTTCGGAGAAGTGCATCCCATCCCAGCCCTCGGCAAAACGAGTACCGCGATAACCCGCCTCGTCCAGCTCGTGGCGCTGGATCATCGTGCCCATGGCGCCGTCGATAATCAGGATGCGCTCGGCCAGCGCTTTTTCCAGCAAGGCGACGCGGGCGGGGTTTTTCCAGGGCAACGATTTCAATGCTTTTCCTCTGCAGCGTACGGCGGTTTACTTTTTGCAAGAATCTGTTCGTTTCTTGTCGAGAAATCCTTCAATCCCGTCATCCCCGCGAAAGCGGGGATCCAGTGACTTCTCTCGAACAATTTCTGCGGGCATTCATCGCGAAAGACACTGGATCCCCGCCTTCGCGGGGATGACGTTCCTGTTTTTCAGCGGTCATGTGGGCAAAGGCTCTGGCTCCGATCAAAAAGAGCTCAGGCCTTGCGCGCCAGCAACGTCAGCACTTCAAAATGCGGCGGCCGCTTTTCGCGCGTCACCACTTCGCAGACCTGCACGGTCAGGCCGGCCTTCTCGGCGTATTTGCGCAATTCCTTTTCGCTGAAACCGAGGTTGACGTGGCCGTAGGGCGTCACCGCAGCCTTGTGCTCGTGCTTGGCCAGACAGGTGAGCAGCAGCTGGCCGTTCCGGCGCAGCACGCGCGCGGCTTCGGCGATCGCCAATGCGGGTTTCTCCGCGTAGGTCAGCGCATGCATCATCAGCACCAGGTCGAACTGCGGTTTGTCGAACGGCAGCTGCTGCATGTCGCCTTCACGGACCTCGACGTGATCGAGCTTGCGCAGGCGCTCGCTGGCGGCGAGCACAACCTTGCTGCTGGAATCGATGCAGATGTAGCGCTTGGCGTGCGGTGCCAGCAGTTCGGCGAGCACGCCGTCACCGGAGGCGACATCGAGCACGTCGCCGGGCGCGAGCATCGGCAGCGCGGCGCGCGCCAGCGCCTCCCAGGTGCGGCCCGGCGAATAATGCCGTTCCATGTCGCCGGCGACCGAGTCGGCCCAGTTCTGGTCGGCCGAGCGCGAGGCCAGCACTTCCGTCAGGCGGTCGGCGTCCTGGCGCAGCAGCGGATCGTCGGTACCCGAACGCAGCGCGTCCCAGAGCGCGCGTTCGGCGGCCTCAAGATTGTCTTCGTTGAAGCGGTAATAGGCCGAGACGCCCGCACGGCGGTCGCGCACGAGGTCGGCTTCCTTGAGTTTGGCCAGATGCGTCGACACGCGGGGCTGGGCGAGCCGGGTAACCGCGGACAATTCGGCCACGGTCAGTTCCTCGCGTTCGAGCAGGGCGAGCAGGCGAACCCGGGTGGGGTCGGCGAGCACGCGCAGACAGGCGGACCAGGCGTCGAGATCCAAGGGTTTATCCTTTCATCCGGATTTAAAGATACGGCAGGGTAGGCCCGGCTTCCGTGGGCGTCAAGGCGGGCGTCCGTCCGGTTTTGATACCGGCGTCATCGAAACGGCAGGACCCGACCCGTTACAATCGCCGCTTTCCCAGATTCGAACGAGGAACGGCCGTGGATTTCCGATTCACCGAAGAGCAGCTGATGATCCAGGACGTGGCCCGTCGGATCGCCCAAGAGAAGATCGCGCCCAGCGCCGAGCACCACGACCAGACCGGCGAATTTCCGCTGGCAAACATCCGCACGCTCGGCGAAAACGGCTTGATGGGCATCGAGGTTCCGGCCGAATACGGCGGTGCCGGCATGGACCCGGTCAGTTATGTGCTGGCCATGGTCGAGATTGCTGCTGGCGATGCCGCGCACTCGACCATCGTCTCGGTGAACAACTCGCTGTTCTGCAACGGCATCCTGAAGTTCGGCAATGAGGCGCAGAAACAGCTGTATGTGCGCGCGATCGCCGAAGGCCGCGAGATCGGCGCGTTCGCGCTGACCGAGCCGCAGTCGGGTTCCGATGCCACCGCCATGCGTTGCCGCGCAGTCAAGCAGGCCGACGGCAGCTTCGTCATCAACGGCAAGAAGAGCTGGATCACCTCCGGCCCGGTCGCGAAGTACATCGTGCTGTTTGCGATGACCGACCCGGAGAAAGGCGCCAAAGGCATTACCGCTTTCATGGTCGACACCGCGAAGCCGGGTTTCCATCGTGGCAAGACCGAGCCCAAGCTCGGCATCCGCGCTTCGGCGACCTGCGAGATCGAATTCCAGGATTACGTCGCCACCACAGCCGAAGTGCTGGGCGCGGAAGGCGAGGGCTTCAAGATTGCGATGGGCGTGCTCGACGCCGGCCGCATCGGCATCGCCTCGCAGGCGATCGGCATCGCCCGCGCCGCGTACGAAGCGACGCTGGCCTACGTGAAAGAGCGCAAGGCCTTCGGTGCCCCGATCGGCACCTTCCAGATGACCCAGGCGAAGATCGCCGACATGAAGTGCAAGCTCGATGCGTCGCTGTTGCTGACGCTGCGCGCGGCCTGGCAGAAGGGCGAGTTCGAGAAGGGCGGCGCGCGTTTCAGCAACGAGGCGGCGATCGCCAAACTCACCGCTTCGGAAGCGGCGATGTGGATCACCCATCAGGCCGTGCAGATCCACGGCGGCATGGGTTATTCCAAGGAAATGCCGCTGGAGCGTTATTTCCGCGACGCCAAGATCACCGAGATCTACGAAGGCACCAGCGAAATCCAGCGTCTGGTGATTGCGCGCAACGAAACCGGATTGCGTTGATCGATCGCCCCGCTTTGACAAGAACCCCGCGCCCGCGGGGTTTCTTGTTTCTGACGCCGTCACGCGGGCTGCGACCCTACGCACCGGTATCCCGCAGCAGCGCGCGCCAAATGCCGCACAACTGTCCGCCAGCCCCCTGAACTGGCTACAATTTCCCTCTTTTTCACGCCCCCATCGAGATCCTCATCGCATGAGCGCCCACGCCTCCCTTGATTCCGTCCTCGCCGCGCTGGCGAAGGCCGTCCCCGCCGCCCAGCGCGATCGCGCCCGCACCTTCGCCGCCGCGTATTTCGCGCGCCTGCCCGAGGACGAGCTGGCGCTGAGGCCGGCGGCGACCTGGGCCGGCATCGCCGCGAGCGCGTTGGCGTTCGCGCAGTCGCGACCGCCGGGCGTGGCGAAGATCCGCGCATTCAATGTTTCCGCGGCGGAAGGTTTCGAGACCGCGTACACGGTGGTGCAGATCGTCAACGACGACATGCCCTTCCTGGTTGATTCGGTGAGCATGGCGCTGTCGCAGCGCGGTATCGCCATCCATGGCCTGGTGCATCCGGTGTTCGCGGTCAGCCGCGACGGCGGGGGCGAATTGACGGCGGTCGGCACCGGCGCCGCCGAGTCGTACATGCATCTGGAAATCGATCGCCAGGCCGACGACGCCGATCTGCGTGCGATCGAAGCGGCTATCGCCACCGCACTCGCCGATGTCCGCGCTTCGGTTGCCGACTGGGAAGCGATGCGCGACAAGATGCTGGCGATCGCCGAAGAACTCTCCACGCGGCCGATGCCGGCCAGCGACGAATCCCGCAGCGAAGCACAGGCGTTCCTGCGCTGGGCCGCCGACAACCACTTCACCTTCCTCGGCTACCGCGAATACGAAGTCGGCACGCATGACGGCAAGCGCATGCTCTGCCCGGTCAAGGGCAGTGGCCTGGGCCTGATGCACGGCAAGGACGAACTCGCCGCGCCGCGACCGCTTACCGGCCTTGCGGCGTCGGATCTGCCGCCGGGCGCGCGCCTGGAACCGCTGATCCTCACCAAGACCAATGCCCGCTCCACCGTGCACCGTCCGGGCTACATGGATTACGTCGGCGTGCTGCAGTTCGACGACAAGGGTCTGGCGATCCGCGAACAGCGCTTCCTCGGCCTGTACACCTCCAGCGCTTACAACCGCCGCCCCTGGGACATTCCGCTGGTGCGTCAGCGCCATGAAGCAGTGATGGCCGCGTCGGGCCTTGCCGAAAACAGCCACAGCGGCAAGGCGCTGCGCCACATCCTGGAAACCCTGCCGCGCGACGAATTGTTCCAGTCCAGCCCGGAAGAACTCGTACGTACCTGCATGGGCATCCTCAGCCTGCAGGAACGCGTGCGCCCGCGCCTGTTCCTGCGCCGCGACCGCCACGGCCGTTTCTACTCGGCGCTGGTCTACATTCCGCGCGAACGTTTCAGCACCGAAGTGCGCGAGCGCATCGAAGCGATGCTGATGCGCGAACTGCACGGCGAGCGCCTGGACACCACCATCCAGATCGGCGAATCGCCGCTGGCGCAGCTGCACCTGATCATCCGGCCGAAATCCGGCGACAAGGTGCAGGTCGATGGCGCCGCGCTCGAAGCCGAGCTCACCCGCATCGTGCGCAACTGGCACGACGAATTGCGCGATCAACTCGTCACGCAGCATGGCGAGGAGCCGGGCCAGCGACTGGCTGCACGTTTTGCGCGTGCGCTGCCGGCCGGTTATGTCGAATCGGTGACGCCGGAATTGGCGGCCGGTGATCTGCTGCAGGCCGATGCGTTGTCTGGCGACAAGGACCTGCGTCTGTCGCTGTATCGCAGCGGTGAAGGCGAGCTGCGTTTCAAACTGTTCCGCCTCGGCAAGGAAATCGCACTCTCGGATGCGCTGCCGATGCTGGAAAACCTCGGCCTGCGCATCAACAGCGAGCATCCTTACGAGATCGACCTCGATGACGGCCGAGTGGTCATCCAGGACTTCGAAGTCGAGCCGCTGTCGGGCACGGTCGATGCCGAATCGGCGCGCACGCGTTTCGAGGAAGCGTTCGCTGCGGTCTGGCGTGGCGATGCCGAAAGCGACGGCTTCAACCGTCTGGTGCTTGCTGCCGGCTTGGGCTGGCGTCAGGTCGCGATGCTGCGCGGTTACTGCAAATACCTGCTGCAGACCGGCGTCACCTTCTCGCAGATCTACATGGAAGAAACCCTGGCGCGGTATCCGCTGATCGCACGCCTGCTGGTGGAGTTGTTCGAGGCGCGCTTCGAGCCCGGCCGCGAGATCAAGGCCGATCCGAAAACCTGCAACGCGCTGCGGCAGTCGCTGACCGATGTCGTGCCGATGGAAGACCGGCACAAGCTCGGTACTATCCTCGAGGAAATGGGTGCCGACCGCGCGCTCGATCGCTCCGCACAGATCGATGCCTGCTCCGATGCACTGGCGATCGTGCTGGAAAACGTCTCCAGCCTCGACGAGGACCGCATCCTGCGCAGCTTCATGGCGGTGATTCACGCGACTTTGCGCACCAGCTATTTCCAGAAGAAAGGCGAGGGCGGTACGCACAAGGATTACATCAGCTTCAAGTTCGACCCGGCGAAAGTGCCGGACCTGCCGAAGCCGCGTCCGTACCGCGAAATCTTCGTGTACTCGCCGTTCGTCGAAGGCGTGCACCTGCGCTTCGGCCCGGTCGCGCGCGGCGGCCTGCGCTGGTCGGATCGTCGCGAGGATTTCCGCACGGAAGTGCTGGGCCTGGTGAAAGCGCAGATGGTCAAGAACACGGTGATCGTGCCGGTTGGGTCGAAGGGCGGCTTCTTCGCCAAGCGCTCGCCGGTCGGCGGCGATCGTGATGCCGTGCTCGCCGAGGGCATCGCCTGCTACAAGCGTTTCATCAACGGCCTGCTCGATATCACCGACAACATCGTCGACGGCAAGATCGTCAATCCCGAAAACGTGGTCCGCCACGATCTCGACGATCCCTATCTGGTCGTCGCCGCCGACAAGGGCACGGCGACCTTCTCCGATATCGCCAACGGCATCTCTGCCGAACACGGTTTCTGGCTCGACGATGCCTTCGCTTCCGGTGGTTCGGTCGGTTACGACCACAAGGGCATGGGCATCACCGCGAAAGGCGGCTGGGAATCGGTCAAGCGCCACTTCCGCGCGCTCGGTCGCGATTCGCAGACGCAGGATTTCACCTGCGTCGGCGTCGGCGACATGTCCGGCGACGTGTTCGGCAACGGCATGCTGTTGTCCAAACACATCCGCCTGCTCGCGGCCTTCGATCACCGCCACATCTTCCTCGACCCGAATCCGGATTCGGCGCAGTCTTTCGTCGAACGCCAGCGCCTGTTCAATCTGCCGCGTTCGAGCTGGGACGATTACGACAGGGCGCTGATTTCGAAAGGTGGCGGCATCTTCGCGCGCGGCGCCAAGACCATTGCGCTGAGCCCGGAAATCAAGGCGGCGCTCGACATCCAGAGCGACGCCGAGCAGATGACGCCGGCTGATCTGATGAATGCCATCCTCAAGGCGCCGGTCGATCTGCTGTGGAATGGCGGCATCGGTACCTACGTCAAGTCCAGCAGCGAAACCAATGCCGACTGCGGCGACCGTGCCAACAACGCGCTGCGCGTGAGCGGCAACGAACTGCGCTGCAAGATGGTGGGCGAGGGCGGCAACCTGGGCATGACGCAGCGCGGCCGTATCGAAGCGGCGCAACACGGCGTGCTGCTAAACACCGACTTCATCGACAACTCCGCCGGCGTCGATACTTCCGACCACGAAGTCAACATCAAGATCCTGCTCGGCGCGATCGTCAAACGCGGCGAGTTGAGCATGGCCCAGCGCAACACGCTGCTTGCCAGCATGACCGACGAAGTCGGCGATCTCGTGCTCAACGACAACTACCGCCAGAACCAGGCGATCAGCCTGATGGAAGCGATGAGCGCGGCGCGCCTGGGTTCGTTCGGGCATTTCATCCGCACGCTGGAATCGCAGGGTCTGCTCGATCGCGCGATCGAATTCCTGCCCAGCGATGCCGAGCTGGGCGAACGCAAGTCGCGTGGCCAGGGTCTGACGCGTCCGGAACTGTCGGTGCTGCTGAGCTACGACAAGATCGTGATCTTCAACCAGTTGCTGGAATCGGATGTTCCGGAAGATCCGTATCTTTCCAAGGAACTGGTGCGCTACTTCCCGAAGGCGTTGCAGGACAAGTACGCCGCCGACATGGAAAACCATCGCCTGCGTCGCGAGATCATCGCCACGGCGGTGACCAATTCGATGGTCAACCGCATGGGTTCGACCTTCCTGCTGCGCATGCAGGAAGACACTGGCGAGACGCCGGCGCAGATCGCCAAGGGTTACACGATCACCCGCGAAGTGCTGGGCACGCGCGATTGGTGGGCAGGCATCGACGCGCTCGATCTGAAGGTGCCGGAGTCGGCGCAGATCGAGGCGTTGAGCGATATCTGGCACCTGCAGCGGAACATGGCGCGCTGGTTGCTCAATCGTCCGGACGGCACGCTCAACATCGCGCAGATGGTGGAGCGTTACGCAACGCCGATGCGCGATCTGCGCGAGGCGTTGCCGACGATTCTGCCGGCCGAAAGCCGCGCCTCGCTCGAAGCCGACAAGGCGCAATGGCAGGCGCAGGGGTTCCCGGCGGATCTGGCACAGGCGTTCGCGAGCCTGCCGTATCTGACCTACGCACTCGACATCATCGAAGTGGCACTGGAGCGCAAGCTCGCCGTCGCCGACGTCGGCCAGGTGTATTTCGCGCTGTCCGATGCGTTGCACAGCAAGTGGCTCATGGACAACGTCGAGAAGCTGCCGGTCGAAGGCCGCTGGCACGCGCAGGCACGCGGCGTGTTGCGCGACGAGTTGCAGGCGCAGCAACGTTCGCTGGTCGGCATCGTGCTCGGCTCGGGGACGAACGCGCAGAAACCCGATGCGCTGGTCGCGCAATGGCTGGCCCGCGATGACGCTTCGCTCAAGTACACGCTGAGCATGTTCGCCGACATGCGCAACCTGCGCAGCATGGATTTCGCCACGCTGTCGGTGGCCGTACGCCGTCTCGCGCAGATTGCCGCAGCGGGCGCACGCGCAGCGTAATGCGCCGTGAGCAGACGCGGGGCGTTTCGGCCCCCGCGTCTGCCCGGAAATTCCCGCCTTCGTAGGAGCGGCGCGAGCCGCGACCATGCCTGCCTCAAATTCATGTTCACCCAAGGTCATTTGATTGCCGCGATTGGCTTTTGGTTGAACATCTCACCGACACGCCCGCGCCACCGGAACCCACGGTGCGCCTGTGCCGGTTCGGTCGGCACAATCCCTGTGCCGACTCACCGTCGCAGGCCGTCGTGGCCTGCTCACAGTCTCCCCATGGGTTTCGGCGACGCTCTGAATTTTCGTCGCGGGCTTCTTGCTCGATCTCGCCATTTGATTGGAGGCGTTCGTCGTGCGGGTGTTCTCCCCGGAGCAATCAGCCGAAGGCGCTCCGGGGGGAATGCCCGTGCGGCGAATGCCGTGTGCGAACGTTCTCGGTCGGTGAGTCACATTGGAAATGAGCACGCGACCATTGAAACTCCAATCAGCTATGCTCCCCGCTGACCGGAGACGCCCTGCATGATCCTGCCCGCCAATCCCCGCATCGCCTTTCTTGCCAGCCCGACGCCGGAAGCGCAGGCGGCGCTTGCCGACCTCATCGCTGCGCATGGTCAGCGTCTGCCGGAAGAGGCCGACGTGGTCTGCGCGCTTGGCGGCGACGGTTTCATGCTGCAGACGCTGCATCGCCATGGCGAGCGCAAGCTGCCGGTGTTCGGCATGAAGCTCGGCACGGTCGGCTTCCTGATGAACCAGTATCGCGCCGATGAATTGCTCGCCCGCCTGCATGCCGCCGAGCCCGCCGTGCTGCGTCCGCTGGAAATGACTGCGGTAACCGAAGCGGGCACGACGATGACCTCGCTGGCCTACAACGAAGTGTCGCTGCTGCGGCAGACGCGGCAGGCCGCGCATCTGCGCGTGCATCTCAATGGCCAGGTGCGCCTGGATGAACTGGTCTGCGATGGCGCGCTGGTGGCGACGCCAGCGGGCAGCACCGCCTACAATTTTTCCGCGCACGGTCCCATCCTGCCCTTGGGCTCGTCGGTGATCGCGCTCACGCCGATCGCAGCGTTCCGCCCGCGACGCTGGCGCGGAGCCTTGTTGCGTGCCGACACGCAGATCAAGATCGAAGTGCTCGACCCCTACAAGCGTCCGGTCAGCGCCACCGCCGATTCGCACGAGGTGCGCAACGTCGTCGAAGTCGTCATCCGCGAGTCGCAGGATCGTACCGTGACGCTGTTGTTCGACCCCGAGCACAATCTCGAGGAACGGATCCTCAATGAGCAGTTCGTCACCTGAGCCAACTGCTCGATCTATTGCGACCGCGATCGCCCGCGCGAATAAGACATGACCACGCCCATTACGCCTGCCGAACCATCGAACGCGCAACTCGTCGTCGCGATCACCGCGCGCGCATTGTTTCAGCTCGAGGACGGCCACGACCTGTTCGAGCGTGAAGGCGTCAAGGCGTATGCCGATTTCCAGCGACAGCGCGAGAACGAAGCGCTGGCGCCGGGCATCGCTTTTCCGCTGGTGAAGAAATTGCTCGCCTTGAACGCCGGTGCGCCAGCCGGGCGCCCGCGTGTCGAGGTGATCCTGCTGTCGCGCAATTCCTCCGATACCGGCCTGCGCATCTTCAACGCGATCGAACATTACGGCCTGGGCATCATCCGCGCGGTGTTCACCAGCGGCGCGCCGGTGTATCCGTACATCAAGCCCTTCGGCGCGCAGTTGTTCCTGTCGGCGAATCCTGAATCGGTGCGGCGTGCGCTCGAACACGGCGTTGCTGCGGCTACCATTCTCCCGGCAAAATCCGCGGGCGACAGCGCCGGCGAAGCGTCAACGCCGGACGAAAAAGAGGATGTGTCCGGGCAACTGCGCATCGCTTTCGACGGCGACGCGGTGATCTTCGGTGATGAATCCGAACGCGTATCGCAGCAGGACGGCATCGCCGCGTTCCATGCGCATGAAACGGAACGTGCGCATGAGCCATTGTCGGGTGGGCCGTTTCGCGGTTTCCTCGCCGCCTTGCACGAGTTGCAGCAGGCATTTCCGGCGCGCAACTCACCGATCCGCACCGCGCTGGTCACCGCGCGTTCCGCGCCCGCACACAAACGCGTGATCCTGACCCTACGCGAATGGGATGTGCGCCTGGACGAAGCCCTGTTCCTCGGCGGCCGCGACAAAGGCCCGTTCCTGCAGGCGTTCGGCGCCGATCTTTTTTTCGACGATTCCAAACACAATGTCGAAAACGCCCGCCAGCATGTCGCTACCGGCCACGTGCCGCACGGGGTTTCCAATCCTTGAGTCGGGGCGACGACTGCTATTCGATAGACACTGGCGCGGATAGCAACTCCCTGATCCTCTGATGCAGCGCGCGTTGCTGTGTTTCTCGTGTTGCGGCATCGCGCTGGCAAAGAGCCAACCAGAATTCGCGCAACCGTGCCGCTTCGGTGGCGAGATCGCGGCCGGCGACATCGCGATGCCAGGAGCGGCGCAGGAAGCTGAAATCGCAATCCAGTCGCTGCATTTCCGCGAGCAACAAGTCGCCGGCAATCGGCGCGCCGCGGCCGGGGATGGTGACGCCGCCGAAACCGAAAGCCTTGCCGGCGAAACACTCGCGCAGCTTTTCCACGGTGCCGTCGAGCAGGGCTTCGAAGATCAAGGTCTTGCCGCGCGAAATCGCCAGATCGTTGAGGCCGACGTAGACGGCGGCTAGCGGCAGCGTCGCCAGGTCCGGTGCGATCCGCACGGCGTCGTCGGTTTCCACCAGAATCGCGGCATGGGCGCGGCCGTCGATGCGATGCAGAAAGTGCTCGACCTCGTCGATCCGGCGCAGCATCGGCAGGAATATCTGCTGCGCGCCGGCGGCGATCGCGGTTTCGATTTCCTCGTCGGTCCAGACGCCGTGGGCATTGATCCGGCAATGCACGAACGCGCCAGGCACGCTCGCGGCCGCAGCGACGCCGTCGATTTCCACATACGACGTATCGGTATCGGCGCCGTGTTGGCGATCGACCTTGCCGCGCCATTCGCAGTCGATCATCACCTCATGCAGGCCGGCGGCGACGTTGGCGCGGATCGCCGCTGCGTCGGTTTCGAATACCAGCAGGCCAAGCGGTTTTGTATTCATGCCGCCTCCGCCCAGACGATCAGACTCGATCCGAACGGCAGGCGCCAGCGCGAAAACAGCCGCACTTCCATGGCATTGATGCGGCCAAGAATCGCCGCGACGAAAGCCGCCGGCTCGCGCTCGGCGCGGCGCGCGCGTGCACCGAGCAGACGACGACTGAGCCATAGCAACGGAAACAAGGCGAACTGGTAATGCGTGTGGCCGCGCAGTCGCCAACCCGATGCTCGCAATTCGCGGGCGAGCAAGGCGCGATCGTAGCGGCAACGATGGCCGGCGAGTTCGTCGGCATAACTCCACAGGCTTTGATACGCAGGCACCGATAGCAGCAGTCGTGCGCCTCGGCGCGCAACGCGTCTGGCTTCGCCGAGCATCGCGACCGGGTCGGCGTGTTCAAGCACATCGAAGGCCATCAGTGCATCGAATTGATCGTCGGCCAGCGGCAGGCGGCCGACGTCGGCCTGCAAAAGCATTGCGTCGCTGCCGCGACCGCCCGCTTCGAGCAGCGACTGCACATGCGATTCCAGCGCCGTGCAGGATGAAAACTGCGCGTCCCAGGCGCGCAGCAGGCGACCGCTGCCGCAGCCCAGTTCCAGTGCCGCGCCGCCGGCAGGCAACTCGCGTTGCGCGATCTCACGCAGCAGTCGGTCGCGCGGCGCAAACCAGAAATGTTTTTCCTCGATGCCGTGCAGATGTTCGCGGGCCGCCGTGTCGAAACCCGTTGGCGTCGCGACTGAATCATCGCGCCAGATGCCGTCTTCACGATGCAGCGCAAAACCGCATCGCGGGCAGTTGATGTTCGTCTCGCCGATCAGCTCGACACGGCATAGCGGGCAAGAAAAGCGTGGCGTCATTGCGGATTGCGCGCGCGGAACACGCGGAAAACATGCGCCCAGCGCAGCCAGCGCTGGCGATCGAGCGCATCCTCCAGGCGGCTGCCCCAGGGGCGATTGATCACGAACGGCGGTGCGAAACCGTAGCTCGTCGATGGCAGCGGTTGCAGGCCAGCCCGGTGCATCGCCGCGTGCACGCAGGCATCGTGCATGTCGAACAGCCCGTGTTCGCCGCGGAAGGTCATCTTCGGCGTCAATGCCACCTGCACGGTGTAGAGCGGGTGCCGGCCACGCGGCTCGATGAAACACAGTTCCGCGCCAGGTTTGAGCGCGGCGCGCAGGCCGGCGAACACCGCCGTCAGATCATGCATGTGATGCAAGGTGAAAAAACCGACGGCGCGATCGAAGCGCTGGTCGGTGTGCGTGGCGATTTCCGCGATATCGCAGGCGAGTGTCGCTACTGGCTGCGTGGCCGCTGCCTGCAGGCGTTGCAGTTGCACCGGCGAGAGATCGTTGCAGACCACATCCAGGCCACGCGCGAGCATCGGCAGGCTGAACTTGCCCAGGCCGGCGCCGACTTCAAGGATAGGCTGGCGTGGCTGCAGGCCGGCGATGGTGATCATGCGTTCGACATGCCGATGCACGTAAGGCGTATCGCGCACCTGCATCGCCGGCCGGTCCGGCGCCTGCTCGTAATAGTCGCGTTGCTGCGCGTTGTGCTGCAGGCGGAAAGCTTCGTTGGTCTTCGGGCTCACGGCGGGGTCGTTCCGGAAAGACAGGGAGAAATGGTCGCGGAAGCTTGGCCTGTTTGCGTTGTCGCTGCCAGTAGCTGCGGGTCGTTGGCCTCTTTGCGCGCCGCGAAATGCGTGTTGATCAGCGCGGTCAGCTGCGGCGCGTAACAGGCGATCCGCGTCCGCGGCGAAGGGGAAAGACGGAATTCCGGCTGCAGCGTGATAAAGCGCGCGCTCGCGAGTTCCGTCGCTGCCTCGGCATCGTCGTGGGCCGCGCGAATCGTGTTGGGAAGAAAATAATTCCGGCGTCCGGGCGTAGGCGTTTGCAGGATAAAGTTGAGGCCGGGCGCATACGGCACGGCGGCGATGCGATCCCCCGCGGTGAGGTCATGATCGATGGCGCGCGTGGCGCTGTCCCAGCCGCTGCCATCCGCTGCCATGAAGCGCAGTCCATGCACCAGCGCAACCGGATGCGTCGCGGTGCGCAGCTGGCCGGGCCCACCGCCGGCATCGAGAACGAAGCCCGGCAACAGCAGACAGAACAGAAACATCGCGATGACTGCTCGACCTATTTTCGCAGCCGCTGGCGGCAGCGCACTGCGCAGCCCGTCGGGACCCAGCAACCAGATACCGCCGACGATCAGCGCGAATCCGCGTTGGCATAGATGCACGGCATCGGGGCGTTCGATCAGGAACTGCGGCAGGCTCATCGCGACGAAGACCAGCACCAGCAAGGCATCGCTGTCGCGTACGGCTAGCATCTTGCGCTGGCGCCATTGCGCGATCAGCGTGCCGATCAACCCCAATGGTAGGAGGAACGATGCGAAATACAGTGCCGCGAACAGCGCGGTTCCACCGTTAGCGAAGATCTCGGCGAACGCCGGCGGTGGTTGTCGATACCAGGCGCCGCTGCGTTCGCTGGCGATGCCGAGGAAGGCAAATAGTTGTCGCAGGTAGTCGTTGAGTACGCCCTGCATCGCCAGCCAGACGAGCAACGGCAGCAAAGTCAGTGTAAAGACCACCGTGCAAGTGGCGAAAAGTTTTGCCGGTGACGGACGTGCCGCCGGTGCCTGCCATGCCGCGATCAGCAGCAGCGCGATCGCACACGCCGCTGCGTCCAGCCGCAGTTGCAGGCCGAGCGCGATCACCATCGTCAACAAGGCATAGGTCGCAACACCGGCACCACGACGGATCCGCAGCGCCAGCCAGAGAGCACTCAGGCATAGCGTCGCCACGTAGGCTTTGTGCCAGGCTCCCGGCGCCAGCGCCAGCAGCATTGCGGCCAGCCAGGCGAAGCGGCGCGCACCGAATGCGCGCACCACCGCGAACATCAGTGCGACATTGATCAGCAACAAAGCGATGCTCAAGCCACGCGCATTGGCGATGCTGGTGCCGAAGGCATCGAACGCCAGCGCATACAGCGCGAATATTCCCGGCGGATACGTCGACAGCTCGAAATCGCGGAACGGAATCTGTCCTCGCGACACCGCCCAGCTGAGGTAATACAGATAGCCCTCGTCGCCGACATCGAAAGCGGCATGTGCGGAAATCAGCGAGTACAAGGCCAGCAACAGCAACAACAGCAGGGCGGCGACGGATTTTTCCGTGCGGCTCATTCGCGGCGTCCGGCCTCGCCGCTGCGTGCAACAATCGCCGCCAGTTGCTGCGAACGCAGCGGTGCTTCTTCGCTCGGCCGCGCGAACCAGGCGCTGCGTACCATGCGCATCGCCGCGCGCAGGCGGCGCCAGCCGGAATACGCGGAACTGCCATGCGGCCGCGATTCGCGCATCACCGGCACGCTGAGGCAGCGCAGTTTCGCCGCAGCGATCATGCCGATCAGCATTGGTGTGCCCGGTGTCGTCATCGCCAGCAGGCGATCGAGCGCATCGCGCCGGATCGCGAAAAACATGCCGGCATCGCCGGGCAGGCCGGTCATCGGTGCCAGCACCAGCCGTCGATACAGGCGCGAGGTGAGCATGCGATGCCAGGCCTGGTAATCACCGACGCGACCAGCGAACACGACATCGCTGTCGCGTGTGCGCAGGGCGCGCAGCAAGGCGGGAATGGCCTCGGGTGGATCCTGCAGGTCGGCATCCATCACCACGCAGATGTCGCCGTCGGCATCGCCGAGTCCGGCAAGCGCGGCGCGGTGCTGGCCGCGATTACCACCGTGACGCAGTCCGCGTACGCCGGGCCGGCTTTGCGCCAGCGCTTCGATGCGCGTCCAGGAATCATCCGGCGAGGCGTCGTCGACAAAAATGATTTCATGATCGAGGCGATGGTCTCGCATCGTTGCGGCGATGCGCGCGCACAGGCGAGCCAGCGAACCGGCATTCGCATAGACCGGAATCACCACCGAGACGCGCAGCGGCCTGGTCGTTTCCATGATCGCGGCCAATTCAGGCATAGGCGGGCAGGTGGCGATGCTGTTGCAGGAAGGTCAGCGTCTTTTCCAAGCCCTCGGCCAGGGTCGTGGCCGGGGTCCAGCCGAAAATTTCCCGGCAAAGGTGCGTATCCGCGACCCAGTGGTCGGTATCGCTGGCGTGATGCGGATACGCGCCATCGAGCAGGCGCAGCCGCTGGCCAGTCAGTTGATCGATCATCGCCACCATCCCCTCGTTGCTGGTCTGCACGCCGCTGCCGATATTGATCGCCCTGCCGATCGCTGCCGCGCTGACCACTGCACGCAGGCTGGCTTCAACGACATCGTCGACATGCACGTAATCGCGGCGAATCCCCGGCGCCGTCAACCCTAGTGTGCCACCGTCCATGCCCGCGAGCAGCGCCTTGATCAGCAGGCGCTCGCGCGACTCCCAGGCGCCATAGACCGAAAACAGCCGCAGCAGCGTCGCCGGCAAGCCTTCATCGCGCTGCGCCTGCAGGAACAACAAGCCGGCGCAGGCCTTGCTCAGGCCGTGGTGGCTGTCCGGCTGCAACGGCATGTCTTCTCGGAGAGGTTGGTCGCGATGCCCGTATTCGAGCGAACTGCCGTGCACGATCAACCGCTGCGGCGGCGTCGCCCGGCAGGCGGCAAGCAGATTGCGCGCCGCGACGAGATTGGTCTCGTAGTAGAGCCGGCCATCGCTGGTATCGCCACGCGCGGTGGCGAGATGGAACAGCCAATCGGGCTTGGCATCGGCGCAAGCACGCATGAGCGCCTCAGCATCGCGCAGATCGGCGGCATGCCAGATGATTTTGTCTTCGATGCCGGCCATCCGCCACAAATCGCTATCCGCACGTCGCAGCGCATGCACTTCGTGACCCTCGGCCAGGAGGCGACGGATCAGGTTGGCGGCGATGAAGCCCGAGGCGCCAGTGATGAGGGTGCGGCGTGCGGGGGACGTGGAAGAAGAGGCCGTTGGCGGCACGGAAGGGGCTCGAAGAGGAGGGGTTGAGGATAAGGGATGGAAGGAGCGGTGTCAGGGGCGCTTGTCTCTGATCACCATTGCGTATCGTGAGCGGGCATGGTCGCGATGTTTTGCGGTCGCGGCGATTTTTACCGCCAGTGAGCTGGCTCCTGCGGCTTCAGTTGTGGCGAGACTCGCTTCCGATCAACGCAAGCACGCTACCCTGGGTGCAGTTACTGCTGGGGCAAACTTGGCCATGCCTGCTCCTGCGGCGGCAATGCCTTGTCGCCTTGACACCATGCGATCTCACGGCGAGGCTAGGTCGGCACCGCGGCAATCCACACTCACGAGGACGCACGCACCTATGTCCATAGTCCTGAAACCCTTGCTGCTGTCGGCGGCGCTGACTTTGCTTGTCGCGGGTTGCGGAAAGAAACACGAAGCGGTGCCGGCGAAAGCTGCGGCCGCCGCTGCGGCGCCGGTGCTCGAGGGTGAGGTCGGCATCATCGCCCGCGCCGGTGACATCGAGCGCGGCGAAAGCGACAGGAGCGTCGACTGGGTCAGTGGGTTCGAGAAGGAGACCGGCTGCCGCGTCAACGTCAGGATGGTCGATACATCCGACGAAATGGCGGCGTTGGTGAATCAGGGTGGCTCCGACCTGGTCATCGCCTCGGGCGATACCTCGCTGCGCCTGATCGCTGGCGGCAAGGTGCAGCCGATCGATATCACGCGCATCAAATCCTGGTCGGGCGTCGATCCGCGCCTGCAGAACGCGGCCTGGCACACCGTCGACGGCAAGCACTACGGCGTGCCCTGGCAATGGGGGCCGAACGTGCTGATGTACAACACGAAGACCTTCAAGACCGCGCCGATCGATTGGAGCGTGGTGTTCGAGGAGCAGAAACTGCCCGATGGAAAATCCAATGCAGGCCGCGTGCAGGCATTTGCCGAACCGATTTACATCGCCGATGCCGCCGTCTATCTGATGGGCAAGAAACCCGAGCTCGGCATCACCGATCCGTACGAGCTCAACGAGGCGCAGTACGCCGCCGCGCTGACGGTACTGCGCGCGCAGAAGGCGCTGGTGCATCAGTACTGGCAGGATGCGGGCAAGCAGATCAGCGATTTCAAGAGCGAAGGCGTGGTCGCTTCGGGTTCGAGGTTGTATCAGGTGAATGCATTGCAGGCGGAAAAGCCAGCGCAGCCGATCGCTTCGACCGTTCCTGCCGAGGGCGCAACCGGCTGGGCCGACACCACAATGCTGCATGCGCAGGCCAGGCATCCCAATTGTGCGTACGCGTGGATGGAATGGTCGCTGCATCCAAAAGTGCAGGGCGATGCCGCCGAGCGCCTCGGATCGGTGCCGGCGGTGCCTGCGGCCTGCGGCAACAACGCCTTGCTCGGCGTCGATGGTTGCAAGACCCATGGCAGCGACGACTTCGACAGGATCCATTTCTGGCGCACGCCGCAGGCGAAATGCGGCACTGGCGACTGCGTGCCTTACAGCCGCTGGACGCAGGACTACACCACCATCATGGGTAATTGAATGGCAGGGGCAGGTGGCGGCTCCGCCGTGGCATGATCGGGCATTGGCTGCGGAGAATTCGATGAAACCTGTGTCATTGCTGTGTGGCGTTCTTCTGCTGTCGCTCGCTGGCTGCAAGGGCGAACCCGAGACCACCGCCGTTGCACCGATCGTCGTCGCCAAGCCCGTTGTCGCGCCGACGCCTGTTGTTGCGCCCGCGAGCCCCGCCCTCGACGTCGTGGTCGGTTATCGCGCCGCCTGGAACGCCCACAACATCGACCAGGCCGGCAGCTTCCTCGCCGACGACGTTACTTATTTCGATGCATCCATCGGCACGCCGTTGCATGGTCGCGAAGAGGCGACGAGCAAGATCATCCGCGTCTTTCTCACCGCGGTGCCGAATGCGCAATGGGAAATGCGCGGCCCGCCGATCGCCACCAACGACGGCGTCGCCTTCGAATGGACCTTCTCCGGTACCAACACCGGCGCCTGGAGCGCGAACCTGCCGGCGACCACGCAACAGGTGCGTTTCAGCGGCGTGACTTTCATCCGCGTCGAAGGCGGCAAGATCCGTTCGATCGGCACCTACTACGATTCGTCGATATTGAATCGGCAGATGGGCTGGTAGTGGGATGCAGGTCGAATAGTTGCGCCGTCATTCCCGCGAAGGCGGGCGGCGATTTTCAAGGCTGTCGCTGATCATCCAGCGACCTCAATTTTTTGGATAGCAAAGACGCTGGATTCCCGCCTTCGCGGGAATGACGGGTTGCGAGTCAAATAGTTTGTACCGTCATCCCCGCGAAGGCGGGGATCCAGCGTCTTCCGCTCTTGAATGAATTAAAGACACTGGATCCCCGCCTTCGCGGGGATGACGCACTGATAAATTTTTCGCGAAGATTTTAGATGTTTTCCCCAACAGAGACGCGCCTATCACCCTCTGGCGGCAGCATCCCGCCACGCGCTCGCAACGCAT
>NZ_DATGBO010000048.1:0-4638 GCF_035312645.1 Arenimonas sp.
GCAGCGGCTATTGGTGCCGCGGCGACAGGCGTGGTATCCGGATCGACATCCTCGGGTTCCGGCTCAGGCTCGGGCACCGGCGCAGTCACCGGTGCGGCAGGCGTTTTCACCAGCCATTGCTCGACGTGATCCGGCGGCACATCCATCAGGCGCAGCGCGCCATCCATAACGTTATGAAAGACCGGCGCCGATACCAGTCCGCCGTAGTAATCATGGCCGCTGGGATTGTTGATCACCACGACCATGGCGAATTTCGGATGGTCGAGCGGCACGATGCCGGCGAACAGCGAAACGTGCTTGTTGAGATAGCCGCCGCCGCTGGAAATGCGCGAGGTGCCGGTCTTGCCGGCGACGTGGTAACCGGTGACCGCGGCTTTCGGTGCCGAACCCTGCGGCGTGATCACGCTCTCAAGCATGGTCAGCACCTGCTTGGCGATGCGCGGATCCATCACCTGCCGGCCCTGGCCAGCGCCGCCCTTGATGAAAGTCGGCGGCATCAGGTGCCCGCCATTGGCCATCGCGGCATACGCCTGCGCGAGTTGCAGCGGCGTCACCGAAACACCGTAGCCGTAGGCGACGCGCGTCTTGTAAACCATGCTCCAGGCGCTTTCGGGCGCGAGCACGCCGGAGGACTCTCCGGGAAAGCCCGAGCCGGTGCTCTGACCGAACCCGAAGCGGTGCAGCACGTTGTAGAAATGTTCGTCGCTCATACCCAGCGACAATTTCGCCGCGGCGATGTTCGAGGATTTCTGCAACAGCCCGGTCAGCGTCACCACGCCATGGTTGGTGGTGTCGCGGATCGGATAGCCGCCGAGTTCGATGATGCCCGGGTTGGTGTCGATGGTGATGTTCGGATCGACACCGTTTTCAAGCGCTGCCATCACCGTCATCGATTTCATCGTCGAGCCCGGCTCGATCACATCGGTAACGGCACGGTTGCGATGCGTGCCGGGTTCGGCGGCATCGCGCGAGTTCGGGTTGTACGACGGCTGGTTGACCATCGCGAGGATTTCGCCGGTCGGGATGTCGAGCACGACGACCGAGCCGCTGGATGCGCCGTTGCTGATCAGCGCGGCTTTCAGTTCGCGATACGCGAGGTACTGGATGCGGCGATCGATCGACAGCGTGATGTCCTTGCCCGGCTGCGCGGCCTTGACCAGGTCGACGTTCTCGACGATGCGGCCGCGACGATCGCGGATAACGCGCTGCGCGCCGGGTTTTCCGGTAAGCCAATCGTTGAACGCCAGCTCGACGCCTTCCTGACCCTGATCGTCGATGTTGGTGAAGCCGAGCACGTGCGCCATCACCTCGCCGTGCGGATAAAAGCGCCGGAACTCGCGCTGCGAATACACGCCGGGAATGCCGCGCGCGACCACCGCCTGGGCATCATCGGGATTGATGTGCCGGCGCAGGAACACGAACTCCTTGTCCGAACGCTGCGCGATGCGCTGCGTCAGCATGTCCTGCGGAATGCCCAGCGCCTTGGCGAGCTCCGGCAGACGCTCGGGATGCTGCAGCAATTCCTTGGGATTGGCCCAGACCGATTCCACCGGCGTCGATACAGCCAGCGGCTCGCCGTTGCGATCCATGATCATGCCGCGCGAGGTCGCGATCGGCACTTCGCGCAGGAAGCGGGCATCGCCTTCGTGCTGGTAGAAGTCCTTGTTGAACAACTGCATCTGCGCCGCGCGGCCGACCAGCACTACACCGCAGCAGCCGAGCACCGCTGCCAGCACTTTCAAGCGGACATTGAGATTGTAGGGGCGGGCGCGCGTCTTCATGGCGTCAGCACCACCACGTCCTTGTCCTGCGGAAAGGACATGCCGAGGCGCTCGGTCGCGACCTGCTCGATGCGATTGGTTTCCGACCACGTTGCCTGCTCGAGCTGCAGGCGGCTGAATTCGATATTGAGCTCGTCGCGACCGCGCTCGAGCCGGGTCAGTTCGACATAGGCCTGGCGATGCTGTTGGCGCGAATAGACGATGGCGATCGCGCTGGCGAGCACCGCGGCGATCAGCACGACGAGGATGAAGATGCGCACGCTCACGCGGGCCGCTCCTGCGCATCCTGCGCCCGCGGCACTTGCACATCCATGTGCGGCGCTATCTTCTCGGCGACGCGCAGCACCGCGCTGCGCGAACGCGGGTTGCGCGAAATTTCCTCGTAATCGGCACGCGTTGCGCCGGCGATATCGATCAGCGAGGCGGTGAATTCCTGCTCGACCGGGAAGCGGCGATTGCCTGCCGGCGCTTTTGCGTGGGCAAGAATGAAGCGCTTGACGATGCGATCTTCCAGCGAGTGGAAGCTGATCACCGCGAGGCGACCGCCGGGCTTGAGGCAGGCATGCGCTGCAGCGAGGCCCTTTTCCAGGTCCTCGAGTTCGCGATTGATGAAGATGCGGATCGCCTGGAAGCTGCGCGTCGCAGGATGGATCTTGCCGTCGCCGCGGCCGACCACGCTGGCGATCAGCTCGGCCAGTTGCGCGGTGCGCGTGATTGCGGCTTCCTCACGACGCGAGACGATGGTGCGGGCGATGCGACGGCTGAGCTTTTCCTCGCCGTAGATCCACAACACGTCGGCGATTTCGCGGTCGTCGGCGCGCGCCAGCCAGGCGGCGGCGCTTTCGCCAGCCTCGGGATCCATGCGCATGTCCAGCGGGCCGTCGTTGCGAAAACTGAAGCCGCGCTCGGCAACATCGAGCTGCGGAGAAGAGACGCCGAGGTCAAACAGCACGCCATCCAGGCCCTCGGCGGTTTCGCTCCAATTCGCCAATTCCGCGAACGAACCCCGGCGCACGGCAACGCGCGCATCGTCACCGAACAGTTCGGCAGCGGCGGCGATCGCTTCGGGGTCCTTGTCCATCAACAACAGCCTTCCTGCCGGCCCGAGCCGGTCGAGCACGCCGCGCGCGTGACCGCCGCGGCCGAATGTGCCATCCAGATACCTGCCATCCCTGAGCACGCGCAGGGCATCCATCACCTGCGTCCACATCACCGGAAGATGGCTGGGTGTCTGCGTCTCCACAGAGGTCCCGGCCGTCACCGCTTACAGCCTCAGATCGAGCATGTCGTCGCTGATCTCGTCTTCGGCAATCGTCTGACGGATCTGCGCGAGGTGGGCTTGCTCGCTCCACAACTCGAATTTGTTGCCCATGCCCAGCAGCACCGCTTTCTTCTCGATCGCGGCGGCGTTGCGATGGCTTGGCGGAACCAGGATGCGACCGCTGCCATCGGGCTCGACCGCCGTCGCGGCGCCGACCAGTTTCAGCTGCAGGTTGCGGTGCACTTTTTTTGCGTTCGGCAGGGCATTGACCTGGTCGCGGACTTTTTCCCAGCCCGATTCCGGGTACAGCCATAGGCAGCCGGATTCGTAGGGGTTGTAGGTAATGACCAGGCGGTTGCCGCAGGCGCGCGCAACAAGGTCGCGATAGGCGGTAGGAATCGCCAATCGGCCCTTGTCATCGATCGTGATCGCGGTCTCGCCCTGAAACATGCCCACCAAACCCCACAAAAAACCCGAAATTCCCTCGGAAGCCCACGTTAGTCCTGACCCCAAGGGCTGTCAAGGATAAAAACAAGGGAAATTCACTAGAGGAATCAAGACCTTGCAGCGAACTTGAGAGTCTTGTTTAAGAAGCGTTCGGGAAGTGTTGTTTCGCATGGATTTGATGTGGCGACATGCGTCTTTTATCGCCCTGCTCCGAAACAGGAGAAACCTCGGGCCCGGAAGACGCCGGCACGCTTGAACACCTCGGACTGCGCGGGTCAAGCGCGTCGGGCGTTCTCGATCACTGCTGTAGTAGCGAGCCGGCTCGCGACATACCCAGATTTGCCGGAAATCTCCGTATCGCAGCCACCTCGTCATAGCAAACGGAGGTCTTTTCCAGGTATCCGCGCTCCCGAAACCGCCGGCACGACGATGTCGGCGGCAGTGCCGCGGGTGCCGCGAGAAGTTTCTGCACGGACGCATAGATACGACGACACAGGCAACCACTGGTCGCCCGGAATCCGGGATTTCGATTGTGTTGTGCAGGAAGAGTGCTGGAAAGACAGAAAGTGGCGGAGCCGGTCGTTAAGCCGGGTTCTGTCGTGGACAACCATTCCTCTCGGCCCTGCCTCGCGGCAAGGCTCAAGCAGCGCACCCGGGGACGGGTCGAGCCAACCCATAGTCCCCCTATTTGGCCTTGCTCCGGATGGGGTTTACCGTGCCATGCGGCGTTAGCCCCGCACGCGGTGGGCTCTTACCCCACCGTTTCACCCTTACCACGCACCCTTGCGGGCCGTTCGGCGGTCTGTTCTCTGTTGCACTGGCCGTCAGCTCGCGCTGCCCAGGCGTTACCTGGCACCCTGCTCTATGGAGCCCGGACTTTCCTCGGCGCGATCAAGTCGCGACGCGGTTGTCTTGACCGACTCCGCCGGCGCGGATTGTCGCACGAAAAATTCCCATCGATGGCTGCATCTCCCAGGAGCGATCATCACCGCGATCGCTTCAGATGCCACGCGACTTCCATCACGGGAATTGTCAGTCGTGCTCACGCCTGCAGAACCGAATCATCGGATCCCGCTCAACGAGCCATAGGGAAAGCCGTATCGCCAAACGTTCAGCAGTTCGTCAGAGCGCTGTGCGCCCGTGATGTCA
>NZ_DATGBO010000049.1:0-10398 GCF_035312645.1 Arenimonas sp.
TGTTCTTCGGAAAGTTGAATTCGCTACGCAATTTCTTGCGCACCAGCGCCAGCAATGCGTCGTGTTCGGTGCGGGAAAGATCACGGACCCGCACCTGGGTTGCATCGGTGCGGCCGCCCGCGGAACCGGACACCACCAGCGGCAGCTTGCGTCGCCGACACCAGGCGATCAGCTCGACCTTGCTGCGGAAACTGTCGCAGGCATCGACCACGAGGTCGTAGCCGCGATCGAGCAATTCGCCCAGGTTCGACGGTGTGAGGAAACTGGCGATGACTTCGACGCGTATCGCCGGATTGATCGCACGGCAACGCTCGGCCAGCACCTCGGCCTTGCCGCGACCATAATGTCCATCGAGTGCATGCAACTGCCGATTGGTGTTGGACACGCAGACATCATCGGCATCGATCAGGGTCAACGCGCCGATTCCGCTGCGCGCCAGCGCCTCGACCGCCCAAGAGCCGACACCACCCAACCCGACCACGCAGACATGCTTGCGCGAAAGCCGCGCCACACTGCCCAGCCCATAAAGCCGATCGACGCCGGCGAAGCGTTCTTGCATTGAGGATTCCATCCGGCAATTGTAATGGCCGGGTGAGCATCGCGGGCACGGGTCGGTGTTTGTTCAGCCGCCTCTGTTAGGGTCGCTGCACTTATTCGCCGGAGAACATCCATGAAATTCCGTCTTCTCGCCTTCGCCGTTGTCGGCGCCACGCTGGCCGCCTGCGCCTCGCAACCCTCGCCCGGCTACGGCCGTGCTTCGGCACCATCCGCGCCACCGATGGCGGTGCGCTGCCTGGATTGCGGTCGCGTCGAGGCGATCGAAACCGTTTATGGCGCACGCCAGAACACCCGCACCGGCGCCGTGCTCGGCGGCATCGTCGGTGGCGTGGTCGGCAACCAGGTTGGCAAGGGCGACGGCAAGAAAGCCGCGACAGTCGCCGGCGTGGTCGGCGGCGCGATCGCCGGCAATGCGATCGAGAACAAGCGCAACGAGCAGACCTACAACATCACCGTGCGCATGGAAGACGGCCGATTGGTCGTGATCAACCAGAACACCATCTCGCCCGAACTTCGCCAGGGCTCGCCGGTGCGCGTGACCGGCAACCGCGTGGTCCTGCTCCGCTAGGCAAAACGGCCGCGATGCCACTGAGTGCATCGCGGCCACCTCAAGCAACAATCCAGGCCGCAATTCCGGACGACGGAAGCGCCATGTTATCTTCGGCGCGGATATTTCCGGAGTCCTGCGCATGCGTTCATTGATTCTCGCCCTGATCGCCCTCGTCGTCGGCGCGGTCGGCGCCCTTATCCTGGTGAATGCGTTGAATCGCGGCACTTCCTATCAGGATGGCGTCATGACCGTGATCGGCGCGCAGAAAAAAGCGTTGGACCTGAGCATCAAGCAGAACCGCTGCGCGCCGACCGACATGGTGCCGCGCCTGCAGACGCTGCGCTTCGTCGCCAACGACATCGAGCCTGCCTTCGAAGCCATGCAGGGCGACCAGCAATTCAGCCGCTATGCCGGCGATCTGCGCGCCGCCGCCGACGGCGCCCTGATGACGCCCCCGGCGAGTTGTGCTGCCGCCGAAGCTGCGCTGTCCAAGATCGACAAGGCCTGCGACAGCTGCCACCGCGACTACAAGAACTGAGTCGTCGCCCAGTCGAAAACCGTTTGCGCAATCGCTTCCGGCCGCTTCATCCAACGGAAATGATCTGCGCGTTCGCCAAGACGCTCGTCATCGAATAACTCGTTGCTGTGCGCGCCCGCACCGAGTTTGTCGAACAGGGCCGCCAGTGAGGCCGCCGGCGCCAGCCAGTCGTCGCTGAAGCGGATGCCTAACGCGGGCTGCCGCAACCGCTTCATCGCTATTTCGATATCGCCCGCCAACCCAACCTCGTGATAGTCGCCGCGCCGGACCGTGCCGGCCCATTGCCGCATCAAGGTCGCCGCTTCGCGTCCTGCCCAGTCCAGTCGATCGCCGGGAAAATAGCCGAACAATCGCGTGAGCGGCGGGATCAATCGCGCGAAAACGTTGATGCCGATGTGATATTTCCCGGTGAACGTCCGTGCATGCGGAACACCCGTGGCGACTAGCAGCAAGCCGATGAAATCCTGCGGTTGCAACGCTGCCGCCAGCACCGCGAGTTGACCACCGAGACTATGACCGCCGACCAGCCAGCGCCGCTCCGGCGCTGCCAGCTTCGCCGCCGCAAGACTTGCGGGAATATCCGAGTGCAGCAATTGCCGATAGCCCCAATCGTCGCGCCGCGATGGCCGCAGCGAACTGCTGTCGTTGCCGCGCCACTCGTGTACCGCGACGGTGACGCCGCGCGCCGCCAACGACTGCGCCCAGGCTTCGTATTTCCGCGCAGGAACCCCCAGTGCCGGAAGCCAGAGCAGGGCCAGTGGCGTCGATGGCGTCAGCCACAGGCGGGTCAACCAGCGATGGCCATCGTCGGCGTGTGTCGGCAGATCCATTGCATCTCCGAAAAATCGCGACGTCCCGGACGCGGACAACGGCGGGCGACAGAAGCACCCAGAATACCTGCAGCGAACCCCAGATCTGCCAACAGGTGGCCATCATCCGGGGTGAATCCGCACCCGGGCTGACCCTACCCTGTGGTCACTGCCGGTCGAGGCTGGTCACGACCCGCCCTCTGTGGCAACGCAACGTGCGAAGGCGATCACACTTCGCTATGGTCGGGCATCCGGACCGGGTTCCGGACTTTTGCCACTTCCATCATTTGAGGGGAAACGCATGTCGAATACTGCACGGAATGTCCTGCTCGTCGCCGGACTGGTCGCTGTCGCGGGTACCGCGTTCGCCGCACGCCAGGGCATTGAACGCGGACCTGGCGTTCTGGAAAACCCGGTGCGCATAGGCATGTTCGCCGACAACAGCGGCCGCCAGCCGTTTCTGGGCACGGTCGAGTTCAAGATCACCAACACCAGCAGCGAAACCCTGCGCATCCCCTACTGGCAGCTGCCCTCAGGCCAGATCAATTCCGACGTCTTTGAAATCTACCGCGGCGGCGAGCGCGTCGAATACACCGGCGCGATGGTCAAGCGTGGCGCGCCGCTCGACGAAGACATGGTCATCCTGCAGCCGGGCGAAACCAAGGTCGTGAAGGCTGATCTGGCTACCGCCTACGACCTGTCGAAGACCGGCGAATACGACGTGCGCTTCAAGTCCTACCTGCAAAACGCCAGCACCGCCCGTGGCATCGCCATCGCGCGCAACAACGGCGGCTTGGCGACCATTGAATCGGCACCGCTGCGTCTGTGGGTGGATGGCGCCAGCGTGGTCAACAGCCTCAAGGCCGGCAATGCTTCGATCCAGGCCAAACCGGCCCCGGCAGCCACCTGCACCGGCGGCACCTGTTACGAATCGTGCTCGGCGACCCGCCAGACCCAGCTCGTCACCGCGCTGAATTCGGCCCGCGTTTATTCCGAGGATGCCAAGAACTACCTCAACATCGGCACCGTCGGCGCGCGCTACCTCACCTGGTTCGGCGCGTACACCAGCGGCCGCTACGGCACCGCCAAGCAGCATTTCACAGCGATCGACACTACGCTCGACACCAAGCAGATGACCTTCAACTGCAGCTGCACGACCAAGAACACCTACGCCTACGTCTATCCAAACCAGCCGTACCGCATCTACGTCTGTGGCGCGTTCTGGGCGGCCCCGAACACCGGCACCGATTCCCGCGCCGGCACGATCATCCACGAGACCAGCCATTTCGACATCGTCGCCAATACCGACGATGTGGTCTACGGCCAGGCCGGCGCGAAGAACCTCGCCCTGACCAACCCGACCGATGCGCTGCGCAACGCCGACACCCACGAATACTTCGGCGAGAACAACCCGCACCAGAACTGATCGCCGCGCCTCGCGATCAAGGAAACGGCCCGCTTCGGCGGGCCGTTTTTTTCTGCACGGGAAAGCATCCGCCCGGTAACCTAGCCAAGTAGACCCCGCCGGCGTTGAGACCAACCTGAGACGATGGACAGCCATTTCCTGCTTTACCTGATTTCCGGCCTGCTGATCGTGATCGGCTTGGCCGGCATCATCCTGCCGGCTCTGCCCGGCCTGCCGGTGATGTTCGCGGGCATGTTGCTGGCGGCCTGGACCGATGATTTCAGCAAGATCGGCTTCTGGACCCTGCTCCTGCTGGGGCTGCTGACCGTCATCGCCCTGGCTGTCGACATCTTCGCCTCGCTGTTCGGCGCCAAGCGCGCCGGCGCCTCGAAGCTGGCCTTGTTCGGTGCCGCCATCGGTACCCTGGTCGGTTTGTTTTTCGGCATTCCCGGCATTCTTCTCGGCCCGTTTCTCGGCGCAGTCATCGGCGAGTTGATAGCCGGCAAAGCCTGGCGCGAAGCCTCGAAAGTCGGCTTCGCCACCTGGCTGGGATTGGCGATCGGCACCGCGCTCAAGCTCGCGCTGGCATTCGCGATGCTGGGGATATTTGCGATCGCGCTGCTCTGGAATTGAGTTGCCGGCACAGCTTCATCAGCGAAAAAGACACGCCTGTCGAATCACTCCTGCAACTCCCGCAACGTCACCGACGGTGGCGCGCGCAACACGCGCCGCGTCGCCAACATGCCGGCGACCATCGCCGCGAGCATGCCGAGCACGCTGCCGATCAGCAGCATCTTCCAGTCCGGCGACCAGGGCAGATCGAACACCTTTTTCGCGACCACGCCAGCCAGCGCCATCGCCGCGATCGCCGCCGTGACGCCGGATAGCAGTCCGATCGCCGCGAATTCCGAGGCCTGCGCCAGCAGCAATTGCCGGCGGCTGCCACCAAGCACGCGCATCACCGCACCTTCGAGCAGGCGCTCGTCCTGCGACGCGCTCACCGATGCCAGAAGCACCAGAATCCCGGCGACGAGTGAGAAATAAAACACCGCTTCCACCACCAGCGACACCTGATCGACCGTGCTGCGGATCTGTGCGATCACCGCATCGATGTCGACCACGGTCAGATTCGGAAATCGCTCGACCAGGGTATTGGTGAAACCTGTCTGCGTACTCGACGCATGCACCGCACCGATATAACTGGCCGGATAGCCATCCAGCGAACCCGGCGAGCCGATCACGAAAAAATTCGGCTGGAAGCTCTGCCAATCGACCTTGCGCAGGCTGGTGATCTTCGCCTCGTAGCGCTGCCCGGCGATATCGAAGGCGACGCGCTCGCCGAGCCTCCAGTGCAGCGTCGTCGCCAATTCCTGTTCCACCGATATTTCCGGTGTCGCGCTACCGCCTGCCGACCAGAATTTTCCGGCGGTGACTTCGTTGTCGGCGCGCAGGGTCTTCGCGAAGGAAAGATTGAATTCGCGTTCGGCGAGGCGTTTGGCGCGATCGTCATCGGTGTAGTCGGCGCCGCTGGCAGGCTTGCCATCGACTTCGATCAGGCGCCCGCGAATCATCGGATACAGCGTCGGCGAAGCCACGCCCAACTTCTTCAGCGCGTCTGTGATCGGCGCGACCTGCTCGGGCTGCACGTTCACCAGAAAGCGATTCGGTGCATCCGCTGGCAGCGCCTGCTGCCAGCGCGACAACAGATCGGTGCGCACGAAGGTCAGCAGCAGCAACACCATCAGGCCCAGGCCCAGCGAAGAAATCTGCGCGACACTGGCGCCGGCGCGGCGGCTGACATTGGCCAACCCGTAACGCCACGGCCCGTGCAGGCGCGAACGCAGACGCCGCACCAATGCAATCAGCGCGAACGCGAGCGTCGCCAGCACCGCGAGCGTCACCAGGATGCCGATCAGCATCGCCGTGCCCAGTGCCGGCGATCCAGCCTTCCACCACAACAGCATCGCCAATCCGGCCAGACCCACCGCGCCCGCGACCCAGGCGCTCGGTTCGCCGACATCGAGATCGCGGCGCAATACCAGAAGGGCCGGTACACGCCGCAGCGCCAACACCGGTGGTACACCGAAGGTAAACAACACCGTCAGGCCGACCGCGAAACCCTCGAATGCCGGCCGCCAACCCGCCGGCGGAATCGCCAAACCAAGACTCTGCGCCAGCCAGGCACCCGCCACCGATTGCAACGCGAGCGCACAGAGCACGCCGACAGCGCTGCCGATCACGCCGAGCATCAGCAGTTCACCGACATGGATGCCGACCAGCGTGCGCTGGCTCGCGCCCAGGCAACGCATCACCGCGCTGCCGGCCAGATGCCGCGCGCTGTGTCGACGCGCCGCCATCGCGACCGCTACTGCAGCGAGTACGACCGAAACGAGCGCCGCAAGCCCGAGGAATCGTCCGGCACGATCCAGCGCCGAGCGAATTTCCGGGCGCGCATCGGCGACGGTTTCCAGACGCTGGCCGCGACCGAGATGCTGCTTCGCCGTCGCGAGAAAGCTTTCCACCGCCGACGGCTCACCGGCGACGATCAATCGATAGGTGATACGGCTGCCTTCCTGCTCCAACCCGGTGGCGGGCAAATCGGCGAGATTGAGAAACACTTTCGGGCCAGTGCTGAAAACATCGAGCGCCGCGTCCGGCTCCTGCGTCACCAGCGCCGTCAATGTCAGTGTCGACGCGCCGACGTGCACTGGATCGCCGATCTTCGCTGCCAACGCCTGCGCGCCGGCACGCGACATCCACACGCTGCCGCGCGCGGGGATCGAGTGCGCGATGATTTCCGGCGCATTCGCCGCCATCTGCACATGAAAATTTCCGCGCAACGGAAACCCGGCACCGATTGCACGGACATCGCCCAGCTTCAAGGCTTCGCCAACGCGAACCATGCTCGGGAATCCGCGCGTCTCGGTCTGGCGCAGACCAGGAATGGCCGCAGCAGCTCGCCAGCTATCGGACAGCGGCTCGTCCGCGCGCAGCACTGCATCGCCACCGAGCAAACGGTTCGCCTCCATCGCCAACCCGCGTTCGGCGCGATCGGTGAGAAAGCCGACCGCCGATACTGCCATCACCGCGAGCAGCAACGCCGCCAGCAGAATGCGGATTTCACCTGCGGCAAGATCACGGCGCAGTTGCCGCCAGGCCAAGCCAGGAATCCTCACGCGCTCACCAGACGGCCGGCCGCGAGTCGCAGCACGCGGCTGCAGCGCGCGGCGAGTCTTTCGTCATGCGTGACCAGCACCAGCGTCGTGCCGTGCTGGGCGTTGAGTTCGAACAACAGGTCGACGATCGCGCGGCCGGTGTCGGTATCGAGGTTGCCGGTGGGCTCGTCGGCGAACAACAGGTCCGGCTCGGTGACGAAGGCGCGCGCCAGCGCCACGCGTTGCTGTTCGCCGCCGGAAAGTTGTCGCGGATAGTGTTCGAGACGCTCGCCAAGGCCGACGCGCTCAAGGATTTTTTTCGCGGGAGCCTGCGCATCGCGATCGCCGCGCAACTCCAGCGGCAGCATCACGTTCTCGATCGCGGTCAGCGCCGGCAACAACTGGAAACTCTGGAACACGAAGCCGACTTTCTCGCCGCGAATGCGCGCGCGCCCGTCTTCGTCCAGCGCCGAGAGCACGATGTCGTCCAGGCTCACGCTGCCGGTGCTGGGCAGGTCCAGGCCAGCCAGCAGGGACAGTAAAGTGCTCTTGCCAGAACCCGAGGCGCCGACAATCGCCACGGCTTCGCCCGAACGGATGGTAAAACTGACATCGGCGAGGATGGTGAGCTCGTGATCGGGCAGGCGCACCCGCTTGCCCAGACCTGCGGCGGTGAGCGCGCCGGCGCCGACACTTGAATGCGGGGGCGATGCCGCCATGGATGAGGTCATGTTCTCAGGAGCCTTGGGTATGAAATCAGTACATGGAGTCTGGTCGGGCCTGGTTCAACGCGGCGTCATGGCCGGGATCGTCTTCCTGTCCATGATGGCTCATGTGCAGGCGGCGCCGCCCGCAGCCACAGCCGCGAAAACCGTGTTGGTGATGGGCGATTCGCTGTCGGCCGGCTATGGCCTGAGCATGGCCCAGGGCTGGGTGACGCTGACCGCCGAGCGCATGAAGACCAGCCATCCCGGCTGGCGCGTGGTCAACGCCAGCATCAGCGGCGAAACCAGCGCCGGCGGCGCTTCGCGCGTCAAAGCCGAGCTCGCGCGGGTCAAACCGGCGATAGTGGTAATCGAACTCGGCGCCAACGATGGTCTGCGCGGGCTGTCGCTGGTCCAGACCCGCGGCAATCTCGAAACGATGATCCGCGCTGCGCAATCGTCGAAAGCCAAAGTGCTGCTGATCGGCATGCGCCTGCCGCCGAACTTCGGTCCCGAATACACGCATGGCTTTGAAGAAAATTATGCGGTGCTTTCGAAGCAGTACAAGACGACTCTGCTGCCCTTCCTGCTCGCACCGGTCGCCGGCGACCGCGGCAATTTCCAGGACGACGACCTGCATCCCACTGCCGCGATGCAACCAAAGCTGCGCGACCATGTCTGGGTGGCGCTGGCACCGTTGCTGAAATAATTCCGCAGCGCGACGCAGAATATTCGACCAGCAAAAACCTCAGCGCGCCGAAGCCGGCACCTTCAGCTCTTCGCTCAAGGCGAGAATCGCATCGTGCTCGTGCACGAATTTCCCGGGCTCGCTACGTTCGCTGAGCACAACAATGGCGCGGGCGACATCCAGCGCTTCGACGGCGCGGTAGCGGCGCAGCTTGTTGCCAAGCATCAACACGTTGGTCGCCGGCGCCAGCGCCTGCATCACCGCTTCGCCGGGGCGCCGTTCGTTGCGCGCGCCCAGCAACAGGCCGGGTTGCAGGATGTCGAGGCGCTCGAAACCGATATCCGCGAGCGCGTCCTCGACCTCGCCTTTCACGCGCAGATAGAAATTGCCCGACTGCCGGCTGGCGCCGACCGACGACACCAGGATCGCGCGGCGCGCGCCGAGGTCGAAGGAAAGCTTGGCCAGGCGCAGCACCAGTTCGCGGTCGACGGCGATGAAGGCTTCGCGCGAACCCGCGGTCTTGATCGTCGTGCCCAGGCAACTGATGTAGACGTCGAGCGCTGCGCCGGCGAGACGATCGCTGACCTGCGCATACAGTTCGCCATCGGCGGCGCGATCAGCAAGCGCAGCGACAATCGCCGCGACACGTGCCTCACTGATCGGCAACGTCCGTCGCACCGGCGCCAGCACGCGGCCGTTCCATTCGCGATCGGCCAGCCGCTGCCGCAGCACATCGCCACCGACCAGACCGGTGACGCCCGCCAGCAGGATCTGCGTGGTCATGCGCGTCATGCGTCTAGGTCCAATCCGTCAGCCCTTCGCGGGCATAGACTTCCTTGAAGGAAGGCCGCGCCTTCATGCGTTGCGCATGCGCCTGCAGCGCCGGCCAGCTGTGCGCGGGCCGTGGCATGTTGCGCGACCAGCGCATCAGCATGGTCATCATGAAATCGACGGCGGAAATTTTTTCGCCAAGAATATAAGGGCCATTCGCTTCGATGTGCTGCGCGACGCGCGCCCAGGCCGCTTCGATACGTTGCCGCGCCTGTTCCTTCGCCACATCGATGTTGGCTTCGCCGGCCGGCTCGGTCGGATAGAACCAGGCGCGATACGCAGGCTGCAGCGTATTGGCCATGAAAAACATCCACTGGTAGTACGAGGCACGCGCCGGAGTGGCGATGGCGGGTGCGAGCGCCGCAGCAGGATAGCTATCGGCCAGATGCAGCACGATAGCGGCAGACTCGGTGATGACCTGGCCGTCGACGACCAACGTCGGCACGACACCGGCAGGATTGATCTTCAGGTACTCGGGGGATTTTTGTTCGTTGCGGTCGAAGTCGAGCTTGGCCAGTTCATGCGGCACGCCGAGTTCGATCAGCAGCCAGTGCACGACCAGGCTGGCGGTACTGGGCGAGTAATGCAGAGTAATCATGCGACCTCCCGGGAAAGGCCCCAGCATAAGGGCATCGCCGGGGAAAAACCCCAGGCCGAATGGCAGGGGTTGTTGGCACCGCCCTCGTACTCGCAGCGCGCGCTCAGTGTCGGATCTTGTGCCGGGTCTTGGACTTCCGGCCGCTGCCATGCGGCTTGCTGGCGTTCCCGGCTTTGGAAGCCTTGGCGGCTTTCACTGGCGCCTTCTTGCCGGCAGCCGCCTTCGGAGGCACGGGCACGGCGGCAGGAGGCGCATCACCGATGATCGACTTGACCGGACAGACCGCGAACACCGGGCACTTGCGGCAACCGACCGCGATGGCAACAGGACAAAGGATCATGAGTGCGATGCTCCGGTGGAAAGCCCAAGCTTACTAGCTTGCCGAGAGCAGACTCATACCGCCTCAGCGACTGGCGGCACTCCCGTGGAAAGCCCAAGCTTACTAGCTTGCCGAGAGCAGACTCATACCGCCCCAGCACAAAAAGAAATCCGTCATCCCGGCGAAAGCCGGGACCCATTGAAAAGATCACCATGGGTCCCGGCTTTCGCCGGGATGACGGAA
>NZ_DATGBO010000050.1:0-32155 GCF_035312645.1 Arenimonas sp.
CGTAATGAACGATCTCGAGGAGTTGGAGAGGGCGCTTGCCTATCCGTGGGAGAAATGGACGGTCTTCCTGCATCCGGCTCAGCGGTCAGTGGTGGAGGGTGCCTACAGTGGTCCCGCTCGCGTATCGGGATCCGCGGGCACAGGCAAGACCATAGTGGCGCTGCATAGAGCGGTCTTTCTTTCCCGAGAGCACCCGGATTCCCGGGTCTTGCTCGTCACCTTCTCGGAAGCGTTAGCCGACGCTTTACAAACCAAGCTACGCCGGTTGATTGGAAGTACCCAGCCTCGACTGGCAGAGCGCTTGGACGTTCATTCCTTCAGTGAAATGGGGAAGCGGTTGTATTCGCTTGCCTATGGAGCACCTCGAATGGCGTCCCGCGACCAGATTCGGCAGTACCTGAAAGAAGAACTCGCACAGGCCAGTGACATCAAGTTCGGACTGCCGTTCCTGCTTTCCGAATGGGACGAAGTGGTTGATGCGTGGCAGATCTCCGATTGGGAGGGCTATCGCGACGTCCGGCGACTGGGCAGAAAGACACGCCTTCCGGAAGCACAGCGGTCAGCCTTATGGTCGGTGTTTGCTGCCGTACTTGCGAAGTTGCAACAGGATCTATTGGTCACGGAGCCGGGCATGTTTGCTCGATTGACCAAGGATATGGAATCTCGGCGCAACCCTCCGTATGACTTTATCGTGGTGGACGAAGCGCAAGACATCAGCGTTCCCCAACTGCGCTATCTGACTGCGTTGGGTGCCGATAGGGCGAATGCCCTGTTCTTCGCTGGGGATCTAGGGCAAAGGATTTTCCAGCAGCCATTTTCGTGGAAGTCACTTGGCGTGGATATTCGCGGTCGAGCCAAGACACTGCAGATCAACTACCGTACTTCACATCAGATCCGTATGCAGGCGGACCGACTGCTCGGGATCGAGGTCGGGGACGTTGACGGCAATATTGAGGTCCGGAAGGGCACGGTGTCTGTCTTCAACGGCCCCGCGCCTGTTATCTCCATCTTTGCGGATGTGAAGGCAGAGGCGGCGGCAGTCTCTGAATGGATGAAGGCAAGGCTGGCCGAGGGAATACTTCCCGAAGAGATCGGCATCTTTGTTCGATCAAGTGATGAGCTGAGCCGTGCCCAAGACGCTTGCCTAGCAAGTGGGGTGAAGTTTCAGGTATTGGACGACCCCAAGGACCGGAAGGCCAACTCGGCTTCAGTCTGCAGCATGCATCTGGCGAAGGGACTGGAGTTCAAGGTAGTGGCGGTCATGGCTTGCGATGACGAGGTCATCCCGTCCCAGTCCCGAATTGAGTCGGTCGCCGACGGCGCGGACTTGGAAGATGTCTATGCCACGGAGCGACACCTTCTATATGTAGCGTGTACTCGTGCCCGCGATCATTTGCTGGTGACGGGCGTCTCGCCTGAGTCTGAGTTCTTGGCAGACTTGGGACATTGAAAGACGGTGGACGAACTGAAAGACGGTGGCAGACCCTCCGCCCCTACAGTGTCCCCACGGCTGCGAATCATCAAGAAAAAGGGCCTGCGATCGCTCGCAAGCCCTTGATATTTCTGGCGCCCGAAGTTGGACTCGAACCAACGACCCCCTGATTAACAGTCAAGTGCTCTAACCGGCTGAGCTATTCGGGCGAAGTCGGCTATTTTACCTTGACTGGCCGGTCGGTCAAGCCGGCAGCTAGTCCCGGAACTCAGATCGGGCAGGAAGCACCGGCTTTTGCTTCCGCCAATCGGCTTCTTCCGCCGACGCTGACGATGATCTGGCGCAGCTCCTGGCGCTCGGGGCTGCAGATATGCAGGGTGAGGTTGTCGCCGCGGGTGATGCCGTCGGGGCGGAAGCTCAGGGTCGGGCGGCCAACGCTGCTCACCACCAGCAACTGATTCAGATCGGAGGCTTGAATGACCGACAGGAGCGTCTCGGCGTCGCTTCGTTTCGCATCACCGTTGCTGTCGAGGAAGACGATCATGCCATCGGACCAATCCGGCTTGCCGTTGCAGGACAGTCCATCCGATGAACCGCAAAGCGTCGCCCGATGCCCGTGCAGGATCGCTTCCTGGCGGACCCGATGGATTTCGCCCTGCAATCGGTTGCTGACCGCCGCGACGCGATCGTGTTCGATCAAGGTCCGGAAACTGGGTACGGCCGCCGCCGAGAGTATCGCCACGATCGCCATCACGATGACGAGTTCGACCAGGTTGAATCCGCGTTCGCTGCGCATGGGCTGCTCCGACAGGGCTGGCCCAGCATGGTTTCCGGAAGGGTTGGCGGGCGTCGGCGGCCTCCGGACGTAGAGGTAGGAAATCCGCCAGTGCGGCTTCGTCCGATGCCGATTGGCGTCGGACTATACTGCGCGATTGCATCCGGAGCCCGCCGATGTCCGATCGCTTCGAACTCGTTGCGCCCTTCGAGCCCGCCGGCGATCAGCCGGAGGCGATCCGCCGCCTGATCGACGGTTTCGAATCCGGACTGGCGCACCAGACTCTGCTCGGCGTGACCGGCTCGGGCAAGACCTTCACGATGGCCAACGTCATCCAGTCCGTGCAAAAGCCGACGCTGGTGCTGGCGCCGAACAAGACGTTGGCAGCGCAGCTGTACGGCGAATTCAAGAGTTTCTTCCCGCACAACGCCGTCGAATATTTCGTCAGCTATTACGACTACTACCAGCCGGAAGCTTACGTTCCGGCCAGCGATACCTTCATCGAGAAAGACTCGAGCATCAACGAGCACATCGAGCAGATGCGCTTGTCGGCGACCAAGGCGCTGCTCGAACGTCGCGATGCGATCATCGTCGCGACCGTTTCGTCCATCTACGGCCTGGGCGACCCGAACGAATATTTCCGCATGGTCCTGCATCTGGTGAAAGGCGACCGGATCGACCAGCGCGAGCTGATCCGCCGCCTCACCGAGATGCAGTACACGCGCAACGACACCGAGCTGCGCCGCGCCTGCTACCGCGTGCGCGGTGAAACCATCGATGTCCACCCGGCCGAGAGCGAAATCGAGGCGCTGCGCGTGGAGTTGTTCGATGGCGAGATCGAGAATCTCGCGCTGTTCGACCCGCTGACCGGCGAGGTCTATCGCAAATTGCAGCGCTACACCCTGTATCCGAAGTCGCATTACGTGACGACGCGGCGCACCGTGCTCGATGCGATCGAGACGATCAAGCCGGAGATGAAGGAACGGCTGGAATATTTCTATCGCGAGAACAAACTGGTCGAAGCGCAAAGGCTGCAGCAACGCACGCAGTTCGATCTGGAGATGATGGCCGAGGTCGGCTTCTGCACCGGTATCGAGAACTACTCGCGGCATCTGACCGGGCGCATGCCCGGCGAACCACCGCCTTGTCTCTACGATTACCTGCCGCCGGACGCGCTGCTGGTGGTCGACGAATCGCACGTGACGATTCCGCAGCTGGGCGCGATGTACAAGGGCGATCGCTCGCGCAAGGAAACCCTGGTCAATTTCGGTTTCCGGCTGCCGTCGGCGCTGGACAACCGGCCGCTGAAATTCGAGGAATGGGAACGGCGTTCGCCGCGCGCCGTGTTCGTTTCGGCAACGCCGGGAAAGTACGAACACGAGCATTCCCAAGGCAATATCGTCGAGTTGCTGGTGCGCCCGACCGGGCTGATCGATCCTGAAATCGAAGTACGACCGGTGGCGACCCAGGTCGACGACCTGCTCTCGGAAATCCATCTGCGCACAAAAATCGGCGATCGCGTTCTGGTGACGACGCTGACCAAGAAGATGGCGGAGAACCTCACCGACTATCTTTCCGAGCATGGCGTGCGTGTGCGCTACCTGCACTCCGATATCGAGACTGTCGAACGCGTGGAAATCATCCGCGACCTGCGTCTTGGCGTGTTCGATGTGCTGGTTGGCATCAATCTGCTGCGTGAAGGCCTGGACATGCCGGAGGTGTCGCTGGTGGCGATCCTCGATGCCGACAAGGAAGGCTTCCTACGCTCGGCTGGCTCGCTGATCCAGACCATCGGACGCGCCGCGCGCAACCTGCGCGGCAAGGCGATCCTCTACGGCGATCGCATCACCAACTCGATGAAGATCGCCATCGACGAAACCGATCGTCGCCGTGCGATCCAGGTCGAATACAACCGCAAGCACGGCATTGTGCCGAAATCGATCACCCGCGAAATCATGGATGTGATGGAGGGCGCGCGTTCGACTGACGGCGAGTCCGGTCGCGGCCGTGACAAGCAGCGGCGCGTCGCCGAAGCGGGCAGTGATTACGTGATTCTCGATCCGACCAAGCTCGCGGCGAAGCTCAAGCAGCTCGAATCGCAGATGTACCAGCACGCGCGCGATCTGGAGTTCGAGCAGGCCGGCAAGATTCGCGACGAAATGCAGCGGCTCAGGGCCGCTTCGCTGCAGGCTTAGCCAAGCTTTTTGCTCGGCTTGCCGGCGCTGGCGGCGCGGCACAGAATCGGATCAGGGGGCGCCATGACGGAAGCGGATATCCAGGGTTTGTTGCGCGAAGCGCTGGCCCGCGATGGCGACGCCCGTGAGCGGTGGCTGCGGGAGTTGGAAGCGCATTCGCCCGATCAGGCGACTACCTTGCGGCGCTTGCTCGATGCGCAATCACGACCGGCAACGCAGGTGTTGCCGCTCGATGTCGCAACGGCGGTCGCAGCGCGCACGCAAAGCGGCGGCGGCCGGATCGGCCCATATCGATTGCTGCGTTTGCTGGGGCAGGGCGGCATGGGCGAGGTCTGGTTGGCCGAACGCGCCGATGCCGCCTATTCCAAGCAGGTGGCGATCAAGTTCATCGCCACCCTGCTCGGCAATCGCGAAGCGATCGACTGGTTCCGGCGCGAACGTCAGGCACTGGCGCGACTTGAACATCCGCATATCGCGCGCCTGCTCGATGGTGGCGAGAGCGAGGATGGTCGGCCTTTTCTGGTAATGGAATACGTCGATGGCCTGCCGATCGATACCTACTGTGCGGACCTGCCGCTGGACAAGGTGCTCGCCTTGTTCCTGCAGGTGTGTTCCGCCGTCGAGCATGCGCACCGCGCGTTGATCGTGCACCGCGACATCAAACCGGCGAACGTGCTGGTCACGGACGATGGCGAATCGAAGCTGCTCGACTTTGGCATCGCCAAGGAAATGGATTCCGGTGAACGCGGCGACAACGGCACCACGCGTACGCAGGCTTTCACGCTGCACTACGCCAGTCCGGAACAGATGGACAGCCGCCCGATCACCGTGGCGAGCGATGTCTATTCGCTGGGGGCATTGCTGTATCGATTGTTGAGCGGCCAGGTTCCCTATGCGCAGGTGACCAGTGCGATGGCGCAGTTGCGCGCGATCGAGGCTGGTCCGCCAGAACGTCCAAGCCGTGCCGTGCTCGGGCAGGTGAAGTTCGCCGAGTCCGAACGCAAGCGCCTTTCGCGCGGCCTGCAGGGCGACCTCGACGACATCGTGCTCAAGTGCCTGCGTCGCGAACCGGAGCTCCGTTACGGTTCGGCACGGGAATTGGCCGAGGAGATCCGTCGCTATCAGGCGCATGAACCGGTGCAGGCGCGACGCGGCAGCGTTGGTTATCGCGTGTCGCGCTGGTTGCGCCGCAACTGGTTGGCGGCCGGTGCAGCGGCGACGGTATTGCTGGTGCTCGCCGGCGGTCTGGCGGCGACGGCATGGCAGGCGAAAGTCGCCGAGCACCAGCGCGCGCTCGCGCAGAAACGATTCGATCTGTCGCGCAGCCTGGTGAAGGATGTGTTGTTCGATTTCCAGGATCGTCTCGCCTCCGTGCCCGGCACCATCGACGCGCGCAGGCAACTGGTCGATCGGACGAAAACGTATCTGCAGGCACTCGCGGTCGATGCCCAGGACGATCCCGGCATGCTCGTGGACTTGTCGACGGTCGAGCGTCGTCTCGGTGATATTTCCGGCAGCCCCAGCCTGCCCAACATCGGCGACACGGTGGCGGCGAGATTGCATTTCCAACGTGCCGAGGCGCTGGCACGACGGGCGATTTCGCTGCGTCCCGGCGATCAGCGATTGCAGCTGGAATTGGCGCGGGCGCTCGCAGCGCGCGGCTCCTTCGCTTTCTGGGACAACGATCTGACTGCTTCCGAGAAAGCCTATCGCGAGGCCATCCCGGTTTTTGCCAATGCATTGCAGCAACAGCCTTCGCCTGCGGCAGAGCGCGAGCACGCGTCGGCGGTGGTTGGCCTGGGCGACGTGCAGGCCTGGAACGGGCAATTGGATGCAGCGCTGGCGTCGTACGATCAGGTCTGCCCGGCATTGGTGCGCGAAGCGCAAAACGATGCATCGATGCAGGACGCAGCCTCGGTCTGCCACACGCGCCGTGCCGACACGCTGGCCTGGCTCGAGCGTTACCCTGAGGCCGAGCGCGAAATCGCCGGCGCCATCAGCATCAATGCCGCACAGCATGCCAAGCATCCGAAGGACATCAATGTCGGCCATGCCTACATCGTGTCCTTGATGAAACAGGGTGAGATCGCGCTGTGGTCGGACAAGAGCGACGCGGCGTTGAGTGCCTATTCCGAGTCACTCGCGATCGCCGATGCCGACATCCAGTCCAATCCTGGCGATCTGCGCTCGGCCCGCGATCTGGCGCTGGCGTACAACAAGCGTGGCGATGCGCTGTTGAAAATGAAGCGGATTCCCGAGGCCATTGCCGATTTCCACCTCGGCCTGGAAGGTTATCGACGCCTGCGCGACCGCGATCCGTCGCAGGCCGAGCACCAGCGGGATTTCGCCTCCTCGAACAAGCGCCTGGGCCAGGCCTATGTCGCCGCGGGTCAGCGCGAACTGGCGGTGCCGTACATGGACGAGTGGCTGAAGACGGCGCGCGATCGCTGGCAAGCAGCGCCGAAAGAGGTGGCGGCCAGGCGCGATCTCGCCGTGGCATTGGCTGATCGCGAGGACGTCTCCGGCAGCAGCGCGCAGCAATGTGGATGGGTCGTGGAAGAGGCTGGTCTATGGCGGCAACTGGAAAAGGAAGGCACGCTCTCGCCATCGGATCGCCCGCAATTCAAGCAGGCGGAAGAACGGTTGGCCGCGTGCCGGCCGTCGGGGCAGGGCAAGAAGCCCTGATGCGCAGCGTGCCGTTGCACTGCCCCCGATTTGCCAGCACCCGGCCCCTGCATTAGAATGCGCGCTCGTTTCGGGCGATTAGCTCAGCGGTAGAGCATTACCTTGACATGGTAGGGGTCACAGGTTCGAACCCTGTATCGCCCACCACGCCTTTCCGGCGTGATCCCGAAATCTGCGGCCCGGCCTAGCCGGGCCGTTTTCGTTTCCGGCCTTGAAAGTGCGGGCGAGCTTTGACAAGGCCGGGGCAGGGCACTAAATTCCGCTTCAGACCAGCCTTCAGGTGGCGTCGGGAAACCGCCGTCGAGCGTGCGACATGAGCACTACCAGCCGCCAACGATAAGTCCTGCCAGGTTCTCGTCGCGCACGAAGGACGCTTGGCGTCCTTTTTTATTTTCCACCCGTCCGTGTAGGAGCCAGCTTGCTGGCGACCACGTCAGCGGGTCGCCAGCAAGCTGGCTCCTACGAAAGCATCGAAGATTTTCGCCATGATCAACATCACGCTCCCCGACGGCAGCAAACGCCCGTTCGAAAATCCCGTTTCCGTCGCCGAAGTCGCCGCCTCGATCGGCGCCGGCCTGGCCAAAGCTGCGCTCGCCGGCAAGGTCGACGGCAAACTCGTCGATACCAGTTTCCGCATCGATCACGATGCGTCGCTGGAAATCGTCACCGAAAAACACCCCGACGCGCTGGAAGTGCTGCGTCACTCCACCGCGCATCTGCTCGCCCAGGCCGTGCAGCGCCTGTATCCCGGCGCGCAGGTCACCATCGGCCCAGTGATCGACAACGGCTTCTATTACGATTTTGCCTACGAGCGTCAGTTCACGCCGGACGATCTGCCGAAGATCGAAGAAGAGATGCTCAAGATCGTCAAGGAAGCGCTACCGATTTCGCGTTCGGTGAAGTCGCGCGACGACGCCGTGGCTTTCTTCAAGGGAATGGGCGAGAACTTCAAGGCCGAGATCATCGAATCGATCCCGGCAGCCGAAGATCTGTCGCTGTATTCGCAGGGCGATTTCATCGATCTCTGCCGCGGCCCGCACGTGCCGGCCACCGACAAGTTGCGCGCGTTCAAACTGATGAAAGTTGCCGGCGCCTATTGGCGTGGCGATTCCAACAACCAGATGCTGTCACGCATCTACGGCACCGCCTGGCTCAACGACAAGGACCTCAAGGCCTATCTGTTCCAGCTTGAGGAAGCCGAGAAGCGCGACCATCGCAAGATCGGCAAGGCCCTCGACCTTTTCCACCAGCAGGAAGAAGCACCGGGCATGGTGTTCTGGCATCCCAAGGGGTGGGCGTTGTGGCAGGTGGTCGAGCAGTACATGCGCAAGGTCTACCGCGATTCCGGCTATCAGGAAGTGCGCTGCCCGCAGATTCTCGATGTCTCGCTGTGGAAGAAATCCGGCCACTGGGACAACTACGCCGAGAACATGTTCTTCACCGAATCGGAGAAGCGTACCTACGCAATCAAGCCGATGAATTGCCCTGGTCACGTCCAGGTCTACAACCACGGACTGCACAGCTATCGCGACCTGCCGATCCGTTACGGCGAATTTGGCGCCTGCCATCGCAACGAGCCCTCGGGCGCGCTGCACGGGATCATGCGCGTGCGCAGCTTCACGCAGGACGACGGCCATATCTTCTGCACGCCCGAACAGATCGAATCCGAAGTCACGGCCTTCCATCGCCAAGCGATGCAGGTCTATGACCACTTCGGCTTCTCCGACATTTCGCTCAAGATCGCGCTGCGCCCGGAAAAACGTCTGGGCACCGACGAAACCTGGGATAAGGCCGAGGGCGCCTTGCGCGCTGCCTTGGCGGCGTGTGGCGTCGAATGGCAGGAATTGCCGGGCGAAGGCGCGTTCTACGGCCCGAAGATCGAATACCACATGCGTGACTCGATTGGCCGCGGTTGGCAGGTCGGCACCATGCAGGTCGATTTCATGATGCCCGAGCGCCTGGGCGCCGAGTATGTGGACGAGCATTCGAGCCGTCAGCACCCGGTGATGCTGCATCGCGCCATCGTCGGATCGATGGAGCGGTTCCTCGGCATCCTCATCGAAAATCATGCCGGTGCGCTGCCGTCCTGGCTTGCTCCGGTGCAGGCCGTGGTGCTCAACATCACCGACGCGCAGGGCGATCATGTCGCTTTCGTGCAGAAATCCCTTGTAAATCAAGGTTTCCGGGTCGCCGCCGATTTGCGGAACGAGAAGATCGGCTATAAAATCCGCGAGCACACGATGCAGAAAGTCCCTTACCTGCTGGTCGTCGGTGACCGCGAGAAGGAATTGGGCCTGGTTGCCGTGCGCACGCGCAGCGGCGAAGATTTGGGCACAATGACGCCGGAAGCTTTCGCCGCAAAGCTGCGCAACGAGTCCACCCCGGTCGCCTGAGGCGACCGGATTCCGAAAAACGAACGAGGATTGTCGAATCAATACGCCAGCGACCGAAAAAGGTAACCGCAAGAACAATGAGATCCGCGTCCCGCGCGTACGCGTGATTGGTGCGGATGGAGAAATGGTCGGCGTGCTATCGCGCGATGAAGCGCTGGCGCTTGCGGAAGAATCGGGCATGGACCTCGTCGAGATCCAGCCGACGGCGGATCCGCCGGTCTGCCGCATCATGGATTACGGCAAGTTCAAGTTCGAGGCCCAGAAAAAGGCCAATGCCGCCAAGAAGAAGCAGAAGATCGTCGAGATCAAGGAACTCAAGTTCCGCCCGACGACCGACGACGGCGACTACAACATCAAGTTGCGCAATCTTCGCCGTTTCCTGGAAGAGGGCGACAAGGTCAAGGTCAACATCCGTTTCAAGGGCCGCGAAATGGCCCACCAGGAGTTGGGCATGGAGATGGCGCGCCGGATCGAAGCCGACCTCGCCGACGAAGTGGTCATCGAGCAGCGGCCGCGCCTGGAAGGCCGACAGATGATCATGATGATCGCCCCCAAAAGAAAATAATCGGCCAAAGGTCGATACCCCCCGTTATCCCTTCCCCGCTTGTGGGGAGAGGGCAAAGGGAGGGGAAAACGCGCCGCGAGGCGCGTTTTTTGTTGCCGCTCGCGGAAATCCACTTAAATGCGGAGCGAACGCCGCCCGACATTTGATCCCGCCCCGCCCCCGGATCCCACCTCATGCAGTCCACGATGGACTTCTGCCCGAGGAGAGGGGGCGGGCGGCTTTCCATATGTGAGCGCGGACAGGGCTGGTTACGGATCAATCAACTTGCCTAAGCCACTGACTTTCCTGCATAATCACCGGTTCTTGGCTCCGGCCAAGAGCCCCGGTGCGGTATCCGGGCCCGGAACATCGGGCGAAGCCGCTATGGACCCAGCGTTGGATTCTTTGAATTCAATGACTTACAAGCCGACACAGGCAGGACGGAAAGACCGGGCTCAATGAGTTTTCGCGACGAAGTCGCGCAAGACCCAGACAAGCTTGGCGCCTAGGTCAGTCAAATAAAAAAACCGAAGGGACACCCACATGGCCAAGATCAAGATCAAGACCAATCGTGCGGCGGCCAAGCGCTTCCGGAAGACCGCTTCCGGCAAGTACAAGGCAGGCCACGCAAACCGTAGCCACATCCTCACCAAGAAATCGACCAAGCGTAAGCGCAACCTCCGCCAGACGAACCACGTCCGCGCCGAGGATTCCGGCCGTCTTGATCGCCAGCTGCCCTATCTCTGAGGAGGACTGAACCATGGCACGAGTCAAACGTGGTGTAACGGCGCGCCGTCGCCACAAGAAAATCATCAAGCTGGCGAAGGGCTATTTCAACGCCCGTCGCAAAGTCTTCCGCGTCGCCAAGCAGGCCGTCACCAAGGCTGCGCAGTACGCCTACATCGGCCGCAAGCAGCGCAAGCGCCAGTTCCGCGCCCTGTGGATCGTGCGCATCAACGCCGCCGCGCGTATGTACGGCCTGAGCTACAGCCGTTTCATGAACGGTCTGCTGAAAGCCGACATCAAGCTCGACCGCAAGGCCCTCGCCGACATCGCCGTGCACGACCTGCCGGCTTTCGGCAAGATCGCCGAGCAGGCCAAGCGCGCTCTCGCTGCGTAAGGCACAGTTGTAGGAGCGCTTTCAGGCGCGATCGCGGCTAAAGCCGCTCTACGACCGAAAGAGATGGGGAAGGGCGAGAGTCCTTCCCCATTTTGTTTTGTGGACTCCGTTGCAATCGACATGGATTCGAGATCCGCATGAGCGATATTGAAAATTTGACCCGCTCGGCCCTCGCCGACATCGCCGCTGCTGCCAACCTCGACGCGCTCGAAGCGCAGCGCGTCGCATTGCTGGGCAAGTCCGGCAGCATCACCGGCCAGCTCAAGCAGCTTGGCGCCCTGCCTGCCGATCAGCGCAAGGCTTTTGGCGAACACATCAATCGCGCGAAGGACAGCGTCAACGAAGCTATTTCCGCGCGCAAGACGGTTCTCGAAGATGCCGCCTTCGCCGAACGACTGGCCACCGAGAGCGTCGATGTAACCTTGCCCGGTCGCGGCAACGGCATAGGCAACCTGCACCCGGTTTCGCGCACGCTCGAGCGCATCACCGACATTTTCGCGCGCCTCGGTTACCAGCTCGCCGACGGCCCCGAGATCGAGGACGACTGGCATAACTTCGAAGCGCTGAATTTCCCGCCGCATCATCCGGCGCGCGCGATGCACGACACGTTCTATTTCCCTCCCGATGAAAGCGGCGCCGCCCGCCTGCTGCGCACGCATACCTCGGGTGTGCAAGTGCGTTTCATGCAGGAAAACAAGCCGCCGCTGCGCATGATCGCCGCCGGCAAGGTCTATCGCTCCGATTCCGACCAGACGCACACGCCGATGTTCCATCAGGTCGAAGGTCTGCTCGTCGACGAAACCTCCAGCTTCGCCGACCTCAAGGGCACGCTCGCCGAATTCGTGCGCGCGTTCTTCGAGCGTGATTTCGAGATGCGTTTTCGCCCCAGCTATTTCCCCTTCACCGAGCCGTCGGCGGAAGTGGATATCGCCTGGCAGCAGCCCGATGGCAGCACGCGCTGGCTGGAAGTCCTAGGCTGCGGCATGGTGCATCCGAACGTGCTGCGCAACTGCGGCATTGATCCGGAACGCTACACCGGCTTCGCTTTCGGCCTCGGCGTGGAGCGCTTTGCGATGCTGCGTTACGGCGTCAACGACCTGCGCAGTTTCTTCGAGAACGATGCGCGGTTCCTGAAGCAGTTCGCCTGATGGCTGGGAATAGGAAATCGGAAGTCGAGAATCGTTTCTCGTCCCAGATTCCTTCCCAGGCCGGTATCGCGATTCCCAATTCCCAATTCTCCATTCCCGGCCCTTTATGAAATTCCCCGAAAGCTGGCTCCGCGAACACGTCACGGTCAATGCCACGCGCGATGAACTCGCTGCCAGCCTGACCGCCATCGGCCTGGAGGTCGAAGGCGTTGAAAACATCGGCGCGGCGCTCGATGGCGTCGTGGTCGCGGAAATTCTTTCCTGCGCCAAGCATCCGGAAGCCGATCGCCTGCAGGTCTGCCAGGTTTCCGTGGGCACCGGCGAGCCGGTGCAGATCGTCTGCGGCGCACCGAATGCACGCGCCGGCCTGAAGGCACCGCTGGCCACGATTGGCGCGAAGTTGCCTGGCGGCATGGATATCAAGGCCGCGAAACTGCGCGGCGTCGAATCGTTCGGCATGTTGTGTTCGGCGAAAGAATTGGCGATCGATCCCGATGCTTCCGGCCTGCTGGAATTGCCGATCGACGCGCCGGTCGGCAGGCCGCTCGCAGATTATCTCGGTCTGCCCGATGCCAGCTTCGAACTCAAGCTCACGCCCAATCGTGCCGATTGTTTCAGTGTGCGCGGCGTGGCGTTCGATGTCGCAGCCGCCTTGGGCACGAGCGTCAACGCGCTTGAGATTCCGGAAGCGAAGATTGAAATCGACAACGCATTCACCATCGACTTGCAAGCCGGTGCCGATTGCCCGCGCTACTGCGGACGCATCGTCGAAGGCGTGAATCCTGCGGCATTGTCACCGCTGTGGCTTACTGAAAAACTCAAACGCGCCGGGCTGCGCCCGATCAGCCCGCTGGTCGATATCGCCAACTTCGTGATGCTTGAACTTGGCCAGCCCATGCATGCCTTCGATGCCGACACCTTGCGCGGCCCGATCGGCGTGCGTCACGGCAAGACCGGCGAAACCTGCAAGTTGCTCGATGGTCGCGACGCCATGATCGATGCCGGCTTTCTCGTCGTTACCGACGCCGACAAGCCGGTCGCGCTCGCCGGCATCATGGGCGGCTTCGATACCCGCGTGACCGAGACGACCGCACGCGTTTTTCTTGAAAGCGCGCACTTTGCACCGTCCGCGATCATCGGCCGTGCGCGCAAGCTTGGCCTGCATACCGACGCTTCGCATCGTTTCGAACGTGGCGTCGACCCATCGCTCCCGCGTTACGCACTCGAGCGCGCGACGGCTCTTGTGCAGCAGATCATGGGCGGCCAAGCGGGACCGATCAGCGAAACGGAGTTGCCCGAACATCTGCCGTTGCCAGCGCCCGTCCTGCTGCGACGTGATCGCCTCGCACGCGTGCTCGGTGTCGTGGTCGCGCCGGCGGAAGTCGAACGCATCCTGCGTGCGCTGGGCATGCAGGTGACGACGACGACGGAGGGCTGGCAAGTCACCGCGCCGACGCGCCGTTTCGACATCGCGATCGAGGAAGACCTGATCGAGGAAGTCGCGCGCATCCATGGCTACGAAGCGATCCCTGTGCGCACGCCGGCCGGCGAAATCCGTCTGGTCGCGCCGAGTGAAACCCGCGTCCCCGACGCGGTGCTGCGCCGGCAATTGGTCGCGCAGGATTATCTCGAGGCGATCAACTACGCCTTCGTCGATGCGCAGACGTTGACGACCTGGCATTTGCAGGACGGCGCCGTCGCACTCGCCAATCCGCTGACCTCGGAGCTCGGCGTGATGCGCACGTCGTTGTTGCCTGGACTGGTCGAAGCGTTGCGCGGCAATCGCGCGCGACAGCAGGAGCGCGTTCGCCTGTTCGAACTTGGGCGCGTGTTTCACCTTGACGCCGGCAAGGCGCCGCGCGAAACCCGCCGCATCGCCGCGATCGCCACCGGTCATGCCGACGCCGAACGCTGGTCGATCAGCGCTCGCGATATCGATTTCCACGATCTGAAGACTGAGGTGGAGCGTTTGCTGGCGCTTGCCGGAGCGACCGGCGAATTCCGACCGGCGACCGAGCCGTTCGGCCATCCCGGACGCAGCGCCACGATCTGGCGCGACGGCCAGCGCATTGGCTGGATCGGCCATCTGCATCCGCGCCTGGCCAAGGCTTTGGATCTGGATGGCGAGGTGGTCGGCTTCGAGCTCGACTTGGACATCGTCACTGCCCGCCCGGTCCCTCGTGCCGAGAGCCTGTCCCGGTTTCCGTTCGTCCGCCGGGACCTCGCGCTCGTCGTCCCGGAAACCATGCCTTGGGCCGCGCTTGAAGCCAGCCTCAAGGCCGCGCTGGGCGGGCGCTTGCGGGAGGTCGTGTTGTTCGACCAATACCGTGGCCCCGGTCTCGAAAACGGTACAAAGAGCCTCGCTATGGGCTTGATATTGCAGGACGTTTCCCGCACTCTGACCGACCTAGACGCCGATCAGGCGGTCGGCGATGCCTTGGCGGCGTTGGCCTCCGACTGCGGTGCCCAGTTAAGGAAATGAGTGCCGTCGCGGACGGCGGCTCGCAGGGGATGAGATGGCATTGACCAAGGCCGAAATGGCCGAACGCTTGTTCGAGGAAGTCGGTCTGAACAAGCGTGAAGCCAAAGAGTTCGTGGACGCCTTTTTCGACGCGCTGCGCGAGTCGCTGGAACGGGGGCAGAGCATCAAGCTCTCCGGCTTCGGCAACTTCGACCTGCGGCAGAAGAACCAGCGCCCGGGCCGCAATCCGAAAACCGGAGAAGAGATTCCGATTTCGGCGCGCACGGTCGTTACCTTCCGTCCGGGTCAGAAGCTGAAGGAGCGCGTGGAGGCATATGCTGGATCCGGGCAGTAACCGCGAGCTACCGCCGATCCCGGCGAAGCGCTACTTCACCATCGGTGAAGTCAGCGAGCTGTGCGACGTCAAGCCGCACGTGCTGCGTTATTGGGAAACCGAATTCGAGAGCCTCAGCCCGGTCAAGCGCCGTGGCAATCGTCGCTATTACCAACGCCACGACGTGTTGATGATCCGCCAGATCCGCGGCCTGCTTTACGAGCAGGGCTACACCATCAGCGGCGCGCGGCAACGCCTTGAAGGCGAGTCCGGCCGCGTCGAGACCAGCATGTCGGCGCAGATCGTCAAGCAGGTGCGCATGGAACTCGAAGAAGTGTTGGCGCTGCTCAAGCGCTGAATCGGCAATGTAGGAGCGACGCAAGTCGCGAACTCGCTCATATGGGCATCCGGCTCGCGATTTGCGTCGCTCCTACACACCAGCAATTCCCGTATAATCGCCAGCCTGTCGGGGCGTAGCGCAGCCTGGTAGCGCATCTGCCTGGGGGGCAGAGGGTCGTGGGTTCAAATCCCGCCGTCCCGACCAAGTATCAAAGCAAGTTAGTTCAAAAAACCCGCCTTCCGGCGGGTTTTTTCTGAGCCGCATGAGCGGCGATGCCACTGCTCTGTCAAAGCAAGCTAGTTCAAAAAAACCCGCCGGAAGGCGGGTTTTTTCTGAGTCGCATGAGCGGCGATACTACTGCTCTGTCAAAGCAAGCTAGTTCAAAAAACCCGCCTCCCGGCGGGTTTTTTCTTTTCATCGGGAGGATGGTGCAACCGGTCCTCAGCTATCAAAGAGCGCCGCATCCAGGGCCAGCAACGACGTCGGTCCGCTGCGCATGGTTGCCGCATGCGAATGGATGCGCGGCAAGATGCGGGCGAAATAGAAGCGCGCGGTTTCACGCTTCATCGTGCGGAAGTCAGCAGGGTAGTCGCCGGCATCCGCGGTCGCCACGGCGCGGGCCCACCAGTAAGCCAGCGCGACGTAGCCGGAATAGAAAAGGTAGTCGACCGAAGCCGCGCCTACTTCATCGGCATTGCTCATCGCTTTCTTGCCGATTTCCATGGTCAGCTCGCCCCATTGTTTGGTCACTTCCGCGAGCGGCAGCACGAATTCGGTGAGCTCTGGCTTGGTCGCATTGGCTTCGCAGAATTTCTGGATCATGCCCAGGAATTGGCGCATGCCCGCGCCCTGCAGTTGCATGATCTTGCGGCCCAGCAGGTCGAGCGCCTGGATCTGCGTGGTGCCTTCGTAGATCGTGGTGATGCGGGCGTCGCGCGCGAGCTGCTCCATACCCCATTCGGCAACGTAACCATGCCCACCGAAAACCTGCATCGAATGGTAGGTGCATTCGTTCGCCCATTCGGTGAGCAGGCCCTTGGTGATCGGCGTGAGGAAGCCCAGCAATTCGTCGGCAGCTTTCTTCTCTGCTTCATCCGTCGAGCGCTCGATCACGTCCACCTGCGTCGTCGCATGCAGGGCCAGCATGCGTGAGCCTTCCGCCAGCGATTTGCAGGTCAGCAGCATGCGGCGGATATCCGGATGCACGATCAGCGGGTCGGCGGGTTTGTCCGGGAATTTCGCGCCGCTCATCGCGCGGCCCTGCAGGCGGTCGCGCGCGTAGGCGAGGGCATTCTGGTAGGCGCGATCCATCAGGCCCAGGCCTTGCAGGCCGACGGCGAGGCGCGCGGTATTCATCATCGTAAACATCGCGTTGAGGCCTTTGTTCGGCTGACCAATCAAATAGCCTTGCGCGCCGTCGAAGTTCATCACGCAGGTCGCCGAACCGTGGATGCCCATCTTGTGTTCGATTGAACCGCAGCGCACCGTGTTGCGCTCGCCGACCACGCCTTCGCGCGTGACCTTGAATTTCGGCACGATGAACAGCGAAATGCCTTTCACGCCCGCCGGCGCATCGGGAAGACGCGCGAGTACCAGGTGAATGATGTTGTCGGTGAAATCGTGTTCGCCGCCGGTGATGAAAATCTTGGTGCCGGTGACGGCATAGCTGCCGTCAGCATTGGCTTCAACGCGGGTTTTCAGCAGACCCAGATCAGAGCCGCAATGCGGCTCGGTCAGGCACATCGTGCCGGTCCATTGACCGGCGATGATCGGCTTGAGGAAGACCTCCTTCTGCCAGTCTTCGCCATGATGTTTCAGCGCTTCGACGGCGCCGTGCGAGAGCAGAGGATAGTTGCCCCAGGAAAGATTGGCGGCATCGATCATTTCCTTGGCGGCGGCACCGAAACTTTCCGGCAGGTCCTGGCCTCCCATCGCTTCTGGCGCGGTCAGACCGGTCCAGCCGCCCTCGACGAATTGCGCGTACGCCTGCTTGAATCCCGGCGGTGTGGTCACCGTGCCGTTGGCCTTGTCGAAGACGCAACCATGCTCATCGCCGACCGCGTTGAGCGGCGCCAGCACCGATTGCGTGAACTTCGCTGCTTCCTCCAGCACCGCATCCATCAGATCGCGTTCGGCGTTGACGATGCCAAGGCGTTGATAGATTTTCTCGGCGCCGATCACGTCGAAGAGCGCGAACTTGATGTCGCGAAGCGGGGCGGTGTAGTTGTTCATTGCGTGCTTCCTTGGATGTCGATGCGCCGCGCGTCAGCGCATGACGCCGGTGAGGCCGGGAGCGGGATTGAGCGTGCTCTCGTAGCTGAATTCGTCGTCGCGTTTCGGATCATGGGTATTGATCCGGCCCGACAAGGTGTAGCGCACCGGTCGGCCGGCGGAGAGCGCCGACGCGAGCGTGGCTTTCGCCAGCAAGGCTGGGCTGATCGTGGTGCTGACGATATCGGCGGACTCGGGACCGATCGTCAGCGCCGGAGTGAGCGTGATCGCGCCGGCATCCTGGCCTGAAACGACCAGTTTTGCGCGGACGCTGTCGAAGGTGGTCGGGACGTTGCTGAAATTCTGCAAGCGGACCGTCAAGCGCCATTGGCCGTTGGCCTGGGCGACCAGTTCCTGCAGGCTCGCGCGCGGCGGATTGATCATTTTCTTGGTGCCACCGAAACATCCGGCAAGGAGGGCGGTGAACAACAAAGCGAGCAGCAGTCTGGAGGCGTGGCGCATTGGGTATATCCCTTGATTCATCGCGGCGAGCATAGCAGGCGGCCTCTTTGGAACGTCGCAGCGGCGCGGTGTTCCCGCGATCCCAATGTGGAGGTCGCCATGGCGGCGATGTCTTGCTCGAACATCGGCCAGTCAATGCGATCCGGGGCGCGCGTGACGAGACAAGCGACAAGGGCGATGCGCTATCAGGGCGGCGGTGAACATCACCGTCGGGTCGCGACAGAAGACTTGTTGCCGTCGCCGTCGCCGCTTGGGCAGGCACGAGACAGCGATCGTATCGATGGCAGCGAAACTTCGCGTGCCCGGGTGCCAGGCTTGCGCGCGACGCGGTGGGTTTTGGCCAGAAATCGATCAAATGTTATCGATACTAACCTTGCCATTGATTATGGTCACAACCTGTAAGGAATCGATAACGGTGGGATACGGCATCAGGTGCGGGAATGGCTGTCGATCCGCAAGCGATAGCGACTTTACGCAGCCGTGCCGACGCAAAACCATCGAGCACGATCACGCGATGTTTCTCGCTGTCGATCCGGATGCTACTTATGACCCCCGGATTGCGAAGCAGCAGCGAACGCGGCGCTTCGCCACCGGGACCTCGTCAGCGACATGGATACGGCCAGTGCTCGTGCTGTTTCCCGGGGTTGCCCGCGCAAGTGCGAGCCGGCCCTGTTCCCGGTTCGCGACGACGGCGCGACGCGACCCCACCTTTTCTGCGATTCGCGTCTGGCGGTCGCATCTTTTGGGCCCCGAAAGGGGCCCTGTTTTTTGCAGCGCCATTCGGTGCGCGCGCAAGTTCCATCACTGGACTGGAGCCGGATTTACCGCCAGTCATAAGAAATGGGATATTGATATCGGGTCGAGCCGCCAGCCGCGCACGCTTGCCGATGGAGGAAAACTCAATGCTGCGCACTCTTGTTTTGCTGGTCTCTCTTTTGCTGACCTCGGGCTCATTCGCCGATGCTCCAAGTGTCCATATGGAGTTCAAAGGATTTTTCCTTAGATATTCCCCGGGAGGAGTTAGGTTCTACGCCGCGTTCGAGGTGACAAACAGCACATCAGATGAGATTGAATTTGTAGGGAATTCGGAAGGCGGGAGAATCTATGTGGACACGAATTGGGAGGGAACGGAAGAGATTCAGTCGCAAGCTGGAGGTAACTGGGAGAGTGGTGTTGCGAGCCTTGAAGAAAGAACGGAGCCTTCGGGCCGGCTGGTGGTCAAACCGGGCGGGAAAGGGCAGCTCTTTTTTTCCTGGAACGAAACAAATTTTATTGAGGCAGAGGGAAGTACGAAGTTTCGTTACGTCATGAGAGATATCAAAGGCAAGGAGTATGTGACCGACGAATTCGGTATTCATGACAAAGCGAAGGAAATAACTTACGAGGTATTTCCAAATGATGTGCCTGTTGAAAGCCGAGACGGCATCTAATGAGCCCGGAGAAACGGCATCAGGGACACTTGCCGTTGTCCACGAAAGCAGGCAAATCGAGATAAGTGCCTTGGCCCCGTTCTTCCTGCTACTTGCGACACACCTAGGCGTCGTGGCATGTACTGAACGGAATACCGTTTCAGGAACTGATGGAGCTGGGCGGCTGGGCCAGCTACGACATGGTTCTGCGATATGCCCACCTCGCGGCGGATCATCTGCGCTGGGCGGCCAACCGGATCAATGACACGTTTTCGGCACACAAACAAAAGCCGCAACTGGTGCGGCTTTTGTAAGTCACTGAAGAATATGGTGGCCAGGGAGGGAATCGAACCCCCGACACGGGGATTTTCAATCCCCTGCTCTACCAACTGAGCTACCTAGCCGTTTTTGTTTGTTGCTTCGGCCTGGCGGTGCAGGACGAGCGGCGAATGATAGCGGCCGGGAGGGGACTAGGCAAGCCTGAGGCCGGCCCTAGTCGCCATTTCGGGCTTCGGAATGTCTCGGAAATTGGCTGGTGAATGCAGCAGCGGGGCAGGTCATGATGCCGGCGGGACATAGCCCGCCGGTGCTTCGGCACCGCCGCCGAACAGGAATTTTTCCATCTCGCCTTCAAGATAGGCACGGTGCTTCGGATCCAGCGGCGATAGTCGGTTTTCGTTGATCAGCATGGTCTGGTGCGCCAACCATTCGCCCCAGGCGAGCTTGCCGATGTGTTCGAACACGCGCTTGCCCAAGGCGCCGGGCCAGGGCACGAAGGCCAGACCTTCGGTTTCTTGCTGGTGTTTTTCGCAGAAGACGATGCGGGTCATGAGTGTCGCCGTTGGCAGGTGGGGGTGTGGGTGTGCGAAGCAGGCTTCAAGTCGATTTGCGGAAGTAGCACCAGGTGAATTGTTGGATGGTGTCGAACGGCGTGCGATGCGACTCGCGACCATGCTGCATCAGCATGAATGCCTCGCCGAATTCCGCCTGCAGTTGCGCAGCGTCGTAACGCTTCACCGGCAGGCCACTGCACTTCAATGGGCCATCCTCGGCGAATGTCGCGATGATGACATGCCCGCCGGGCTTGACCGCGTGCAGCACCGTGGAAACATAGCGACGGCGATCTTCGTCTTCAATGAGAAAGTGGAATGCGGCGCGGTCGTGCCACAGGTCAAAACCGTTCGCAGGCAATTCGCTCCGGGTGATATCGGCTTCGATCCAGCTGACCTCGTCGGCGCGATCGCCGAGACGATTCTGCGCGACAAACAATGCAGCGGCGGACAGGTCGAGGACGCTGATCCTGCGATAGCCGTCGACCAGAAGATCGTCCACCAGGGTCGACGCGCCGCCGCCGATATCGATGATGGAGTCCGTCCTGGCGATGCCTGATTCCCTGATCAAGCGCAGCGGATTTTCCGCGTGCGCCTGGAACCAGCTGACCTCCGTCGCGGCCTTGCTGGTGTAGACCTGTTGCCAGTGCGCTTTCGATGACATGGGTTTTCCAGGAGGCGGCAGTGCGCTACCCCGCTTGCACTTCCGCGAGCAATTTCTTCACTGGCGCCGGCAGGCCAACTTCCGCCAGCGTCGCCAACTCCTGCCAACGATACAGATCGCCGTCACTGATGCGATCGGAAGCAGTCGCGCCTGACCAGAGCAGCGGCGCGATGTGCAAGCGATAATGGCTGAAGGTGTGTTCGATCAACGGCAGCGGCTTGTTTGCCTCGAAATCGCTGCGCGCATGCCTGCCGACGAACTCGCGGGCTTCGTCGTGATCGGCCACTTCTGGCAGCGACCACATGCCCGACCACACGCCGGTGGCGGGGCGGCGCGCGAGCAGTACGCGCCGATCGGCATCGACCAGCACCAGCATCATCGTACGACGCTCCGGCAGTGGTTTTCCCGGCTTGGATTCGGGCAGCGTCTCGACACGTCCTTCGCGCAACGCCACGCACGAATCCTGCAGCGGGCACAGCACGCAGGATGGATCGCCACGAGTGCAAAGGGTTGCACCGAAATCCATGATCGCCTGGCTGTAATCGGCGAGGCGCTGCGTCGGCAAGTGCTCTTCGGCCAGCGACCACAGCGTTTTCTCGACCGCTGAACTGCCCGGCCAGCCATCGACACCGTGGTAGCGGCAGAGCGTGCGCTTCACATTGCCATCGAGGATCGCGTAACGCAGCCCGTGCGCCTGCGCGAGGATCGCGCCGGCGGTGCTGCGGCCGATGCCGGGCAGGGCGGACAAGGCCTCGAAATTCTGCGGCAATTCACCATCGTGGCGCTGCATGCAAAGTTGCGCGGCCTTGTGCAGATTGCGTGCCCGGGCGTAGTAGCCGAGTCCTGCCCACAACGCGACGACGTGGTCGAGTTCGGCATTCGCCAATGCCGCGACATCCGGCAATGCGCGCACGAAGCGTTCGAAATACGGGATCACCGTCTGCACCTGCGTCTGCTGCAGCATGATTTCCGAAAGCCAGACGCGATACGGCGAGCGTGGATGCTGCCAAGGCAGGTCGTGACGGCCGCTGCTGTCGAACCAGGTGAGCAGGCGAGCGGAAAACATGCTGGTCGCGTCGCCGTTCATCAGGGTTTCGGCGCGCCGTTGCTGTCGCGGATTTCCAGCTCCACGCCTTCGAGTTTGATGCCGTCGAACTCCAGGCTCGGCGTCTGCATCGTCGCGTTCAAGGGCGGCAGCGGCGAGCCGTCGCTGCTCGCGAGCCAGCCCTGCATCTGCGCCAGTTGCAGGCTCGCCTGCAACCGCGTCGCGTCCTGCGCGAGCTGCAAGTGCAGTGGATCGCCAAGGTCGCTTGCGCCCGAATAGGAAAGCACAAACGGCAGTTTGTCAGCGTGCGTGGCGATCGGTTGTGGCAGCGCGGGCCAGTCTTCGGGCCAATGCGCGAGCACGCCGTCGAGGCGGAAATCCATGCGCTCACCAAGCTTGAAACCGGCCTTGCCATCAAGGCTGGGCAGCGGCGACGTGGCTTCGAGCGCAAGCGATTTGGCCTCGATGGAAAACGCATTGTCGTCGGAAAGATAATGCCCGTCCGCATGCAGTTTGAACGGCAGCGGTTTGTCCGACTGCAGCAGCGCGCCGCTGCCACTGAGCGTGAAATCGGAGGCAAGCCCTGGCGTCGCCGCAGTGAGGAAGGCCTTGAAATCAACTGAGGTCTTGCCCTGCGTGAATACGCCCGCCGTCGTCACCTCGGCAGCTTCGCCGGTCTTGAGTCGCGGCAGGTCGAGGCTGAGTTTCGACAGCGAATAGTTTGCATCGTGCACGCTGCCATCAGTCAGATGTACGCCGCGTGTGAGCGTCGGCAACTTGAATGGCGTCGGCGGCCGCGTCGCCAGCCAGCGACGCAGGCCGGGAATGTCGATCACAGGCGTGTCGAGCTCAATGCGGGTGATCACCGGTTCGCCACCGGTGATCGTGTCCCAGGGCAGGGAAATTTCCGCGCGTTTCGCCGACAGGAAAATCTCGCCGTCGCTGCGGCCACGTACTTCCAGGTTCGGGATCAGCAGCCGCGGCTCCGGTTTGAGCGCGTAATCGGGTTCGCCGGAATAACGCAGGTCGAGTTGCAATGCATCGCCGGCTTTCGCGAGTACCAAGGTCGTCAGTCGATGTGGCTCTAGTTGCCGATTGATCCACCACGCGCCGATCGCCAGTGCCGCCAGCGTCAGCACAATCAGCCAGCGTGTCCGCCTGCGCAGCGCCATCAGCCGCCCAAAGTTTCCGGCAGCAGCGCATCGACGAACGCTTTCGGATCGAAAATGCGCAGGTCCTCGGTTTTTTCGCCAAGACCAATGTAGCGGATCGGAATCGCGAACTCCCGAGCGAGCGCGAACACCACGCCGCCTTTCGCGGTGCCGTCGAGCTTGGTCACGACCAGGCCGGTCACCGTCACCGCCTGATGGAAGGCACGCAGTTGATTGAGCGCGTTCTGGCCGGTGGTGCCGTCGATCACCATCAGCACTTCCTGCGGTGCGCTCTCGTCTACCTTGGCGATCACGCGGCGGATCTTGCCGAGTTCGGCCATCAATCCGGTCTGCGTATGCAGGCGGCCGGCGGTATCGGCGATCAGGATGTCGAAGCCGCGCGCTTTTGCGGCCTGCAGCGCATCGAACGCCACCGACGCGGCATCGGCGTTCTGGCCCTGCGCGATCACCACGACATTGTTGCGCTCGCCCCAGATTTTCAGCTGCTCGACCGCGGCGGCGCGGAAGGTGTCACCGGCGGCAAGCATCAGGCTGTGCCCGTCTTCCTGGAAGCGGCGCGCGAGCTTGCCGATGGTGGTGGTCTTGCCGACGCCGTTGACGCCGACAGTGAGGATGGTGAACGGCTTGTGCCTGCCGTCGATCAGCAGCGGCTTGCTGACCGGTGCGAGCATCGCCAGCAACTCGATGCGCAGCGCGGTGAGCAGAGCCTTGGCATCGGCGAATTCGCGTGCGTTCATGCGCTTGCGCAGCTTGCCGAGAAGATCGGCAGTCGCAGGTACGCCGACATCGGCGCTGATCAGTGCCGTCTCGATGTCATCGAGCAGGTCTTCGTCGAGTTTCGGATTGCGCGAGAACAATCCACCGAGGCTGCGTGCGAACAGACTGCTGCCCAGGGTTTCCTTCATCGCCTCGGCAGCGAGGGCCTTTTCCGCCTCGGCGCGCGCAGCTTTTTCTTCCTGGCTGGCATTGAAGGCGCGGGCGAGGTCGTCGGGGCTGAACCCGGTCTTCGCCGCGGCCTCGGTGGTGGCGGCCGGCTTGGCGGGATCGGGCGAGACAGGCTTTTTCTTGAGGAATTCGAACATCGGCCGGGGAATTGACGACAATGCGCGGATGTTACCACCCGTCCCGAAGGCATCCCGATGAGCAAGCTCCCGCCCGGCCAGGTCCGCATCATCGCCGGCAGCCTGCGTGGCTCGAAGCTGCCCGTGCCCGATCGCCCCGGCCTGCGCCCGACCGGCGACCGTGTGCGCGAGACCTTGTTCAACTGGCTGCAGCAGCACGTTTCCGGGACGCGCGTACTGGATCTGTTCGCCGGCACCGGTGCGCTGGGTTTCGAAGCGGCGTCGCGCGGCGCGGCGGAAGTACTGTTGGTGGAGCGCGACGCGGCGCTTGCCGAGAACCTGCGGGCGAGTGCGACGCGACTCAAGTGCGCAAATGTCCGGGTCGAATGCGCCGATGTGCTGGTCTGGCTGGCGCAGCCTGCGAGCAATCAGGCGGGCTTCGATCTGGTCTTCGTCGATCCGCCTTTCGCTGCCGGACTGTGGGATGCGACTGCGAGCGCCCTGCGGCCATGGCTGGCCGATTCCGCCCGAGTCTATGTCGAGCGCCCCAATCATGCTGATTTCGCCGCCCCGGCAGGCTGGCAGCTGCTGCGCGAGGGCCGCACCCGCGACGTTCACTATGCGCTGTACGCCACGGAAAACCGCCGGGCCGCTGCTACACTAGCCGCCAGTTCCTAGGGGCAGGATCTTCCCGGCATGACTGCGTCGCGCAACCGGATCGCCGTTTATCCCGGCACCTTCGATCCCATCACCAACGGTCACGTGGATCTGGTCAGCCGGGCCTCCACGCTGTTCGAGAAGATCATCGTCGGCGTTGCTGAAAGCCCCGGCAAGAGCCCGGCGCTGCCGCTGGCAGATCGCTGCGAACTCGCCCGCATCGCTCTGGCCGACCTGCCCAATGTCGAGGTCGCCGGTTTCCATTCGCTGCTCGCGCATTTCGTCCACGAGGTCGGCGCCGGCGTGGTGATGCGCGGGCTGCGCGCGGTGTCGGATTTCGAATACGAATTCCAGCTCGCCAGCATGAATCGCCATCTCATCCCCGATGTCGAGACGCTGTTCCTGACGCCGGCCGAGCAGCACAGTTTCATTTCTTCGACGCTGGTGCGCGAAATCGCGCGTCTCGGCGGCGACGTTTCCGGTTTCGTACACCCGGCGGTTGCGGCGGCTCTCGCTGCGCGCTGGAAAACATCCTGAAGTTCCACACTGTCACTGTCATGAGGTCTGCCATGTCCCGTTCACTGCTCGCGCTGTCGCTGTTGTCGCTCACCCTGGTGCTGTCCGCCTGCTCGGGCGAGGAAGCCCAGGCGCCGAAGAAGGAAAAGGTTGTCGCCGAATTGCATGCCCCGACCGGCAGTGACGATATCCAGTGGAAAACCTACCTGAGTCAGGTCGTTTCCCAGCACCAGGAAGGCGTCACCGATCGCACCTTCCCGTATTACCTGCCGGCCAACAGCTCCGAGCCGGTCGCCAACGATCCCGATCACAAGAGCCAGTACGACCGTCAGCTCGAAAACGTCAAGCCGGCGATCGAGCGCACCGTCACCTCCGGCAACATGCTCGCGTTCGGTTCGCCCGACAGCGCCAAGATGGCCGACCTGATCGTCGCCGCTTTCGCTGGCGCCAAGCCCGATGCGGTCAAAGGTTCGATCGTGCTGTTCATCGGCAAGCCGGAAGACAGCAGCCGCGTGCAGACCGCCGCCGAGTCAGTCGGCGCGAAGTACGTTTTCGTCGAAGCGAAGTAATCCAGGCAGTTACCGCCGTCCTTGCGGGACGGTAGCGAATCCGGCGTTGTTGCTTCGGCAGCGCGCCGGCTTCCCCGTTGTGATCGGGCGGTGAATGAGGTTGCAAGCAAGTCATGGCCCTGCGCATCAACGAGCTCTGCGTGAACTGCGATGTCTGCGAGCCGGCGTGCCCGAATCAGGCGATCACGCAGGGCGAAACCATTTACGTGATCCATCCGGCCCGCTGCACCGAGTGCGTGGGCCATTACGACGAGCCGCAATGCGTGGTGGTCTGCCCGGTCGAATGCATCGACAAGGATCCGGCGCATGTGGAAGACGAAACGCAATTGCTGGCAAAGCTGCTGAAGCTGCAACAGGAGACGGCATGAATTCGCAAGTCCGGGGTCGCGCGGGAAACATCTGGTTGCTCCTCGGACTGTGTCTTTTCACGCTGCCGGCTTTCGCGAAGGAACCGGTAAAAACGCCGCATCCCAATGGCGCAGCGATCGCTTCCGCGCACAGCCTGGCGACCGAAGCCGGCCACGAAATCCTCGCCAAAGGCGGCAACGCTTTCGACGCCGCTGTTGCGGTCTCTTCGGTGCTGTCGGTGGTCGAGCCGGTGAGTTCGGGCCTGGGCGGCGGCGCCTTCTACCTTCTGCATGACGGCAAGACCGGCCGCGACATCATGGTCGATGCCCGCGAAACCGCACCGGCATCGGCGACACCGGCGAAATATCTCGATGCCAAAGGCGAGCTTGATCGCGACAAGGCGGAGAACGGCCCGATGTCGGCCGGCATTCCCGGCCTGCCTGCGGGCTTGGTGCATATCGCGCAGAAGTACGGACGCCTGCCGCTGTCGGTGTCGCTGGCACCGGCGATCCGCATCGCGCGCAACGGCTTCCCGATCTATCCGCGACTGGTTGACGCCTACGCTGAACGCCGCGAAGTGATGGAGCGTTACGACGGCACGCGCAAGGTCTATCTCGCTGACGGCGACGCGCCGAAAACCGGCGAGACGCTGCGCCAGCCCGATCTTGCGCGCACGCTGGAACAGCTTGCCGCGCGTGGCTTCGATGGCTTTTATCGTGGTGAGACCGCCGCGAAGATCGTCGCCGACGTGAACAAGTATGGCGGCGACTGGAAAGCGGCCGATCTCGCCAGCTACCGCATCAAGGAACGCACGCCGATCACTTTCAAGTATCGCGACTGGCGCATCGTCACCGCGCCGCCGCCGTCCTCGGGTGGCGTGGCGCTGGCGGAAATCCTGCAGATGCTCGAAGGCTGGGACCTGGCAAAGCTCGACGAGCCGCATCGCATCCACATCCTCACCGAGGCGATGCGTCGCGCCTATCGCGACCGCACGATCTACCTCGGCGATCCCGATTTCGTGAAGATGCCGATCGCGCAATTGATCAGCGACGATTACGCCGCCGGCCTGCGCGCCGGCATCCTGCCCGACAAGGCTACGCCGAGCGCGATGCTGCCCGGCGACAAGGCGCCGCTGGAAGGCGGCCACACCACGCATTTCTCGATCATCGACCGCGATGGAAATTTCGTTTCCGCAACCCAGACCGTCAACCTGTATTACGGCTCGGGCATGGTCGCCGATGGTACCGGTGTGCTGCTCAACGACGAGATGGATGATTTCGCGCTGCGACCCGGCACGCCCAATGCCTTTGGCGTGATGGGTTTCGACGCCAATGCCGTGAAGCCCGGCAAGCGCATGCTCAGTTCGATGTCGCCGAGTTTCATGATCGGCAAGGATCGCGTCGCGGTGCTCGGTACGCCCGGCGGCAGCCGCATCATCACGATGGTCTTGCTCGGCATGCTCGGCATCGAGCAAGGTCTTGATCCGCAGCAGATCACCGCCTTGCCGCGTTTCCATCATCAATACCTGCCCGACACGATCTACCTCGAGCCGGGCGCGCTGTCGCCGCAGACCATCGCCGCGCTCAAGGCGATGGGCCACGACATCACCCAGGGCGAAAGCACCTGGGGCAACATGCAGGCGGTGGATTGGGACCTGCACACAAATGCACTGCGCGCCGGCAGCGATCCGCGCAATCCAGTAGGCAAGGGCGAAGTCGTGCCTGCGCACTGACGCCTTTCGACGACATAAGCAACGAGGACACTGCCTTGGCAGAGGAAGACAAGAAACCGTGGCTGGCGCATTTGCCCGGCATCCTGACTGGCGCGGCCGCATTCACCGCGGCGATGACCGCGGTCTACGTGAATCTGCGCGGCGATCATGAGCCGTCGACTACGCCCGTTGGCCTGTCGGCGACGATCGCGCCTTCCGCATCGACGCTGGTGGCCGCGGCGACGAAAGTGACGCCGGCATCGGTGGCGCTCGCGCAATTCCAGCAACTTCGCCTGCAACGCATCCAGGTCGTCAACGATGGTTCGATGGGCACGACCGACTGGATTTTCGAAGTCCAAGTCGATGGTCGCCCGCTGTTTTCCCTGCCCAAGCTGACGCTCAGCGACAAGCCAGGACAGAACCTCGTCGCGATCGAAGCAAGCGCCAATGCCCAGGGGATTTTCCAGCTGACTGCCGGAAAAAGAGACGCGCAAGTGGTCGTACGTGGCTGGAAAGATGGTCTGCTCGGCACCGGCAAGGCCGCTGATGTCGAAGGGCATGCAACGATCGCTGCGGCGACGCCGGAGTTGCCGGTCGAAGTGAAATCTTCTGCCACCGATGGCGCGTCCTTCGTGCTTTATCTGTCGACGACAACGCCGGCGTCGGCGAATTGAACGGGAGATCGCAGCGATGAAACTCTGGTCGATCCTTGGCAATGCGCAGAGCCTCGACGGCGGCGCGATGTTTGGAAACGTGCCGAAATCGATGTGGCAGCAATGGATCCGCCCCGATGCCGACAACCGCATCCCGCTGGCCTGTCGCGCCTTGCTTGCCGATGGACTCGCCGGCAAGCGCGTGCTGTTCGAGACCGGCATCGGCGCATTCTTTGAGCCGAAACTGCGTGAGCGTTTCGGCGTGCTCGAGTCCGAACACGTGTTGCTGGCCAATCTCGCTGCGGCCGGATTCAGGCACGAGGACATCGATGTGGTCGTGCTCTCGCACCTGCATTTCGATCATGCCGGCGGATTGTTGTCGGCCTGGCGCGAGGGCGAGGCGCTGTCGCTGCTGTTTCCGAATGCGACCTATGTGGTCAGCGAAGCCTGCTGGCAGCGCGCGCAACATCCGCATCCGCGCGATCGCGCCAGTTTCATTCCCGAACTCGCGCCCCTGCTCGAAAAAAGCGGCCGCCTCGAGATCGTTCGCGGCGATCGCTGTAACGCGCTCGGCGACAGCGTGCGTTTCCACTACAGCGATGGCCACACGCCGGGCCTGATGCTCGCCGAGATCGTTGGTGAGCAGGGCAGGGGAGGCGTGGTGTTCTGTGCCGACCTGATTCCGGGGCGGCCCTGGGTGCACCTGCCGGTGACGATGGGTTACGACCGCTATCCGGAAATGCTGATCGACGAGAAACGGCAGTTCCTCGACGACAAACTCGCGCGCGGCGTGCGCCTGTTCTTCACCCATGATGTCGATTGCGCGATGTCCGACGTGGCGCGCGACGACAAGGGCCGCTATTCCACCCGCAACGATCTCCATGAACTGAAAGCGCTGCCGCTGGCGGCCTGAGGAAAGAACGATGAAAGAACTTCCACGCAATATGACCGCACTCGCGGCGATGGCGACCGGTCTGGTGCTGGCCTTCGGCGTCAACGCCGCCGAATTCGGTGCGCCGATGCCTGCGGGCAAGGCAATGACTGGCATCGCCATCGATGCGGCCGTCGCCGAAGCGGAAAAATACGCGGGCAAGCCGCATCTTTTCGCCGGCCGCATCACCGAGGTCTGCCAGGCGGAAGGTTGCTGGCTGGTGATCGAGAAAAATGGCGTCGCCGCGCGGGTGATGACCAAAGATCATTCATTCACCGTTCCCAAGGACGCCAAGGGCACGGCCGTCGTTTACGGCGTGCTGAGCGTCAAGACCTTGTCGCCGGCCGCGGCAGCGCATATGGCAGAGGACGCAGGCCACGCCGGGAAAACGGCAATGGCCGCCGCGCATGCCGAATACCGCATCGACGCCACTTCCATTTCCATCAAGCCCTGAATCCGGAACGGACTGATCATGATCACGATGCTTTATGCGGGTTTGTGCGTGTTGCTGGTGGTTTTTCTCGCGGTGCGCGTGGCGATGTGGCGCATGCGCCACAAGATCGGCCTCGGCGATGGCGGCGACAAGGAGCTGCTAAAACGCGTGCGCGCGCATGCCAATGCCGTCGAGAACATGCCGCTGGCCTTGCTGCTGCTGGGCGGCATGGAGCTCAACGGATTCTCGATGCCGCTGATCCACGGCTTCGGCGCGACGCTGTTTCTTTCCCGCGTCGCCCATGCCTGGGGCGTGAGCCACAGCAGTGGCACATCGAAAGGCCGCTTGCTCGGCATCATCTTCACCTGGCTGCTGATGGCGACGATGGCGCTATTCGCGATCGGCGGTTACGTGCAGCAGTTCCTGGTCGTGCCGCCGCAGTAAGCAGCGATGCGCCGGATTATTCCAAACTGATTTCGTCGGCGCCGAGGTAGCGTTCGAGTTCGGCGAGCAAGGCGCGCAACGGCGGCAAGAGCTCCGGCGAGTACAGACGCGCGCGGTCGATGTTCTCGATGCGCCCGAACAAACTCTGCCGGATCTGTTCCTCGCTGCGCGCATGCCGCACGAGATCGGCAAGCAGGTGGGCGAATTCGCTGGGCGTAGGCGCGGCCTGCAACAGCACGCAGACGTTCGCGATCGCTTCGAACACGCCCTGTGCCTCGCTGCCGAAACCGAATTCCTGCGGGCGGTAATCGAGAAAGGCGCGCTGTGCGTCGGTCCAGACGCGATAGCTGCATTTGGCCAGCGAGTGGTACAGCGGCTGCTCGGAAATCAGCACCAGCAGCAGGTTCTTGCCGTTTGCCTGCACGTTGCCGGCGCTGTTGCTCCACTCGCGCTTCATCACGAAATGGTACAGCCGTGCCTGGTCGGAGAAATGCGCAGCCTGCAGTTGATCCAGGATCAGCGCAGTGCGCGTCGCTTCCGAATACGCGCAGGCCTCGGTCATCACCCGCTCGAATCCCGACAACGCCGGTTCGCCCGGCCCCTGGCTGCCGTCGTCCAATGTCACCGCCACCACCGCGGCCGGCGCTTCCTCGGCGCTGAAGTCGTGATACAGCACCTGCGGATATTCGAGGGCACGCGCCAATGCCTGCGCGAACGCGGTTTTGCGCCGTCCGGCGAGGCCGTCGACCTGCAGCACACGCAGATGCTCCAGGCCCTGGCCGAAAAGGCTGCGTATCGCGTGGTCGTAGTCGTCGTTGGATTCGAAGCCGAATTCGGCGAGCTTGCGGCGCAGGGACATGGTCGGAAACCGAAATGTTTTCGCGAGTCTATGCCATGCCGTCGGCGACGTGCATTCGTGGTTTGTGCGTGCGCATTGCGAGCGCGAGCACGGCGGTGATCAGCGCGGCGACGGCGCCAGCGGCGAATGTCGCCGGCGCGCCCACGCCTGTCCACAAGGCGCCGGCGAGCACGCTGGCCAGCAACACCATGATGCCGCGGGCGAGATTGATCAGGCCGAATGCGGTGCCGCGCAGGTCGGCGGGTGCGTATTCGGCGGTCATCGCCGAAATCAGGCCTTCAGTCAGCCCCATGTGCACGCCCCACAGGCCGATGCCGATCATCGTCGAGGCCAGCGTGTCCGCGAGCCCGAGAAAGGCATCCGCCGCGACCATCACCACGCAGCCCAATGCCAGCAACACGTGTCGCGACATGCGATCGGACAGCCAGCCGACCGGATAGGCAGTGATCATGTAGGTCGCGCTCATCACCACCAGGGTCATCGGCAACCACGCTGTCGCCAACCCGGCATCAGCAGCACGCAGCACCAGAAACGCTTCGGAAAAGCGCATCAGCGTGAACATCAGCACCAGCGCCATCAGCCACCAGAATTTTTTCGGAAAACGGCGCCAGCCGGCGAACAATGGCGTGCGTTTTTCCTTTGCCGCCACGATGCCTTCCGGCTCGCGCACGAAGGCGACCAGCACCAGCAGCG
>NZ_DATGBO010000051.1:0-4455 GCF_035312645.1 Arenimonas sp.
AAAGTTAAAGGCTGGAGGTGAAAAAATCCAGTATTCACAAGGGTTTGACGCAAGGTTTTAACTCTGGTTATCGTAGCCCACCCAACGGTGGCCGGCGCGTCACACGGAGTTCGTTTTGACCCCTCGTTCGCATGAAACCGCGCTGTCCCGTTGGTCACACGAGCATTGGCTGCTCGCCGGACTGAGCGGCTTCCTCGGTACCGCCCTTATCGCTATCGTGCCCGGTTTCGCGCAGGCCATGCGTCAGCCGGTCACCACCGACAGCGCACAGACCGTCGATCTGGTACTTCCGCCGATGGGCAAGGCCGAATCCGACGCCTCCGCCGGTGGCTGGCAGTTCGTGCAGATCGAACGCGGCCAGACCATCAGCCAAGTATTCAAGCAAGTCGGCATCCCTCTTTCGGTGATGCGCGACATGATGAAGCTTCCCGAGACCCGCAAGAGCTTTTCGAACCTCGGCCCCGGCAAGGAGCTCGCGTTCGAGCTCGACCGCAACGACCAGCTCAAGACCCTGCGCTTTGACCGCAGCGACGCCGAGCGCATCGAGATCAGCGTCAAGGACGGCAAGGTCAGCCAGAAGATCATTCCGCGTCCACAGGAACAATACGTCGCAGTCGCCTCCGGCACGATCACCCGCTCGTTCGCTTCCGACGCCCGCCGCGCCGGCCTGACCACGGGCTCGATCAACAAGCTCGCCAACGTCTTCAAGTATGACGTCGATTTCGTCGAGGACCTGCGCGACGGCGACACCTTCGAAGTCGTCTACGAAGATCAATGGCGCGAAGGCGAGCGTCTGCGCAACGGCGATGTGCTGGCTGCGCGCATCGTCACCAAGAAGAAGACCTATACCGCTTTTTATTTTGAACACGACGGCAAGGCCGAGTATTTCGACGAGAAGGGCAACCCGCTCAAGAAAGTGCTGATGCGCATTCCGATCGAATACGCGCGCCTGTCATCGACTTTCGGCATGCGCAACCATCCGGTGCTCGGCCGCATGCGCATGCACAAGGGCGTGGACTACGCCGCTGCCACTGGCACGCCAATCATGGCCGCCGGTGACGGCAAGGTCGATTTCGTCGGCTGGAAAAACGGCTACGGCCGCGTCGTTATCCTCGACCACGGTCAGGGTCGCAGCACGCTTTACGGCCATATGTCGGCCTGGGGCAAAGAAAAAGTCGGCCAGCGCGTCAATCAGGGTTCGACGATCGGCTATGTCGGCATGAGCGGCCTGGCTACTGGTCCGCACCTGCATTACGAATTCCGCGTCAACGGCAACCAGGTCAATCCACTCAGCGTCACCATGCCCAAGCCCGCGCCACTGGCCGGGACGGAAATGGCCCGCTTCCAGGCAACCATCGCGCCAGCACTGGCACGCATGGAAGTGATGCAGAAGACCACGCGCCTGGCCGTGCGCTGAGGCGCCATGGCGGACCCGCACCTGCGTTCCGCCAACCACATGAACGACGATGATGGCCGAGTCTTTCTCGGTCTGATGTCCGGCACCAGCGTCGATGGCATCGACGCCGCGCTGGTGCATTTCGATCCCGCGCCGCGACTGCTATTCGCGCATACCTTTCCGATGACGCCGGCGCTGGCCGCCGACGTACTACGCCTATCGCAAGCACAGGCGCGCGTGACGCCCGACGAGATCGGCGCACTCGACACCCTTCTGGGCATCGCGTTTGCGGAAGCCGCCAACGGCCTGCTCGATCACGGCGGAATCAAACCCGAAGACGTCACAGCGATCGGTTCGCATGGCCAGACCTTGCGACACAATCCCAATGGCGTGGCGCCTTTCACGATGCAACTCGCCGACGCCAACATCATCGCCGAGCGCACCGGCATCACCACCGTCGCCGATTTCCGCCGCCGCGATGTCGCCGCCGGCGGCCAGGGCGCGCCGCTGGTGCCTGCCTTCCACGCCGCGATCCTCCGCGACGCTGCGGAAGATCGCGCAGTGCTCAATCTCGGCGGTATCGCCAACCTGAGCCTGTTGCCCGCGAAAGGCGCCGTGCGCGGTTTCGATACCGGGCCCGGCAACGGTTTGATGGATGCCTGGTGCCTGCGCCATCGCGGCGAGCGCTTCGATACCGGCGGCGCCTTCGCAGCGCAGGGCAAGAGCAACGAGGCGTTGCTGCAACGCCTGCTCGACGAACCCTGGCTGCAACTGCCGCCGCCGAAAAGCACCGGCCGCGATCAATTCCATCTCGACTGGCTCGAGCAAAAATCCGCGGGCCTCGCACTCTCCATCGAGGACGTGCAGGCGACGTTGCTCGTCTTCACCGCACACACAGTGGCCGATGCCCTGCGCTCGCAGATGCCGGATTGCCGACGACTGCTGATCTGCGGCGGCGGCGTGCACAACCCAGTGCTGATGGCGCGGCTCGCGCTGGAATTGCCGGGCATCGAAATCGCCAGCACCGCCGCATTCGGCATCGATCCGGATTTCATGGAAGCCATGGCTTTCGCCTGGCTGGCTCGGGAAACGTTGGCGGGACGACCGGGAAATCTTCCCGAAGTCACCGGCGCGAAAGGCCCGCGCGTTCTCGGCGCCATCTTTCCGGCCTGACCACGGCAATCAGCGGGGCGGCGGATCTTTCAGCTTTTCGAAATCCTGGTCGAGCATATAGGCCGGCGCGTCGTCAGGCAGGCCGCTGAACGCTGCCATCGCTTCCTTGAACGCCCGCGTTTCCTCATCGCCCCAAGCGCCGGCCAGCCGCGCGATATCGCCAGGCACTGGCGCCTCATCCGGCCCGGCCATGCCCAGCGCCTGCTTCACCAGATGCAGGATCACATCGTTGAGCGGCCAACCTTTTTGCCGCGCCAATTCCTTGATGCGGTTGGCGACGGTCTCATCGATGTCGCGTAGCAGGAAGTCGGCCATGGGTTCTGGGTTTGCTGTCCTTGATCGGACCGAAGCGCTTCAGACTACCCTTCCAACGCTCGCGCGGGAAGCCGGGTGACGGGTGTTGCGGGTTTGGCGTCAGTGTTGCTTCAGCCACACCACTCCGGCCCAGCCCCGGTTATCAGACCGCAGCATCGTCAGTATCCAGTCGCGACCAGAGATAAAGAAACAGCGCGGTCGCTGGCATCACCGCCACGGTCGCGATGATGAAGTAAGTACCGTAACTCGTGGCCTCAACGATGCCGCCGGCGAACACGCCCAGCACTTTGCCCGGCAGGTTCACCATCGAACTGAGCAGCGCGTACTGCGTCGCTGTGTGTCGACGGTTCACGAGCGATGACAGGAACGCTACTGCGGCGGTACCGAGGAAGCCCAGCGTGAGGTTTTCGCAGGAGATCACCAGCGTCAGCGCCGCGAGATTGCCGGGATGCCCGATCAACCAGACATAAAGCAGGTTACAGCTAGCGCACAATACGATGGAGGCCAACAACGGCTTGCGCCCCCCCCAACGGGCAATCGCAACGCCGGCGAGGAAAACACCGACGAGACCGATCCAGACACCGTAGATTTTGGTGATGGTGCCCACTTCGGTCTTGCTGAAGCCCATGTCGAGATAGAACGGACCCATGATCCCACCCACCAGCGCCTGCTCGGGGATCTTGAACAACAAGATGAATAGCAGCGTCAGCGATGCGAGCTGCCAGCCGTAGCGACGAAAGAAATCGGCATAGGGCTCGGCGATGCTTTCGCGCATGGCCTGCCCCCAGGTCGCCGGAGCAATCCGGTAGTTCTCAGGCTCGCGGGCGAAAAGATTCGCCGCCATCGGGAGCAGCATCAGCAGCGCCATCGCCTGATAGACGGTTGCCCAGGCGACATGGTCGGCAAGAATCAGTGCGACGGCGCCAGCCAGAACCAGGCCGATCCGGTAGCCGAGCGAATAGGTTGCCACCAAGGCACCCTGTGCCGACATCGGTGCGATCTCGATCCGATAGGCGTCGACGGCGATGTCCTGGGTCGCGCCAGCAAATGCCACGATCAAGGTCAGCGCCACAAATAGTTCCAACTGCGCTGGCGTGACGAACGCCATGCCGAGCAAACCGGCAAGCACGCCCGCCTGCGCTAGCAGCAACCAACTCCGGCGTCGGCCCAGACGCGATAGCCAGGGCAGGCTCACGTTGTCGAGCAGTGGCGCCCAAAGAAATTTCAACGCGTAGGTCATGCCCGCGCTGGCAATCCAGGTGATTTCCTTGAGGACAATGCCGTTCTCCTTCAACCAATAGGCGAGCGTGCCCGCGACCAGCAGGAATGGCAGGCCGGAGGAAAAACCAAAGAAGAACATCGTCCAGGCAGCGGGCTGGGTGAAAGCCGCCCAGACCGAAGGTTTGGCGTTGACCTCACTCATGCGTAATCCACCGCATACGGCGCGTGGTCGGAAAAACGCGGATCGGCGGTGATCGCGCAACTCTTCAGTTGCTCACGCAGGTTCGGCGTCACGATCTGGTAGTCGATGCGCCAGCCGACATTCTTGGCGCGTGCCGCGCCGCGCTGGC